>JBBSQZ010000043.1:0-16333 GCA_038243565.1 Rhodothermales bacterium | reverse complement strand
GGTGCAGGTCCTCTCGCGCGCCAACGGCTGGCCCGCGTCCCGCGTCGACGCCTACTTCGCCGGCCCGTGGCGCCTCGACGACGTGAAGCTGGACCGCCGCATCCCGGTCCACATCGCCTACTTCACCGCGACCGCCGACGCTGCCGGCCGCGTCACGACGTTCCCGGACGTCTACAACCGCGACGGGCGCCTCGCCGAGGCGCTCGGCCTCGCCCCCGCGGCGCCGACGCTGGCGACCATCGGCGCCGAGGCGCCGGCGAACGGCTGAGCACCTCTGGGCACGAGCGGCCCCAGGCAAGAAGGCCGTCGGAGACATGACGCCGGTGAACCCCGACCCACGGACTGTGCGAACCGAGCGAGTTCGGGCGTTTCGGCGCGACCTGCGGACCACCCGGCGCCGCGCGTTCGTTAGTCTTGGTCCCCCGCCTCTCCCCCGCCCCGTGCACCTGCACTCACTCTCCGCTCTGGTTCTCGCCGTCGTCCTCGGTTGGGGCATCTTCGACGGTCTCTTCGACCGCGGTGCCTCCGCGCCCGA
This sequence comes from Rhodothermales bacterium, assembly GCA_038243565.1. GTDB lineage: Bacteria > Bacteroidota > Rhodothermia > Rhodothermales > Rubricoccaceae > DASVSE01. The sequence continues at coordinate 15,798 of JBBSQZ010000043.1, read as the reverse complement.
CCGCGCCGCCGTCTCGGCGTCGGTCGCGGCCGTCCTCTCCAGCCCGGCCGCACTGCACCCGGCAACCGCGGCGCTCTACGGATCGGACCGCGCGCCGCTGTTCACCGCCTTGAAGCAGCGCTCCGCCGCTGCGGCGCTCGTCCTCGCCGCTCCGCTCGATGGCATCTCCACAGCGAACGTCCGCGCCGGCGACGCCGGACGGGCCGTCTCCGCACTCTCCCGTGCCGAGGCGCTCTGGGTCAGCCTCGACGACGCCGCACGCGACACCCTGGATGACCCGCGCCCCGCGCTCCTCGCGCAGGCCGACGTGGCGATCGCCGACGCGACGCTGCGCCTCGGCGACGCCCTCCGCGGCCGCCGCGCCTCGCCGACGGCGCTGTACCCCGGCACCTGGTTTCCGTTCGTCCGCGACAGCGCCGACGTGGCCTTCGAGGCGCTCGAGGGCGCTCTGAAGACCGGCGACGCGGCGCGCATCGCGCGCGCGCTCGACGGGCTGCGCCCGCAGCAGGCCGGCTACCGCCGCCTCCGCGCGCGCCTCGAGGCGCTCCGCACCGACCTCGCCCCGATCCCCGCCGGCCCGGCGCTCGCCGTCGGCGGCCGGTCGGTCCGCGTGCCGCACCTCCGCGAGCGCCTCACGGCCTACGGCTTCCTGCGCGCCGACACCCTCGACGCGTGGGACCGCCCCGAGCCGTACCTCTTCGACGACTCGCTTGCGACGGCGCTCGGCCGCTTCGAAACCGCCCGCAAGTTGCCCGTCGACCGCGCGCTGGACTCGACGGCGACGCGCCTGCTCAACGCCGACCCCGCCGCGCTGCGCGCGCGCCTCGCCCTGAACCTCGAGCGCTGGCGCTGGCTGCCCGACGCGTTCGGCGACGACTACATCTGGGTCAACATCGCGGCCTTCGAGATGCGCGTCGAGCACGTCGAGACTGGGGCCGTCGAGACGATGCTGCAGATGCCGGTCAACGTCGGCTCCGCCCTCACGACGGGCTGGACGACGCCCGTCATCGCGGATTCGGTCCACACGGTCGAGTTCCAGCCGGCGTGGTACGTGCCGGCGTCGCTCGCGCCGGGCCTCTTCGCGCAGGCGCGCCGCGACAGCCTCGCGCTGCATCGGCAGGGCGTCGATGTGTTCCGCAACGGCCGGTCGGTGGACAGCCGGCTCGTGCCGTGGGACTCGCTCTCGATCGCGGGCTTCCGCTTCGTGCAGCGCCCCGGCGCCGCGAATCCGCTCGGCCGGGTGAAGTTCTTGATGCACAACCCGTACGCGATCCTCATCCACGACACCAACAAGCGGTGGACTCTGGCGGATGGATCGGGCTCGTCGATGTCGAGCGGCTGCGTGCAGGCCGGCGCGCCGGAGAAGCTCGCCGAGTACCTCCTGACGACCGTCAACGGCTGGACGCCGGGCGAGGCCGAGGCGGCGTACCGCCGCGGCCCGCGCCGCGGCGTCCGTCTCGAGCACCCGTTCCGCGCGCAGTTCGTCTACTTCACCGCGACCGCCGATGCGGACGGCGCGCTGCGGACGTTCACGGACCCGTACCAGTACGACGCGCGCCTCGCCCAGGTGCTCGGCCTCGACCTCGGCTCCGCCCCGCCCGAGGCGCTCTGACGCTTGCCGCGCCGCGCTGCGGCGCCGTACCTTGCCCGCATGACGACGACGCTCCGCCCCTGCTCCTGGCCGCACTGGCATGGCACGCTCCGGTGGGCGGACCGCGTCAGGCCTGTGGCCTGACCTCAGCGGCCCGGATTGCAGCCCCACCGTTCACGCCGAGCGGGGGGCTTTTTTGTTGAATGCAGGTTTGAGGTCTAAGGTTTGAGGTTCCAGAGTTGAGCATCTGATGCGATTGGACCCCCACCTCCCAGTCCCCAGTCCCCAATCCCTTTTTTCGTGACCTTCGCCGCCTTCGCCGACATCGTCCGCACGCAGCTGCCCGCCGACGGCCGGCGCCTCGCCGTGCCCGTCTTCCGGCGGCACTCGGCAGACCTGACGACGCCCGTCGCGGCGTTCCTCAAGCTGCGCGACCCCGGCTCGTTCGGCTTCCTGCTCGAGTCGGTCGAGGGCGGCGAGCACCTCGGGCGGTACTCGTTCCTCGGCAAGAACCCGTACCTCGTCGTCGAGAGCCGCGGCGACCGGGTGAGCCTGCACCGCCCCGGCGGCGCCGTCTACGGCGACGGCGCGCCGCACGGCGTCGAGACGGAGCGCGGGTCCATCTTCGAGGCGCTCGCCCGCGTCCTCGGCCGCGTCGAGCAGGCGCGCGTGGACGGGCTGCCGCGCCTCACGGCCGGCGCCGTCGGCTACGCCGGCTACGACGCCGTGCGGCAGGTCGAGGCGCTGCCGGTCGGCCCGCCGGACGCGCTCGGGCTGCCGGACGCCGTGTGGGGCTTCTACGACACCCTCGCCGCCTTCGACCACGTCCGCCACCAGGTCGTCCTCATGGCGACGGCCTTCGTCGGCGAGGACACGGACCTCGAGGCGGCCTACCAGGACGCGACCGAGCGCATCGAGGACCTCGAGCAAGAGCTCGACTTCTCGTTCCCCGAGCCCGGCGACCCGGTCTGCCTCCTCGCCGACGCCCCCACGCCGAGCGTCTCGAAGGACGACTTCGAGGCCGCCGTGCGGACGGCCAAGCAGCACATCGTCGACGGCGACATCTTCCAGGTCGTCCTCTCGCAGCGCTTCGCGATGCCGTTCACCGGCGACCGCTTCAACCTCTACCGCGCGCTCCGGCAGGTCAACCCGAGCCCGTACCTCTTCTACCTCGACATCGACGGCCTCGACGATCCCGGCGGCGACTTCACGCTCGTCGGCTCCAGCCCGGAGGTCCTGACGCGCGTCGACCCGCGTCCCGAAAACGGCGGCGAGCGGCGTGCCGTGGTGCTGCCGATCGCCGGCACGCGCCGCCGCGGCGCGACGCCCGCCGACGATGACGCGCTCGCCGAGGAGCTCCTCGCCGACCCCAAGGAGCGCGCCGAGCACCTCATGCTCGTCGACCTCGGCCGCAACGACGTCGGCCGCGTGAGCCGGCCGGGCTCGGTCCGCGTGGACCGTTACGCCGAGGTCGAGCGCTTCTCGCACGTGATGCACCTCGTCTCGTCCGTCTCGGGCGACGTCGAGGGCCGCGACGCGCTCGACGTGCTCGCGGCGTGCTTTCCCGCCGGCACCGTCTCGGGCGCGCCCAAGGTGCGCGCGATGGAGCTCATCGACGCCCTCGAGCCCGTCCGCCGCGGGCCGTACGCCGGCGCCGTCGGCTACGCGGGCTTCGACGGCGCCCTCGACACGTGCATCGCCATCCGGACGCTGCTCGTCACCGAAGACGCCGAGGGCAACCAGACGGCCTCGGTCCAGGCCGGCGCCGGCATCGTCGCCGACTCCGACCCGGCGGCCGAGCACGCCGAGACGCACGCCAAGGCCGCCGCGCTGTTCGCCGCGATGCGGGCGGCCACAGAAGACCTCGTTTAGGGGACTGGCGAATGGGAAATGGGGACTGGCCAATGCCTCCCGGTTTCCTTATCAGTCCCCAGTCCCTATTCCCCAGTCCCCTCCTCCCATGTTCCAGGCTCTCCGACCGATTCTCAACAAAGGCGGCGCCGGCCGCTACGCGACCCGCGCCGAGAGCGCCGAGCGCGTGCTGCCCGTCGCCGAGCGCCACATCGACCTCTTCGAGGCGTACCGCGGCGCGCTCGCCGGGCTCACGCCCGGACCCGCGCGCACCAGCGTCGAGGCGATGATGCCTCTGCTCCGGACCGAGGTGTCCAAGATGTCCGAGACGCTGCTCAGCTTCGGGGCGACGCCGCCGGCGGGCCTCGGCCGCGCGCCGGTCTCGATGGGCGACACCGACGCCGAGCGCCTCTACACGCTGGCCGACCGCGAGCGCGACTTCGGCGCCGCCCTCCGCACCGAGGTCGACGTCGTCCACCACCAGGAGCGCACGCGCGCCATCCTCGGCCACAACGCCGCCGCGTCGGACCAGCGCCTGGGCGTCCTGCGGGACCTCACGTCCACCGTGCGCCGCGGCTGACGCCCGCGCGTCGTTCCTGTCTGTCGCTCGGGTGCGGACACGGCAAGCCGTGTCCCTACGGGCTGTTCCCCTGCTCCGCTCCATGGCGTCCCTTCCCGTCGTCGTCTCGGGCGTGCAGCCGTCCGGCACGCTGCACCTCGGCAACTACTTCGGCGCGCTGCGCCAGCACATCGCGCTCGCCAACGACGCGGCGCGCCGCGCCGAGGCGTTCGTGTTCCTCGCCGACTACCACGCCCTCACGACCGTCCGCGATCCAGAGGCGCTGCGCCGCAGCGCGCACAACGTGGCCCTCGACTACCTCGCGCTGGGCTTCGACACCGAGAAGGCGCACCTCTTCGCCCAGAGCCGCGTCCCCCAGACGGCCGAGCTCGCGTGGATCCTGCTCTGCCTCATGCCCAAGAGTGGCCTCGAGAAGGCCGTCGCCTTCAAGGACAAGGTCCAGCAGGGCCTCGACGCCAACGCCGGCCTGTTCACGTACCCGGTGCTGCAGGCCGCCGACATCCTCGTCTACTCGGACCCCGAGCGCCCGCTCGTCGTGCCGGTCGGGGCGGACCAGAAGCAGAACCTCGAGATCGCGCGCGACCTCGCCGGCCGCTTCAACCAGACCTTCGGCGAGACCTTCCCGATCCCCGAGCCGATGATCCTCGACGACGCGGCCGTGGTGCCGGGCACGGACGGGCGCAAGATGTCCAAGAGCTACGGCAACACCATCGGCCTCTTCGACGACGGGAAGGCGCTCAAGAAGGCCGTCGCCGCCATCGTCACGGACTCGACGCCGCTCGAGGACCCGAAGGACCCGGACGCCGACAACGTCTTCGCGCTTCTCAAGCTGTTCGCGCCAGACGCGCAGCGGGACGAGATCGCGGCGGCCTACCGGGCCGGTGGCTACGGCTACGGCCACGCCAAGGCCGCGCTCACCACCCTCATCACGGACCACTTCGCCGAGGCGCGCGAGCGCCGCCGCGGCCTCGAGGCGCGCCCCGAGGCCGTCCGAGACGCGCTCGACCGCGGCGCCGCGGCGGCGCAGGCGCGCGCTGAGTCCGTGATGGAGCGCGTCCGAGACGCCGTCGGACTGAGGTGAGGCGAACCGCAGTACCCCTTAAAGCCTCTCGCTCGGTAGAGTTTGAAGTTTGGAGTTTGAAGAGGGCTCGACATTTTCTGATTCCACTGCACTCTCCCTTCTCCAAACGTCTTCCCTTCAAGCCTTCCAACCATCCCCCCATGATCCTCGTCGTCGACAACTACGACTCGTTCACATACAACCTCGTCCACCTCGTGGCGGCGTGCACGGCCGACGTGCAGGTCGTCCGCAACGACGCGGTGACGGTGGCGGACGTGGCGGCGATGGCGCCGGCGGGCATTCTCATCTCGCCCGGCCCCGGCCGCCCCGCCGACGCCGGCATCAGCGAGGCGCTCATCCGGGAGCTTGGCCCGAGCGTCCCCATCCTGGGCGTCTGCCTCGGCCACCAGGCCATCGGCGAGGTCTACGGCGGTCGCGTCGTTCACGCCGAGACGCTCATGCACGGCAAGACGAGCCGCATCCGGCACGGCGGCCAGGGCCTCTTCGAGAACGTCGCCCCGGACTTCGTGGCGACGCGCTACCACTCGCTCGTCGTCGACCGCACCAGCCTGCCGGACTGCCTCGAAATCACGGCCGAGACGGCCGACGGCGTCGTGATGGGCCTGCGGCACCGCGCGCATCCGGTGACGGGCGTCCAGTTCCACCCCGAGTCGATCCTGACGACGGAGGGCGGGCGGATCGTCTCGAACTGGGTTGAAGGGTTGAAGGGTGCAGGGGTTGAAGGGGAAAGGCGATGAGCACCTTCAAGCGGTTCGAGGACATCGAGGCGTGGCAACGCGGTCGGGAGTTGACGCGGGACGCGTATGCCCTGACGCGGCAGGAGTCGTTCGCTCGGGACTTCGCGCTGAGGGATCAGATTCGGCGTGCGTGCATCTCGATCACGTCCAACATCGCGGAAGGCCACGAGCGGTCGTCGCCCCGCGACTTCGCCCGCTTTCTGACGATCGCCAAGGCGTCGTGCGCCGAGGTCCGGTCCCAGCTCTACCTCGCGCTCGACCAGCGGTATGTCGAAACCGACGAGTTCGAACGCCTCACCACGCTCTGCCGCCGCATCGGAGCCGCCCTTGCAGGGCTCATCCGGCATCTTCTCACCCGAGCCGGCGTCTCGGACCCCCTCGAACTCTACGACCCGAGCACGAACAGCCAGGAAGCCGACAGCCCGCCATCGCCTTTCCCCTTCAACCCTTCTACCCCTCAACCTTGAAACCCCTCCTCCAACTCGTCGCCGAGGGCGAGACGCTGACCGAAGCGCAGGCCGGGCAGGCCATGGACTGCATGCTCCGCGGCGAGGCCGCGCCGGAGCAGATCGCGGGCCTGCTGCTCGGCCTCCGCGCGCGGGGCGAGACGCTCGACGAGCTCACCGGCTTCGCCCGCGTCATGCGCCGCTACGCGGTCCCGGTGGACACCGGCGGCCTCAACCCGGTCGACCTCTGCGGGACCGGCGGCGACCACTCGGGCTCGTTCAACATCTCGACCGCCGCGAGCTTCGTCGTCGCCGGGGCCGGCGTGCCCGTCGCGAAGCACGGCAACAAGGGCGTCTCGTCGCTCTCCGGCTCCGCCGACGTGCTCGACGCGCTCGGCGTGCGGACCGGCATGGGCGCGGCCGAGGCGGCGGCCTGCCTCCGCGAGACGGGCATCTGCTTCCTGCTCGCGCCCGAGTACCACCCCGCGTTGCGCTTCGTCGGCCCGGTGCGGAAGGCGCTCGGCGTGCGGACCGCCTTCAACATCCTCGGCCCGCTGTGCAACCCCGCCGGCGTGCGGCGGCAGCTCGTCGGCGCCTTCTCGGACGTCGTCGCGCGCCAGATGGCGGCGATCCTGATGCGCCTCGGGAGCGAGCACGTCGTGGTGGTGTACGCCCACGACGGGCTCGACGAGCTGTCCACGACCTCGCCGACGTCGGTCTACCAGACGGGCTCGCACGCCTTCGGCGGCGGGCTCCTCGAGCAGACCGTCGTGCCCGAGCAGTACGGCCTCGCCCGCGTCTCGGCAGCCGCGCTCCAGGGCGGGACGCCGGGCGAGAACGCCGAGATCGTGCGCGACGTGCTCCGCGGCACCTCGGGTCCGCAGGCGGACGTCGTGGTCCTCAACGCAGCGTACGCGCTGCTCGCCTCGGCCGAGTTCGACGGCCTCGCGGCGTGCCTCGACGCCGCGCGCGGGAGCATCGCCTCGGGCGGCGCCCTCCGTGCGCTCGACGCCCTCGTCGCCTTCTCCCACGACGTTCCCGCCGAGGTGGCGCGATGACCCAGACCACGACATTTCTCGACCAGATTCTGGCCGACACGCGCGCGCTCGTCCGGCAGCGGCAGGCCCGCGTGCCCGTCGCGGCGCTCGAGCAGCGCTCGGCGTTCCACGCCCCGACGCTCGGCCTCGCCCGCGCCCTCCGCCGCCCCGACGGCCCGGCGTTCATCGCCGAGATCAAGCGCGCGAGCCCGTCCGAGGGCGAGCTGCGCCGCGAGTACGACCCGGCCGCCATCGCGCAGCAGTACCGCGCCGCCGCCGCCGCCGTCCTCTCGGTCATCACGGAGCCGACGCACTTCAAGGGATCGCTCGAGCACCTCGCCGCCGTCCGCCAGGCCGTCGACCTGCCGCTGCTGCGCAAGGACTTCGTCGTGAGCGACTACCAGCTCGCCGAGGCGCGGGCGTACGGCGCCGACGCCGTCCTGCTCATCGCCGCGGCGCTAGACCCGTCCGAGTTGCACGACCTCCACGACGCCGCGACCGACCTCGGCCTCGGCGTACTCGTCGAGATTCACGAGCCGAGCGAGCTCGACGGCCTCGACCTCGACCGCCTCGCCGTCGTCGGCGTCAACAGCCGGGACCTGCACACGTTCGACGTAGACCTCGGACGTGCCGAGGCCGTCTTCCCGCTGCTGCCCGAGCGGATCGTCCGCGTCGCCGAGAGCGGCATCCGCACCGCTGAGGACACCGCGTGCCTGCGCGCCGCCGGTGCCGACGCCTTCCTCGTCGGCACGGCCTTCATGCGCGCGCCGGAGCCCGGCCGCGCCCTCGCCGCCCTCCGCCGCGAGACGGCCGTCGCGCTGGCGCGCCGGGGGACTGGCGACTAGGGAATGGCGACTGTCTGACTCCAGTCCAAACACCCCATTCCCCATTTCCCACTTCCCAGTCCCCATGACGAAAACCAAGATCTGCGGCATCACGCGCCTCGACGACGCCCGCTTCTGCGCCGCGGCCGGCGCCGACTTCCTGGGCTTCATCCAGCACCCGGGCAGCCCGCGCTACGTCGAGCCGGCCGTCGCGCGCGAGATCCTGGCGTGGGTCGCGGGGCCGCTGCCCGTCGGCGTCTTTGTGAACGAGACGGCCGAGGCGGTGAACGCGCGCTGCGCGGAGGTCGGCTTCCGGCTCGCGCAGCTCCACGGCCACGAGACGCCCGAGACGTGCGCCGCGATCGACGTGCCCGTCATCAAGGCGATCCCCGTGACGCACGACGCCTCGGCCGAGCAGGTCCGCGCGATGGCCGAGCCGTACCTCGACGTCGTCGACTTCCTGCTGCTGGACACGAGCACGACGAGCCTCTTCGGCGGGACCGGCGAGAGCTTCAACTGGCGCGTCGCCCGCGCCCTCGCCTCCGAGGCCGACGTGTTCCTCGCCGGCGGCATCTCGGCTACGAACGTCGCCGAGGCGGTCCACACGATGCGGCCCTACGCCGTGGACCTGTCGTCGTCCGTCGAGACGAGCCCGGGCGTGAAGGACCTCGACAAGCTGTCTGCCTTCTTCGAGGCGATGGAGGTGCTCGAGGCCAGTGGCAAGTAGACGGTGGGCGAAGATCCGGGCTCAGAAAACTTCAAACTCCAAACTCCAAACTGCATTCCTGTGACATCCCCCGTTAGCGACACACTTCCTGATGCCCGCGGCCGCTTCGGCGCCTACGGCGGCGCGTTCGTCCCCGAGATCCTGGCCCCCGCCTTCGACGCGCTGAACGCCGCGTGGGACGCCGCGAAGGCCGATCCTGAGTTCTGGGTCGCGGTCCGCGGCCTGCTCCGCGACTACGTCGGCCGGCCGACGCCGCTGACGCCCGCGCCGCGCCTCTCCGCGCACGTGGGCCGCCGCGTGCTGCTCAAGCGCGAGGACCTCTGCCACACCGGCGCGCACAAGATCAACAACACGGTCGGGCAGATCCTGCTCGCGCGGCGGATGGGCAAACAGCGCATCATCGCCGAGACGGGCGCCGGCCAGCACGGCGTCGCCACCGCCACCGTCTGCGCGCACTTCGGGCTGCCGTGCATCGTCTACATGGGCGCCGAGGACATCGAGCGGCAGCACCTCAACGTGCTCCGGATGCGCCTCCTGGGCGCCGAGGTGCGCCCGGCGACGAGCGGCTCGCAGACGCTCAAGGACGCCACCAACGAGGCCTTCCGCGACTGGGTCTCGAACCCCGACGACACGTTCTACTGCATCGGCTCGGTCGTCGGCCCGCACCCGTACCCGGCGATGGTCCGCGACTTCCAGCGCGTCATCGGCGACGAGACGCGCGAGCAGCTCCTCGAGCAGACCGGCCGTGCCACGCCGGGCGCCGTCTTCGCCTGCATCGGCGGCGGCTCCAACGCGATGGGCATCTTCTACCCGTTCCTGGACGACGACGTGGCGCTCTTTGGCGCCGAGGCGGGCGGCGAGGGCCTCGACAAACGCCACGCCGCGACGCTCACGCTCGGCGCGCCGGGCGTGCTCCACGGCTCGATGTCGTACCTCCTGCAGGACGACGCCGGGCAGGTGACGCTGCCGCACTCGATCTCCGCCGGCCTCGACTACCCCGGCGTCGGGCCGGAGCACGCGTACCTCAAGGACGCAGGCCGCGTGACATACCACGCCGTGACGGACGCCGAGGCGCTCGCGGGCGTCGCGCTCCTGTCTCGCCTCGAGGGCGTCATCCCGGCCCTCGAGACGGCCCACGCCGTGGCGCTGCTCGAGCGCCTCGCGCCGACGCTCGCCGAGGACGCCATTCTCGTGCTGAACGTCTCGGGCCGCGGCGACAAGGACATGGCGATGATCGGAGAAGAAATGCGGTTTAAGGTTTAACGTTTAATGCGTGCCGCATCAACCTTAAGCATTAAACCTTAAACCGCATTTGAACTCCCTCAACCGCCACCTCTCCGCCCTCCGCGACGCCGGGCAGCCCGCGCTCGGCCTGTTCGTCACCAACGGCTTCCCCGACCCCGCCGGCACGGCCGACGTGCTCGACGCGTGCGCCGACGCGGGGGCGGACTTCGTGGAGCTCGGGATGCCGTTCTCGGACCCGCTCGCCGAGGGCCTTCCCATTCAGCGCGCCGCGGCGCGCGCGCTCGGCCACGGCGTCCGCATGGCCGACGCGTTCCGCACGGCCGAGGCGTTTGCGGGCCGGCATCCCGGCGTGCCGCTCGTGCTGATGGGTTACGTCAACCCGGTCCTGCGCTACGGCGTCGCGGCGTTCTGCCGGGATGCGGCGGCCGCGGGCGTCTCCGGGCTCATCCTGCCCGACCTGCCGCCGTCCGAAGGCGACCTCCTGGATGCCGACGCGGCCGCGGCCGGCCTTGGCATGACGTATCTCGTAGCGCCGAACACGCCCGAGGCGCGCGTCCGCGCCGTCGACGCGCGGTCGACGGGCTTCGTCTACGCCGTCTCGTCGCCGGGCCTGACGGGCGGCTCGCTCGATTCATCCGGTGCAATAACGGATTACCTGGACCGTTCGCGGGCGCTCGTCTCGAACCCGCTTCTCGTCGGCTTCGGCATCCGCACGCCCGCCGACGCGGCGCGCCTCGCGCCCCACGCCGACGGCGTCATCGTCGGCTCGGCGCTCATCGAGCACGTCGAGGCGCTCTGGTCTGACGCGTCCCACGATGCGTCATCGCGGCGCGCGGCCGTCGCGGACTGGGTGCGGGCGCTGAAAACCGGCGTCTCATCCGGCGCCTCGGTGACGGGCGCGGTGCCGTCGTGACCGGTGGGCACGGCACGCCGTGCCCCTACGGCGTGGCGGTTCCGCCGGGCGTCGTCGCTGAAACCGACCGCGGCCCCCCAGCCTGATTTTCCCTTCCACCTCTCCACCCTTCAACCTCCCTTTCTGTGTCCCAGCAACTTCGCCTCGGCCTTCCCAAAGGCAGCCTCCAGGACTCCACCTTCGACCTGCTCCGCAAGGCCGGCTACGCGTTCTCCGTCCGCGAGCGCTCCTACTTCCCCTCCACCGACGACGACGAGATGCGGGCGATGCTCGTCCGCGCGCAGGAGATGGCGCGCTACGTCGAGGACGGCGTGTTCGACGCCGGCATCACCGGGCTCGACTGGGTGTCCGAGACGTCGGCCGACGTCCACGTCGTGGCCGACCTGATCTACTCGAAGGCGTCCATGCGGCCCGTGCGGTGGGTGCTCGCGGTGCCGAACGACTCCGACATCCAGTCCGTGAAGGACCTCGAGGGCAAGCGCATCGCGACCGAGGTCGTCGAGCTCACGCGGCGCTGGCTCGCCTCCAACGGCGTCACGGCGGACGTCGAGTTCTCGTGGGGCGCGACCGAGGTGAAGGCGCCCGAGCTCGTCGACGCGATCGTCGAGGTGACCGAGACGGGCTCCTCGCTGCGCGCCAACAATCTGCGCATCGTCGAGACGATCCTCGAGTCCAACACGCAGCTCATCGCCAACCACGCGGCGTGGGCGGACCCGTGGAAGCGGCAGAAGATCGAGAACCTGGCGCTGCTGATGGAGGGCGCGATCCGCGCCGAGGGCCGCGTCGGCCTCAAGATGAACGTCCGCCGCGACGTGCTGTCCTCGGTCGTCGAGAAGCTGCCGGCGCTGCGCAACCCGACGATCTCGCCGCTCTTCTCCGACGAGTGGGTCGCCGTCGAGACGATCGTCGAGGAGCGCGTCGTGCGGACGCTGATCCCGGAGCTCAAGCGCCTGGGCGCCGAGGGCTTCATCGAGTATCCGCTGAACAAGCTCATCCCGTGAGGGCCATGGGGCAAGAGGGATGGGGCATGGGGGAATCGCTCGGGGCGTCGGGGCTCGACCCGTAGTTTGACCCATCCCTCATGCCCCATCCCCCATGCCTCAACTCCTCGACCTCTGCTACGGCCGCTCCGGCGACAAGGGCGACGCCGTCAACGTCGGCCTCATCGCGCGCGACCCGGCGCACTTCGACTGGCTCCGCGAGACCGTCACAGCCGAGCGCGTGAAGGCCCACTTCGGGCCGCGCGTCGACGGCGCGGTCGAGCGGTTCGAGCTGCCCAACCTGTCGGCCCTGAACTTCCTGCTGCACGGCGCGCTCGGCGGCGGCGGGACGGTCTCGCTGAAGCTCGACGCGCAGGGCAAGACCTACGCGGCGCACCTGCTCCGGATGGAGGTCGAGGCGCCGGCGTGACGCGTGCCGCGGCGCTGCTCGCCCTCCTCCTCGCCGGCTGCTCGGAGCCGCCGGTGACCGGGACGGGCGCGCCCGACGCCGTCCCCGTGGACTCCAGCCTCGTCGACGTGCTCGCCGACGTGCAGATCGCCGCGGCGCGGGCGGCGCTCGCCGCCCCGGCGCGGCGCGACGCTGCCTTGGACAGCCTCCGGGCCGTCGCCCTCGCCGCACACGGCCTCTCTGCGGACGACCTGCGGGACCGGCAGGCGCGCCTCGCCAGCGACCCTGCCGAGGCGCGGGCGACCTACGACGCCGTCGCCACGGCGCTGGACGCGGCGCGGATCGCGGCGCCGTGATGCGAACCGCTCTCGGGTGGCTGCCGGAACGCAAGACGCCCCGGCGGGGCATCTCTACGGGTCGGTCGGTGGATCGGGCGGGCGATGGCGTTGGATCAACCCGCGGCGCCTCGGCCCATTTCCTATTTCCCCTTCGCCACTCCCCGACATGCTCCACATCCTGACGACGGGCGGCACGATCGACAAGGTCTACTTCGACGCCGAGTCCGCGTACGAGGTCGGCGAGCCGCAGATCGCGGACATCCTGCGCGCGGCGGGCGTCGCCGCCGAGACGACCGTCGAGACGCTGCTGCGCAAGGACAGCCTCGAGATGACCGACGCCGACCGCGCGCTCGTCGCCGAGCGCGTTCGCGCCACGGACGCGAGCCGCATCATCGTCACGCACGGGACGGACACGATGGCGGCGACGGCGCGGACCGTCGCCGAGGCGCTCGCCGAGGACGCCGCCGGCGCCGCCAAGACCGTCGTCTTCGTCGGGTCGCTCACGCCGGCGCGCTTCAAGGCGTCCGACGCCGAGTTCAACGTCGGCTTTGCCGTGGCCGCCGTGCAGACGCTGCCGCCGGGCGTCTACGTCGCCATGAACGGGCGCGTGTTCGACCCGCACCACGTGCGTAAGAGCCGCGAGCGCAACCGCTTCGAAGTCTCGGATCCTGCTCGCGGGGCCGGGGCCGGCGCGCCGGCCGCCCCGCCTGCTGCCTCGGGCAGCTCCGATTCCGGGAGCGCCTCGGACCGAAATCAGCCCTCGGCGTCGTAGCTTGACGGCTGCTAAGTCCTTACCCGCGTTCCCCTCGCGCCCATGACCCCCTTCCTGACCCGCGCCCTCCCGCTCGCCCTCGCGCTGTTCGCGGCGGGCTGCGCCCAGACCCTCCCCGTCGAGGCGGGCACCGAGACCGGCACCGTCCCCGGCGGGCCGACGACGCAGCCCGAGGCGGCGGGCCTGCCGCCGGTCGTGCAGGCCGGCGCGCCGTGCGTGGGAGGCAAGTCGACGCCCGCGCCGACCGAGGCCGGCGCCGTGGCCGACGGCCCGTACGACTGCAAGGGCGTCGCCCTGCTCGCGCACGTCCCGCTGAGCGCGATGGGCGCGCCGCGCTCCGGCAACGACATCTGGGGCTGGACCGACCCGACGACGAACCACGAGTACGCGCTCGTCGGCCTGAGCGACGGCACCTTCTTCGTCGACGTGACGAACCCGACGGCGCCAGTGCTGCTCGGAAAGCTCCCGACGGCGACCGTCGCGACGGTCTGGCGCGACATCAAGGTCTACCACGACCACGCGTTCATCGTCTCCGAAGCCCGCGACCACGGGATGCAGGTCTTCGACCTCGCCCACCTTCGCGGCCTCACCGCCGACCCGGACCGCCGCTTCACCGCCGACGCGCGCTACACCGGCGTCACCAACGTCCACAACCTCGTCATCAACGAGGCGACGGGCTTCGCCTACGCCGTCGGCGCGACCTCGCGCGGCGCGGACCTGCCGGCGTCCTGCTCCGCGCCGGGCTTCCACGCGATCAACATCCAGGACCCGGTCCACCCGACCTTCGCCGCCTGCTTCTCGGACGTCGACAAGGACGCCTCGCCGGTCACGGCGCCGGGCTACACCCACGACGGGCAGTGCATCGTCTACGACGGGCCCGACGCAGACTACACCGGCCGCGAGATCTGCGTCGGCGCCAACGAGGACGTCATGACGTTCTTCGACGTGACCGACAAGGCGCACGTCCGGACGATCTCGCAGGCGGCCTACCCCAACGACGCCTACACGCACCAGGCGTGGTTTACGGAGGACCGCCACTACCTCGTCGGCAACGACGAGCTCGACGAGCAGAACGGCCTCGTCCCGTTCCAGCGCTCGATGGTCTTCGACGTCTCGGACCTCGACAACCCCGAGTTCGTGTTCAACTACGACTCGGGCCTGACGACGATCGACCACAACCTCTACATCCGCGACGGGCTCGCGTACCAGTCCAACTACGAGTCCGGCCTGCGCATCGTCGACACGCGGACGATCGCGCAGGGCCGCATGGAGGAGGTCGCCTTCTTCGATACCTACCCGCAGTCCACGACGGCGCAGTTCAACGGGCAGTGGTCCAACTACCCGTACTTCCGCTCGGGCATCGTCATCGCGAACGACATCAACAACGGGCTGTTCATCCTGCAGCCGGACGTGCTCCGCGTCTCGCGCGAGACGGGCGCCGCCGCCGGAGGCCGCTGACCTTCCTCGCCGCCGCGGCACTCGGGCCGCGGCGGCGTCGTTTCGCACCGACGCGTTTTGGACGTACCATAGATCACACACAACCCCGGAGCCGATGCCCGATCGCGGCACCTCCGCCAGACCGATGCAGATGCGCCTCGCCCTCCTCGCCGCCGCGGTCGTCTCCGCCGCGGCGTTTTCGAGCCCTGCCGCCGCGCAGACTGGCGTCTGCACCAACGGCACCGCGACGATCGGCGGGATGGCCTTTCCGTGCTCCGGCATCGACGCGCTCGGGCGCGTCACGACGCAGGCGATGGGATCAGCACCCGCCGGCCAGTGCACGCAGCCCTACCCGTACATCTGCGCCAACGACATCTGGGGCTGGGCCGACCCCGCCGACGGCCACGAGTACGCCATCGTCGGCCTCCACAACGGGACCGCCTTCGTCGACGTGACCGTGCCGACGGCGCCGCGCGTGCTCGGCCGCCTCCCGTCGGCGACGACGAGCTCGTCGTGGCGCGACGTGAAGACGATCGGGCACTACGCGGTCATCGTCTCCGAGGCCTCCAACCACGGGATGCAGATCTTCGATCTCGAGCACCTGCGCGGCCTGAGCGAGAATGCCACGCGGACGTTCACGGCCGACGCGCGCTACACGCGCATCGGATCGGCCCACAACGTCGTCGTGAACGAGGCGACCGGCTTCGCCTACGCCGTCGGCTTCCGCCCGCAGGGGACAGGCCTGCCACCGGCGTGCAACGTGCGCGGCTTCCACGCGATCGACCTGCACGACCCGCTCCACCCGACGTTCGCCGGCTGCTTCAACGACG
>JBBSQZ010000042.1:0-16610 GCA_038243565.1 Rhodothermales bacterium | reverse complement strand
TGGCCGGCATCCTCGTGCTCGGCTCGGTCTTCCTCGCCGTCACCGGCGGCGAGGCGCTCTACGCGGACATGGGCCACTTCGGCATCCGCCCGATCCGGCTGGCCTGGTTCACCGTCGTGCTGCCGAGCCTGCTGCTCAACTACTTCGGCCAGGGCGCGCTCATCATCGCCGAGCCGGCGGCGGCCGTCAACCCGTTCTTCCGGATGGTGCCCGGGCCGGAGTGGGTGGTCTACCCGGTCGTCGTGCTGGCCACGCTCGCGACGGTCATCGCGAGCCAGGCCATCATCTCGGGCGCGTTCTCGCTCACGCGGCAGGCGGTCCAGCTCGGCTACCTCCCGCGCCTCGACATCCGGCAGACGTCGAGCCGCGAGATCGGGCAGATCTACATCCCGGCCGTCAACTGGGCGCTCCTGGTCGCGTGCATCGGGCTCGTGCTCGGCTTCCGGACGTCGACCAACCTCGCGGCGGCCTACGGCGTCGCCGTCACGGCGACGATGGCCGTCACGACGCTGCTGTTCTACGTCGTGGCGAGAAGGACGTGGGGCTGGAGCCGCTGGACCGCCGGCAGCCTCTGCGGCGTCTTCCTCGTCGTGGACCTGGCGTTCCTCGGCGCCAACCTGATCAAGATCCCCGACGGCGGCTGGTTCCCCCTCGTCGTGGCGGCCCTCGTGTTCACACTCATGGTGACGTGGAAGCGCGGCCGCGAGGTCCTCGCCGAGCGCCTCGAGGTCGGGATGCTCCCGCTGGCGACGTTCCTCGCGGACCCGGGCATCGCCCGGATCGCACGCGTGCCCGGCACGGCCGTCTTCATGGGCGGCAACCCGGACGCCACGCCGACCTCGCTGCTCCACACGGTGAAGCACATGAAGAGCCTCCACGAGACCGTCGTCACGCTGACGGTCCGGACGGCCGAGATCCCGCGCGTGCCCGAGGCGGACCGCATCCGGGTCGAGAAGCTCACCCACGGCTTCTGGCGCGCCACGGTGACGTACGGCTTCACGGACGACCCCGACGTGCCGGCCGCGCTCGCGCTCGTCGAGGAGCCCGGCCTGTCGTTCCCGCCGATGCAGACAACGTACATCCTCGGCCGCGAGCGCGTGATCTCGACGCACGCGAAATCGGGCATGGCGCGCTGGCGCGAGCGCCTCTTCGGCCTGATGTCCAACAACGCGCGCGCCGCGACGGCCTTCTTCCAGATCCCGCCGAACCGCGTCGTCGAGATGGGCGCGCAGATCGAGATTTAGGTAGCGGGGACGCCGGTTTCTCGCCGTAGTGACGTGCCGCCGGCGCGTCTCGGGCCAGCGCACCGCCGCCGTTTATCCAGAATGCCGGCCCACGGGTCCTGACGGGGCCGTTTCGCGGCGCCGCGCGCCGAGGCGCTGCGGTCGGACGACGACGCGCGGGCGGCGCGTCTCTCCGGGGTTCGCGCCGTGACGGCCGTTCTGCTGCGACGTGACCGCGGCGCCGTTGTGTGGAACCGCGGGGCGCCGCGGCGTTACCCTGTCCTTCCTCCACACATCTGCCCCGCATGAGCCACGCGACAGACTCGAAGCCGACCGGCGCCTACCTCGTCACCCTGTCGCTCGCGGCCCTCGGCGTCGTCTACGGCGACATCGGCACGAGCCCGCTCTACACCTTCAAGGAGGTCTTCTCGGAGCACTACGGCCTCCAGGCCTCGCCGGCGAACGTGATGGGCATCCTGTCGCTCATCTTCTGGGCGCTGATCCTCGTCATCACCGTCAAGTACATCACGTTCGTGATGCGCGCCGACCTCAAGGGCGAGGGCGGCATCATGGTCCTGACGGCCCTCGTGACGCCGTTCCGCAACGCCGCGCCGGGCGGCGCCCGCATGCCGGCGCCCGACGTGGACGTCGTCGAGCAGCCCGGCGAGACGCGCGAGCACGCCGCACGCCGCGTCGGCCGCCACCGGACGATCCTGATCCTGCTCGGCCTCTTCGGCGCGTCCCTGCTCTACGGCGACGGCATGATCACGCCCGCCATCACGGTGCTGTCGGCCATCGAGGGCCTCGAGATCGCGACGGACTTCTTCTCGGGCGACCGGCAGTTCCTCATCCCGCTCATCACGGTCGTCATCCTGGTCGGGCTGTTTGCGATCCAGAGCCGCGGCACGGCCGGGCTGGGCAAGGTCTTCGGGCCGATCATGCTGACGTGGTTCGCGGTGCTCGCCGGGCTCGGCATCTACCACATCGCGCTCGCGCCGGGCGTGCTCGTGGCGCTGAACCCGCTCTACGGCGTCCGCTTCTTCGCCGTGCACGGGCTGGCCGGCATCCTCGTCCTGGGCTCGGTCTTCCTCGCCGTCACCGGCGGCGAGGCGCTCTACGCGGACATGGGCCACTTCGGCATCCGCCCGATCCGGCTGGCGTGGTTCACCGTCGTGCTGCCCGCCCTCACGCTGAACTACTTCGGCCAGGGCGCGATGCTGATCGCCGAGCCGACGGCGGCCGTCAACCCGTTCTTCCGGATGGTGCCCGGGCCGGAGTGGGTCGTCATCCCGGTCGTCGCGCTGGCGACGCTCGCGGCGTGCATCGCCTCGCAGGCCATCATCTCGGGGACGTTCTCGCTCACGCGGCAGGCGGTCCAGCTCGGCTACCTCCCGCGCCTGACCATCCGGCAGACGTCGTCCAAGGAGATCGGGCAGATCTACATCCCGGCCGTCAACTGGGCGCTGCTCGTGGCGTGCGTCGGCCTCGTCTTCGGCTTCGGCTCCTCGACCAACCTCGCCGCGGCCTACGGCGTCGGCGTGACGACGGACATGGTGTTCACGACGATCCTGTTCTCGGTCGTGGCCCGCACGATCTGGAAGTGGTCGCTGCCGGCCGTGATCGGGCTGTGCGGGATGTTCCTGTTCGTGGACCTCGGCTTCTGGGCCGGCAACATCGTCAAGGTGCCCGACGGCGGCTGGTTTCCGCTCGTCGTCGCCGCCCTCATGTTCACGCTGATGGTGACGTGGAAGAAGGGCCGCGAGATCCTCTCGGAGCGCATCCAGCTCGGGTCGCTCCCGCTCAGCACGTTCCTCGCCGACCCCGGCGTCGCGAAGCTGACGCGTGTGCCGGGCACGGCCGTGTTCATGGGCGGCAACCCGGACACGACGCCGGCCGCGCTCCTGCACACCGTGAAGCACATCAAGTGCCTCCACGAGCAGGTCGTGATGCTGACCGTCCGGACCGAGGAGATCCCGCGCGTCGAGGCCGAGGACCGGGTCCACGTCGAGCGCTTCGACAACGGCTTCTCGCGCGTGACGGTGACGTACGGCTTCACCGAGGATCCCGACGTGCCAGCCGTGCTCGCGACGATCGACGAGCCGGGCCTCGACTTCCGCCCGATGCACACGACGTACTTCGTCGGCCGTGAGCGCATCATCTCGACGCGGGCCAACTCAGGCATGGCGCGCTGGCGCGAGCGCCTCTTCGGCCTGATGTCCAACAACGCACGCTCGGCGACGGCCTTCTTCGAGATCCCGCCGAACCGCGTCGTCGAGATGGGCGCGCAGGTGGAGATCTAGGCGCCGGCTGGCGCCGTCGAGGGACTGGAACGTGGGGAATGGGGAAAGGCAAAGACCGCGTCGCCACCACAGCCTCTCGTAGAGACGCGCCTGCGGCGCGTCTCGGGCCAACGCGCCGCGGAACCGCCCGACCCGGAACCCACACGAGAGACGCGCCGGCGGTGCGCCTCGACCCATCGCGCCGCGCCTCCACATCCTCTGAAACCGTGACCGAGACGCCCGATTCCCCCGCGCTCGCCGCGGCCCGCGCCGCCGGCCTCTCGGAGCCGCTCGCCCGGCGCGTTGCCCTCGTCGAGCGCCTCGTCGGGCGCGCCGCCGTCGAACGCTACGGACCGGACGCCAGCGCGCTCCTCGCGGACGTCCTCGCGACGGTCCGCGCCGACGGCCCATCCGGCTTCGACGCGGCCGCCGAGCGCCTCGCCGGCGCCTCGACCGAGCACCTGCTCGCGACCGTGCGGACGCTCACGGCGGGCTTCCACCTCGTCAACAAGGCCGAGCAGATCGAGATCGTGCGCGTCAACCGCGAGCGCGCCATGACGGCGACGCCCGACCAGCCGCGCCGCGAGTCGGTCGCCGGCGCCATCCGCCACCTCCGCGACGCGGGCCTAGACGCCGACCAGGCGCTCGCGCTCGTCGCACGCCTCGACATCCAGCCGACGCTCACGGCGCACCCGACCGAGGCGCGGCGCCGCACGATCCTGCTGCACCAGCAGGCGGCCGCCGCCGGGCTCGACGCGCTGACGACGCCCGGCGCGCTCACGCCCGACGAGGCGGCGGCGACGCGCGCCGAGGTCGAGAACCGCCTGCGCCTGCTCCTCACGACGGACGAGGTCCGCCCGGCCGAGGTGACCGTCCGCGACGAGGTCCGCCACGGCCTCTACTTCGTCGCGACGACGATCTGGGACACGATCCCCCAGATCCACGCCGACCTGCGGCGCGCCTTCCGGGAGACCTACGGCGCCGACGTCGAGGTGCCGGACGTGCTGCGGCTGCGGTCGTGGATCGGCGGCGACCGCGACGGCAACCCGGCCGTCACGCCCGAGATCACGGCCTGGACCTTCGCCGCGCACCGCGACGACGCGCTCCGCCTGCACCGCCGCGCCGTCGACGGGCTGCGCCTCGAGCTGTCCGTCAGCGATCAGCAGGCGAGCCTGCCCCCTGCGCTCATGGCGAGCGTCGAGGCCGACCGCGACGCGGCGCCGCTCGACCCGCGCCGGTGGCGGCAGAACGCCCACGAGCCGGTCCGCCTGAAGCTCATGCAGATGGCTGAGCATCTCGACGCGCTGATCGAGACGCCCGAGTCGGCCTCCGTTTACACGGCTGCTGATTACTGTGCCGACCTCGACCTCATCGCGGACAGCCTCATGGCAGCGGGCCTGGGGCCGCTCGTCGAGGCCGGTCCGCTCGCCGACGTGCGTGTGCAGGCGCGAACGTTCGGCTTCCACCTCGCCGCGCTCGACGTCCGGCAGCACAGCCGCGTCCACGAGGCCGCCGTGGCAGATCTGCTCGCTCGCGCCGGCGTCGCGGGCGGCTACGCGAGCCTCGACGAGCCGGCGCGCCTCGCCCTGCTCGAGGCGGAGCTGATGAACCCGCGCCCGCTCGTCCGGGTAGGTGCAGAGGTCGGTCCGGAGGCGGCGTCGGCGCTGGGCGCCTTCCGCGCCGCCCGCGACGCGCACGCGGTCGAGCCCGAGGCGCTCGGCGCGTTCATCGTCTCGATGGCTGACTCGGTGAGCGACATGCTCGAGGTCCTCCTTCTCACCCGCGAAGCTGGCCTGTGGACGATGAACGCCGATGGAAGCGTGTCGTCGCCCGTTGACGCCGTCCCGCTGTTCGAGACGATCGCAGACCTCGAGGCGGCGCCGCGTCTGCTCGGCGCCCTCTTCGCGAGCCCCGTCTACCGCAGGCATCTCGAGGCGCGCGGCGGCTTTCAGGAGGTCATGCTCGGCTACTCGGACTCCAACAAAGACGGCGGCTACTGGGCGGCGAACCACGCGCTGCACGCCGCGCAGCGCGCGGTGGCCGTCGCCTGCCGCGAGGCGGGCGTCGAGTTGCGTCTGTTCCACGGCCGCGGCGGGACCGTCGGGCGCGGCGGCGGGCGAGCGGGGCAGGCGATCCTCGGGATGCCCGGGGAGGCGCAGTCCGGCCGCATCCGCTTCACCGAGCAGGGCGAGGTCATCTCGTTCCGCTACGCGCTGCCCGGCATCGCGCACCGCCACCTCGAGCAGATCGTCCACGCGCAGACCGTCGCTCTGGCCGACGCAGATGCGTCAACAGACGATGACCCGGCGCTGAGCGACCGCTGGCAGGCCGTCGCCAATGCCTCGATGGCGGCCTACCGCGCACTCGTCGAGGCGGACGGCTTCTGGGCGTGGTTCCGCGAGGCGACGCCGTTCGAGGCCATTGCCGGGCTGTCGATCGCGTCGCGCCCCGTCTCGCGCGGCGGCCCGCCGGCGCTCGACACGCTCCGCGCGATCCCGTGGGTCTTCTCGTGGACGCAGCCGCGCATGACGGTCCCGGGCTGGTTCGGCGCCGGCACGGCCCTCGCTGCCGCCTTCTCGGACGGGGAGTTGGACACGCTCCGCGCCGACGTTGAGCGGTCGCCGTTCCTGCAGGCCGTCGCCGGCAACGCGATGCGCGAGATGGCGCGCGCGCGGCTGAGCATCGCGCAGCGCTACGCGGACCGCGCCGAGGCGCGGGGCGCCGGCTCTGAGCCGTTCGAAGCCGTCGAGGCCGAGTTCGCCCGAACCGAGCGCGCCCTGCTGCGCCTCGTCCGCCGCGACGAGCTGCTCTCTGACGCCTCGCCCATCGCGGCCACGATCCGCTACCGCAACCCGCCGACGGACGTGCTGAACCTCATCCAGGTCGAGCTCTTCGCCCGCCACCGCGCCGCGCCCGACGACGCCGGCGTCTCGGCCGCGCTCCTCGCGACGCTCAACGGCATCGCCGCCGCCATGCAGAGCACGGGATAAGACGGAGGGCGGAGGGCGGAGGCAACTGCCTTTTCTGTCCTCTGTCTTCCGTCATCCGCCTTCCCCCTGCCAATCCGTCGTCACGGCGCGGGGCTAGCTTGGCCAGACACCCGCCGAACTGCCGTGTACGCCTTCATTTCCGGGACGCTCGTCGAGAAGAAGCCGACCGAAGCCGTCGTCGATGCCGGCGGCGTCGGGTACCGCCTGCTCATCCCGGCGTCGAGCTACGACAAGCTGCCCGAGGCAGGCAAGCCGGCGCGCCTCCAGACGACGTTCGTCGTGCGCGAGGACTCGCAGACGCTCTACGGCTTCGCGACGGACGCCGAGAAGACGGCCTTCGACACGATGACCACCGTCTCGGGCGTCGGCCCGAAGCTGGCTCTGGCGGCGCTCTCGGCGATGTCGCCGGCGGAGCTTCGCGACACGGTCGTCGCGGGCGACATCGCGATGCTGACGCGCATCCCGGGCGTCGGCAAGAAGGTGGCGGAGCTGCTCGTGGTGAAGCTGCGGGACAAGTTCGCGGCGGTCGACGGCCTCGAGGGGGGCGGCGTTCTCGGCGGCGACGGCGCCCTCGGCGAGGCGCGCGCCGACGCCCGCGCCGGCCTCGAGGCGCTCGGGCTGTCGCGCGCCGAGGCCGAGCGGCGGCTCCGCAAGGCGCTCAAGGCGCACCCCGGCACGCAGTCTGCCGAGGAGCTGCTGCGCCTCGCGCTGCGTGAGGCCTGACGGGCGAGGCCTGAAACCCGGTTCGGCGCGCTCCGGTTGGGAACGGAAACCCCCTTCCGCTTCCATGGACACGCGCCCCATCGGCTCCCTCACCGTCTCGACCGTCGGCCTCGGCTGCAACAACTTCGGCTGGCACATCGACGAGCCGACGGCCCGCTCGGTCGTCCATGCCGCCCTCGACGCCGGCATCACGCATTTCGACACGGCCGACTCCTACGGCGACGGCGCGAGCGAGGAAATGCTCGGCCGCGCCCTCGGCAGCCGCCGCGGCGACGCCGTCATCGCGACCAAAGTCGGCAGCAAGGGCGGGGCCTCGCCCACGCACGTCGCCGAGGCGGCTGAGGCGAGCCTGACGCGGCTCGGGACAGACGTCATCGACCTGTATTACCTCCACAAGCCGGATCCAGAGACGCCCGTCGCCGACACGCTCGGCGCGATGGCGCGCCTCGTCGAGGCGGGGAAGGTGCGGGAGATCGCGTGCTCCAACTTCTCGGCGGACCAGCTCCGCGAGGCGGAGAAGGCGGCGCAGGGCGGCGTCCGCTTCGTCGCCAATCAGGGCGAGTACAGCCTGCTCCACCGCGCTCCCGAGAAGGACGGCGTGCTGGACACGATCCGCGCGCTCGGCATGGCCTACGTGCCGTACTTCCCGCTGAAAAGCGGCCTGCTGACGGGCAAGTACCGCAAGGGCCAGGACGCGCCCGAGGGCTCGCGCCTCGCCGGCGACGACGACGATAGCCAGTTCAAGTCGATGGGCGACCGCCTGCTGACCCCCGAGGCGCTCGACGCCGTCGAGCGCCTCGTCGGGTGGGCCGAGGCGCACGGGCGGACGATCCTCGACCTCGCGTTCGCGTATCTGCTCGCGCACCCCGTCGTCGCGTCCGTCATCGCCGGGGCGACGAAGCCCGGCCAGATCAAGGCGAACGTCGCCGCGGCGCGGGCGCCGCTGTCGGACGCCGAGGCGGAAGAGGTCCGCGCCCTTCTCGACGCTTGTCCAGCTCCGGCTCGGGCTCAGCAACCGTCCGGATGCTGAGATACGTCCACGCACCTGGTGCAATGCGGCTCTCATTGACGAGGTCCAAGAGCGTGAGCGACATCTCGGACATCGTACCAGATGGAACTGGGTCCACGTCGAGAATCGCCCGGATGAAGAAGGCCGGGTCGCCTGCGTGATCATCGCCGAAGCGAACCTGCCATCGGTCCACGGGGACCGGAAGCTGATCCGGCGGTATCGCGCGAAGCAACTCGAGGACGGCATCCTCGACCTCACGAGCGGGCGGGTAGAGTGCCAGGGCCATCGGGAATGCGGCGGATTGGCCCTCAACGTACGATGCCAGCCGCGCGGAACCGCGGCACATCGGGCGCGGCGTGGGCGTACGCCTGCCTCACTTCCGCTGCCCCGATGCCCATCTCTCTCGACCGCTCCCGCGCCCTTCCCTTCCTCACCGACCGTGACGCGCTCGACGCGCGCGTGATGGAGGCGCACCGCCGCGTCCTGGGCGGCACCACGCGCAGCCCCGAGATGCTCGGCTGGCGCGACCTGCTGCTCACGCCGGACGACGCGCTGCTCGCCTCAGTCGCCGCCCTCGGCGAGGAGATCCGCGACCGCGCCGACGTGCTGCTCTGCATCGGCATCGGCGGCTCCTACCTCGGCGCCGAGGCCGTCGTGCAGGCGCTCACACCGGCCTTCGGGTACGACGGCCCCGAGATCCTCTTCGCCGGCAACAGCCTCTCGCCGGCCTACCACGAGCAGCTGTTCCAGCACCTCGAGGGCAAGAGCGTCTACGTCAACGTCATCTCGAAGTCCGGCACGACGCTCGAGCCGGCGCTCGCCTTCCGTCTCGCGCGGACGTTCATCGAGAAGAACTTCGACGACCCGGAACGCCGCATCATCGCGACGACGGACGCCAACCGCGGCACGCTCCACGACCTCGCCAAGGAGAAGGGCTACCGCAGCTACGTCATCCCGGACTCCGTCGGCGGGCGCTTCTCCGTGCTGACGCCCGTCGGCCTCGTGCCCGTCGCTGCGGCGGGCATCGACGTGCGGGCGCTGTTCTATGGCGCCGTCTCGGACGCCCGCGAGACGCTCGACGCCGACGCCTCCCACCCGGCCTTGCTGTACGCCGGCGACCGCTTCCTCCTCCAGCAGGACGGCTACAAGACCGAGATCCTCGCCGTGATGGACCAGGCGCTGAAGGGCGTCGGCGCGTGGTGGCAGCAGCTCTTCGGCGAGTCCGAGGGCAAGGAGCACAAGGGCCTCTTCCCGGTCGTGCTCCAGTACACGACGGACCTGCACTCGGTCGGGCAGTACGTGCAGCAGGGGCAGCGGACGCTCGTCGAGACGTTCCTGCGCCTCGACGACGCCGACCGCGGCCTCGTCGTGCCCGAGCTCGAGGGCAACG
This sequence comes from Rhodothermales bacterium, assembly GCA_038243565.1. Lineage (GTDB taxonomy): Bacteria > Bacteroidota > Rhodothermia > Rhodothermales > Rubricoccaceae > DASVSE01. The sequence goes on along the minus strand of JBBSQZ010000042.1, from coordinate 6,996 downwards.
CGGACGGCCTGAACTACGTCGCCGGCAAGCCGATGGGCTACGTCAACGCGCAGGCCTACCAGGCCACGGCTGACGCGCACGCCGAGGGCGGCGTCCCGAACTGGACCGTCACGCTGCCGCGCCTCGACGCCGAGTCGGTCGGGCGGCTCATCCACTTCTACGAGCACGCGGTTGCCGTCTCGGGGACGCTCCTCGGGGTCGACCCGTTCAACCAGCCCGGCGTCGAGACGTACAAGAAGAAGATGTTCTCGTTGCTCGGCAAGCCGGGGGCGTGAGGACGGAGGACGGAAGGTGACTGCATTTTCTGTCTTCTGTCGTCCGTCCTCTGCTCTTCAGGTCGCGCACAGGGCCTAAAAACGCTGTCCACACCGTGGAGAACGGTGTGGACAACCGGCCTTAGCGTGGGGAGCCGTGTGGACGCGGAGGCGGATGCCCCGAGACGGCCCCGAGTCAACCACAGCCGCTCCCCGCGTTCCCCCAGGCTTCTCCACGCGTGTGGAGAGTGGACAGCGCGGCGGGCTAGGCGCGGGGCCTCGGTGTGGACAGGTGTGGAGTTGTGGACAGACCCGGACGAATCCGCCCGCACCCGGCCTGTCGCGACTTCCCGGACGCGCCTCGATGTGGACGACGCTGTGGACAGATGGGCGGGTTGTCCACGGCGCGGCGGTCGGGTGGGGGCAACTCGGGTTGTCCCCATGTCCACACGCTCTACTACTACATCTTCATTCTTTAAATAATTAAGGGAAGAACTAAGAGGGGTGGAGAACCCGGCCTGACGGGACAGGAAGACTAGACCACGATAGACCGGTCTGCGAGGCGGATTGGTATACCACGGTCCAGCCCGGACTCCAGCGGCCTACCGCGCATCGCCGCGCCAGTCGACCCGCGAGACACGCTCGCCGTCGGAGCGAAGCCAGACCGCGCCCTGATCCGCCGTCTGGACGACGTTCGCTCCAGCCGTGAGCCAGCGCGTCACCGGCTCCTCGTCCGGCAGACCGTGGCGGTTGCGCCTCGCGACGGAGACGACGGCAAACGCCGGCGCCGTGCCCTGCGCCCGTGCCGATACGAGCCGTGCCCCGGGCCGCACGCCCGACGCCGCGGCGACGAACGGGACCGACGAACTCGTCCGCGACCCGTGGTGCCCGACCTTGACCACGTCGGCTCGGAGGAGCGAGGCGTAGCGCGCGACGACCTCGGCCTCGGCAGCCGTCTCGGCGTCACCGGCGAAGAGCCAGCGCGTGCGGCCGTACTCGACGAGGAGAATCACCGACGCCTCGTTGGCTTCGTTGGACGCCGCCAGCGCGCGCGACGGACCGAGGACACGGATGCGGACGGCCGGGTCGAGGCGCAGCGCGTCGCCTGCCACGGCGGCCTGCGTGCGGACGCCCAGCGAGTCGGCCGTGCGGAGCGTCTCGGTCCACATCGCCGAGTCCTCCGCCTGCCCGTTGTGGACGAGCATCCCGACCGGGACGGCGCGCATCACGGCGTCGGCGCCGCCGATGTGGTCGGCGTCCGGGTGCGTCATCACGAGCGCATCGACCTGGTTCACCCCGAAGCGGGCGAGGTGCGGGACGACGGTCCGCTCGCCCTCGTCGCGGCGCGGCGTCCGCTCGCCGGCGTCGATGAGGACGGTGCGGCCGTTGGGGAGCGTGAGCAGGCACGCGTCGCCCTGCCCGACGTCGAGGAACACGACGTCGAGGTGCGGGCGCGCCTCGCCCGAGAGGACGGTCGCCCAGGCGCCGGCTGCGATCAGCCCGACCGAGGCGAGCACGAGGCGCCGGCGAGCCACCACGCGCGGCCAGAGGGCGACGGTGAGGATCAGCGCGGCCATCGCGGCGAGCGTGAACGGCGACGTCACGAAGCGCTCAACCGTGAGCCCGCCGAGCGCCTCGGCGCCGAGCGTGCTCGTCCACAGCAGGCCGCGGACGCACGCCGCGGCGCAGGCGCCGAAGAGATCCGCAGCTGCGGGAAACCAGCCCGAGCAGGCGACGGCGCCCAGGCTCGCGCCGAGCGCGCCGGACGTGAGGGGGATCGCGGGCAGGTTGAGGAGCACGCCGGCGAACGGCAGGCGCCCGAACCACGCGAGCAGGACCGGGCCGGTCGCGAGCGTCGCGATGCCCGAGGCGACGACGGAGCCGGTGACGAACGCGCGGGCGCTTCCGCGTGTGAGCGCATCGGGTAGCCATGCCGTGACGGTCGGTGTGCAGGCGACGAGCGCGGCGACGGCGCCGAACGACAGCTGGAAGCCGACCTCGAAGAGCGCGCCCGGCCGCCACAGCAGCAACAGCAGCGCGGCCAGCCCGAGCCCGTTCAGCGTGTCCACGCGCCGCTCCATCGTCCGCCCGACGACGAGTACCGATGCCATCACGAACGCCCGGACGACGGGCACGCCCGAGCCGGCGACGACGACGTAGCCGAGCATCAGCGCGAGCGTGAGGCCGGCGCGCGTCCACTCGGCCGGCCGCCGCGGCACGCGCATTCGCCGTAGGAGCGGCCCGAGGAGCCCGTAGACGGCCAGCCCGACGAGTACGAGGTGCAGGCCCGAGACGCTCAGCAGGTGCAGCAGGCCCGTCTCGCGGAACGCCGCGACGGTCGTGTCGTCGAGGCGCGACCAGTCGGCAACGAGGAGCGCGAGGGCGACACCCTGCGCCTCGGCTGTCGGGATGTGGCGGGCGACGGCGCGGCGGACGTGCCGCTGAACCGCGAACGTGAAGCGGTCCGCGAGCCCCGTCGCCGGACCGAGGAATGTCACGGCGTCCTCGGTCTCGACCGTGATCAGGGCCGCGACGCCCTGCCGGCGGAGGTGCGCGCCGTAGTCGAAGTCCGCCGGGTTGCGGCGCGCGGGCAGCGCGCCGAGGGCACCGACGAGGCGCACGCGGTCGCCGACGTGGAGGGCCGGGTAGACGGGCGCAGGCGGCGCCTCGCCGCCGAAGGCCGACGCCTGCGGGATCTTCAGGGCCACCTGCACGCGCCCCGAGACGGGCGCCGCCGTCGCGCCGCGCTGCGCCGAGTCTACGCGGGCGACGAAGCGGACGCTGAACGGCGACGCCTCGGGCACGTCGGCGACGCGCGCCCAGAGCGTGATCGGCGCGGCGTCGTCCGTCTCGCGCCCGCGCACAGCGTCGGCTGCCGCCTGCGCCGTGCGGGCGGCGGCAGCGAGTCCGTCCGGCGCCTCGACCCGGAAGGCGGCGTCGCGGGCGGCGCCGAGCCCGACCATCCCACCGAGGACGACCAGGGAGCCGGCGAGCGCGTGCAGCGCTACGAGGCGCCGGCGCGACCGCAGCGCATAGACTCCCGCGCCGAGCGCGAGGATGGCGATGCCAGCGAGCCACGTCGAGGCGCCGACGGCCGGGAGCGTCTCGCCGAGCACGATGCCTGCGCCGAGCGCGAGCGCCGCGACGAGCAGCGGGCGGGACGTGATGCGGAACGGCGGCGGCGGCGGAGCGAGCGACATAGGTTCGGGTTCACCCGACGGGCGGTGAGGCTGACGCCAGCCAAGACTCGCAAGAGGACCAGATCTAACCGCTCGGGCCATCGGAATCGCCAGATGATTTAAGGTTTAACGTTTAAGGTTGATCTTCTTGACCCTTAAGCATCAGGTCTTAAACCGCATTTGCGCGTACTCCCCGCGTTCTTGACCCGGCCCGCGGCGCCGCGCCCGCTATCTTCGACGCGCCCCCGCTCTCTGACCCTCCCCGTGCCGTCCCAGCCGCCCCGCCCGAGCAAACGCCGCCAGGTCCGCGAGCGCGTCCTCCAGGCGCTCTACGCGTTCGAGCTCAGCGGCGACGACGCCGAGCACGTCCTCAAGACGGTCATCATGCCTGCGTTCGAGGGCGAGCGAACGTACCAGGACTTCGCGCGCAAGCTCTTCCTCTGCGTCGCCGACGCGCGGGCCGAGGCCGATACGCTCATCGAGCGGCACCTCCAGAACTGGGAGCTCTCGCGCCTCGCGCTGACGGACCGCCTCGTGCTGTGGATCGGCGTCGCCGAGTTCCTCTACTTCGAGGACATCCCGCCGAAGGTGACGCTGAACGAGGCCGTCGAGGTCGCGCGCGCCTTCGGGTCGGACAACAGCGCGGGCTTCGTCAACGGCGTCCTCGACGCCGTCCTGACGGACCTGCGCGATGCCGGTCGGCTCCACAAGACCGGCCGCGGCCTCGTCGACGCCGGCCCTCGCGTCGTGCCGGCGCCCGAGCCCGTCGCGGAAACCGTCGTGGAGACCGTCGCAGGAGCCTTCACCGAGCCGGCCGCCGAGGGCGGCGCGGCCGACCCCGAGGGCTGAGGCCGTGGCACTCTACGCTATCGGCGACGTCCACGGCTGCGCGCGGACGCTCGACGCGCTCCTCGCCGCCATCGCGGACGACGTGCAGGAGCACGACGGCCGGCCGATCGGGCCGGACGACACGCTCGTCTTCGTCGGCGACTACACGGACCGCGGGCCGGACTCGCCCGGCGTCCTCGACCGCCTCCTCCAGCTCGAGGGAGACGCCGACGGGCCGCGGACGGTCCTCCTGCGCGGCAACCACGACCAGATGATGCTCGACTATGCCACCGGCACCGGCGACACCGAGCTCTGGTGGGCCAACGGCGGCCGGACGACGCTCGACGCCTACGCCGCCCGCGGCGAGTTCCGCATCCCGCCCGAGCACGTCGATCTGCTGCGCCGCTCCGGCCTCGTCTACGAGGCGACCGGCGACGACGGCGACTTCGTGATCGTCCACGCCGGCCTGGACCCGCACCGGACCATCGCGGACAACCTCGCACACCCGGACCCGGACGTCGTCCTGTGGACGCGCGGGCACCTCAACGCGGACCGCTCGCTCTGGGAGCGGCCCGTCGTCTGCGGCCACACCCCCGGCCCGGACCCGGTCGATGAGCCGACGCTCATCCGGATCGACACGGGCGCGGTCTACCACGACCGGCCCGGCTTCGGGACGCTCACGGCCGTCCGTCTGCCCGAGCGCCGCTTCGTGCAGGTGCCCTTCTGTGGCTGACGCGCGTCACATCGCCGCGGCCGCGCTGATGCTTCTGGGCGGGACGGCGTCGGCGCAGGGCCGCCTCGTCGGGCGCGACGCGGCCGTCTACGCCGGCGTCAGCGTCGGGCAGGGCGTGGGCGTCGTCGCGGAAGGCGTCTCGCCGGTGCTGGACGTGTTCACGCGCGAGGCGTCCGTCGGCCTCGTCTACCGCGGCAGCACGGACGTCTCGAGCAGCCGCCTCGTCGGCTCGGCCGGCATCGGCGTCGGGCTGCGGCTGCTACGCATCGCATCCATTGCGCGGGCGCGCGGCATCCCGACCGGCGACCTCGACATCGGCCTGCGCGTCGGGCCGTCGTTCTCGCTGGCGCTGGGCGAGCAGACCGAGGCGCAGCGCGCCCGCGCCTTCGCCGTCTTCGCCGACCCGTTCGTGCGCGCGACGCGCCGCCTGCGCGGCGTCGACGCCTTCGCCGAGCTCGGCGCGCACGAGCCGACGCTCCGGCTCGGCGTCTCGGCCCGTCTCGGCGGCAACCGATAGGCGGCCGCAGGCCGGTTTTCGCGCCGACTCCCCTGCCCCGCGCCCGCGCCTCGGCTAGACTTCGACCGGACTTCCGCCAACTGACGGACGCGGTCGGTCCGAGCCGGATACCACCACATCTACCCCGTCATCCCCGCGAAGGCGGGGATCCATCTTGGGTTCGGCGCACCGCTCGTCAGGCCGATGGATTCCCGCCTCCCGGGAATGACGACTGGGAGGAATGCGCTCAGCCGCATTATGCCAGTCCCCATTTCCCACTTCCCAGTCCCCCCATGGCACTCCGCGTCGGCATCGTCGGGCTCCCCAACGTCGGCAAGTCCACCCTCTTCAACGCGATCTCCGAGGCGGGCGCCGAGGCGGCGAACTACCCGTTCTGCACCATCGAGCCGAACGTCGGCGTCGTCGCCGTGCCGGACGTGCGGCTGGACCGCCTGACGGAGCTCGCGGGCTCCAAGCAGACGCTCCCCGCGACCATCGAGTTCGTCGACATCGCCGGCCTCGTCGCGGGCGCCTCGAAGGGCGAGGGGCTCGGCAACAAGTTCCTGGCCCACATCCGCGAGGTCGACGCCGTCGTCCACGTCGTCCGCTGCTTCGAGGACCCGAACGTCGTCCACGTCGAGGGCTCCGTCGACCCGCTCCGCGACATCGAGACGATCGACACCGAGCTGATGCTGAAGGACATGGAGACGGTCGAGAAGCGCCGCGAGCGCAACGCGAAGCTCGCGCGCGGCGGCGACGCGGCGGCGAAGGCCGAGGCGCCCGTCCTCGAGCGCCTCGACGCGCACCTCGGCGACGGCAAGACGGTCCGCACGATGGAGGCGACCGACGCTGAGGCCGAAATCATCCGCGAGATGTTCCTCCTCACGGCCAAGCCGGTCCTGTTCGCCGCCAACGTCGGTGAGGGCGACCTGCCGGACGGCAACGCGTACGTCGAGAAGGTCCGCGAGCGGGCGGCCGCCGAGGGCGCGGGCGTCGTGGTGATCTCGGCCGAGTTCGAGGCGCAGCTCGCCGACCTGCCGGCCGAGGACCGCGCCGAGTTCCTCGCGGCGGCGGGCGAGGACGAGAACGGCCTGACGCGCCTCGTGCAGGCGGCCTACGCGCTGCTCGGGCTGATCACGTACTTCACGGCCGGCCCCAAAGAGGCGCGGGCGTGGCAGATCCGCCGGGGCACGAAGGCGCCGCAGGCGGCGGGCGTCATCCACTCGGACTTCGAGAAGGGCTTCATCCGCGCCGAGACGATCAAGTTCGCCGACTACGACCGCCTCGGGACGGAGACGGCGGTCCGCGAGGCCGGCGCGATGCGCTCCGAGGGCAAGGAGTACGTCGTCGCGGACGGCGACGTGATGCTGTTCCGCTTCAACGTCTGAGGGCATTGCTCGAAAGTTAGAGGGGAGGCGATCCTAGCAAGGGCTACGTTCGGCTTCACCTGATCTGCTGATCCCCCGTGGCAGCCCGAAAGAAGTCCACCGTTCGCCACACCCGAGC
>JBBSQZ010000041.1:0-16682 GCA_038243565.1 Rhodothermales bacterium | reverse complement strand
CGTCGCCTTCATGGACGCCCGGCCGGACGCCGGCGCCGTCGGCCCGCGCATCCTCAACCCGGACGGCACCTTCGCGCCCGAGTCCAGGCGCTCCTTCCCGACGCCGGCCGTCGCGTTCTACCGCATCTCGGGCCTCGGCCGGCTCTTCCCGAGCAGCCCGCGCTTCGGCCGCTACAACCTCTCGCACGTCTCGCCCGACGCCGCCGGCGAGGTCGACGCGCTCTCAGGCGCCTGCATGATGGTCCGGCGAGACGCCGTCCTGGCGAATGGGGAATGGGAAATGGGGACCGGGGAAGGCCCGGATGCGGACAGTCCCCAGCCGCCAGTCCCCCGTCGCCAAGCCGCAGGCTTGCTCGACGAGGACTTCTTCATGTACGGCGAGGACCTCGACTGGTGCTACCGCATCCAGCAGGCCGGGTGGCGCATCCACTACACGCCGACGACGCAGATCATCCACTACAAGGGCGAGAGCACCAAGAAGGGCGACCTCCGCTACGTGCTCCTGTTCTACGGCGCGATGCTGCGCTTCGTCGAGAAGCACGTGCGGCGGACGGACGCCGGCCGCGGCGAGCGCCTCGCGTCCCACCTGCTCGCGATCGGCCTTCGCGCCGGCATCGTCGCGCGGGCGTCGCTGGCCGCGCTCGGGCGCCTCGGGCGCGCCGTGGCGAAGCCGCTGCTCGACCTCGGCCTCGCATGGGCCGCGCTCGCGACCGCCGCGACGCTCTGGGTCCACGCCGACGGCTTCGCCTTCGACGCGAGTTACTACCTGCTCGTGCTGCCGGTCTACGCCGCGGCGCTGGCGCTCGCCGTGCGCCTCGCCGGCGACGCCGAGCGCGAGCCGCTCCGCGCCGTCGCGGCGGGGACGCTCGGGGCCGTGCTCGTGGTCGCTGCGGCGGCGTTCTTCGTGCCGGCCGTCGCGTTCAGCCGCGGCACCGTCCTGTTCGGCTACGCCACGGCGGCCCTCCTGCTCGCCGGCGTCCGCCTTCTTCGCAGACGCGAGGGCGGGACGCGCCGCGTGCTCGTCGTCGGCTCCGCGGCCGAGGCCGCCCGCCTGAAGCGCCTCGTCGACGTGCCCGGCCGGTCGGTCCACGTCGTCGGCTACGTCGCAAAGCATGCCGAGGCGGGCGTGGCCGACGCGCCGCCGCACGCCGGCCTGCCGCGCCAGATCCGCGACCTCGCGCGCCTCCACGGCGCCCACGAGGTCGTCTTCGCGTCGGACAGCCTCACGAACACGGCCATCCTCGATGGGATGCGCGCGCTGCGCGACGTGCCGGTTCACCTCAAGATCCTGGCGTCGGGCCGCGACCGCATCATCGGCAAGGCGTCCGTCGAGGACGTCTCGGCGCCGCTGCTGGACGCCGAGCGCGCCGTCGCGCCGGTGCGCCGCGGGCGCCGGGCCGTCGAGATCCCGGTCGCGCTGCTCCTGCTCCTGCTGCTGCCCGTGCTGCGCCTCGCGTCGCGGCTCTCGCCGCGCGTCGCGCGCGCGGCCGGCCTCGCGGCGCAGATGCCGGCCGTCCTCGCGGGCCGCACCGCCCTCGTCGGCTACGACCCCGGCCAGCCGCACCCGCCGGCGGCGTGGGGCCTCGCGCCGGGCATCGTGTCCATCCTCGACACGCTCGCCGCCCCGCCGGCGACGATCGCCGAGGCGCACCGCGCGTACTGGTTCTACGCGCGCTACCAGTCGGCCGGGCTGGATCTCCAGATCCTCCGCAAGGCGCTCGCGCGCTGACGCGCCGGGCCGGCTTTTCGCGCGCGAAGACCTTTCGCCCGTCCCGCGGCGTTGCATTGACGGCCGCGCTCCGGCGGCCTATCCTTCCCGCCCCACTCGCGGAGTCTCCCATGTCCCTGATGCCGTCTGCGGGCCGCCTGGCCGCCCTCGCCTTCTTCCTCGCGTTCGCCGCCGCGCCCGCGCGCGCGCAGTTCCGCACCGCGCCGACCCGCCCCGCGCCCGTCGCCGTGGTCGCCGACGCCGCGGCGCCGGGCGGCCTGAACCTCGGGCGCCTCTTCAACGCGCAGACGCTCCAGTTCAGCCAGCAGGCCGAGTTCTCGACGACGACCGGCGGCTACGGCACGCTCGGCCTCGGGACGTACACGACGAGCGTCCAGTGGCAGCCCTCGGCGCGCCTCGCCGGCCGCGTGGACGTCGCCGTGGCCAAGAGCCTGTTCTCGTCCGGCGCCCTCGGCGGGGCGGCCGACGACTCGGCGCGGCTCTACCTCCGCAACGCCGAGATCGCGTACCGCCCGACGGCCAACAGCGTCCTCCAGCTGAGCTTCCAGCAGAGCCCGTACGGCACCTACGCCAGCCCGTACGGCTACGGCAGCCGCTACGACGCCTTCGGCTACGGCAGCCGCTCGGGCTTCAACGCGAGCGTCGGCACGAGCGGTGCGGACCAGCTCTTCTTCCGCGACGGCCCCCACCGCTGAGGCGACCCGTGAACCGACCGGCGCTGACGAACGGACTGCTCACGGCTGCGCTCGTCGCGTGCGGCCTCCTCGTGGCCGCGCTCGTCTACGGCCTCGCGACGCGCGCGCTCGCCCCGGCCCCGCCGCCCAGCGTGGCGGCCGCCCCGGACTCCGTCCGCGCGGCTCGAGCGCTCGCCGTCGCCCACGCCCGCATCTCGGTCGAGATCCGCAACGGCGCGGGCGTCAACGGCCTCGCCGCGCGGACGCGGACGCTGCTCCGCGAAGACGGCTTCGACGTCCTCGAGGTGAGCTCGGCGAAACGCTCCGACTCGACCGTCGTCACGGTCCAGAACGGGCGTCGCGCCGACGCCGCGACCGTCGCCGCGGCGCTCGGCCTGCCGCCGCGCCGCGTCGTCGGCGACAGCGCGCGCAACGAGAACGCCGCGACCGTCTCGCTCACGCTCGGCCACGACTACCGCGCCTTCGCCCGCATCCGCGACGCCAGATAACTAACCCAAACAGTGTCATTGCGAGCGAAGCGACGCGATCTCGACGTCCAGCGCGCTGTAGAGCGAGATTGCGTCGTCGCTACGCTCCTCGCAATGACAATTTGGGTGGGACATACCTGGGGTTAACCATCGCTTCTCCGACTTCCACGCTTCCGGCTCTTATGATGACCGACGACACGACGAACGATCTCGACACGACCGACCTCGACGCGACCGACGCCGAGCCGGCCGACCGCAAGCCGCGCTCCGGCGGGACGCCCGGCCGCGAGCTCGCGCGCATCGCCATCGACGCCGCCCTCGACAAGAAGGCCCTCGACGTGGTCGTGATGGACCTGCGCGGCATCTCGGGCGAGGTCGACTACTTCGTGCTCGCCACCGGCGAGTCCGACCTCCAGATCCGCGCCATCGTGGACTCGGTCGTGGACAAGCTCCGCGAGAGCGCACATGAGCGGCCGATCCACCGCGAGGGCCAGCCCGGCTCGTCCGGCTGGATCGTCCTCGACTACTTCGACCTGGTCGTCCACGTGTTCACGCCCGAGCTGCGCGCCCGCTACGACCTCGAGCGCCTCTGGGGCGACGCCCCGCAGAACACCGTCTCGGACGAGCACCCGGCCGCGCCGATCCTCGACGCATGACCCGCGCCGCCGCCCTGCTCGCTGCCACGTGCGCCCTCGCGCTCGCCGCCTGCTCCGGCGGCGGCCGCACGACCGGGGACCAGCGCTACGGCCACCGCACGGACGGCTGGGGGCCGGACGGCCGCGAGACGCTCCTCCTCGGCGCCCCCGCCGACTCGTCCGGCTTCTTCGTCTACACCGCCATCGTGGACTCGGTCGCGGTCCGCGCGGCGACGCCGTCCACGGCCGGCGAGGCGGTCCCGGTCGAGGTGCTCGTCAAGGGCGCACTGCCGGACGCATGCTCGGAGCTCAACGCGGTCACGCAGGAGCGCACGGGCCACTTCGTGACGATGGGCCTCTCGATGCGGCAGCCGCGCGGCGCCGTCTGCGCGCAGGTCGTCCGGCCGTTCCGCTTCTACGTGCGCCTCGACAGCCTCTTCGCGCCCGGCGCGTACACGCTGACGCTCAACGGCAGCACGACGCCGTTCCAGATCCGCGAGCCGCGCCCATGACCGCCCGCACCCTGCTCGTCGCCGCCGCTGTCAGCGGCGGCGTCGCCGTGGCGGCCGGCGCCTTCGGGGCGCACGCGCTGCGCGCCCTCGTCACGCCGGAGCGCCTCGAGACGTGGCGCACGGGCGCGAGCTACCACCAGCTCCACGCCGTGCTGGGCGTCGTGGCCGCGCTGTGGGGCCGCGAGAGCCTGTGGGCGCGCCGCGCCGCCGTCCTGTTCCTCGTCGGGACGGTGCTGTTCGCCGGGAGCCTCTACGCGCTCGTTCTGCTGGACGTGGCGTGGCTCGGCGCGGTGACGCCGCTCGGCGGCGTCGCCTTCATCGCCGGCTGGCTCGCCCTCGCCGCCTCGGCGCGCGACCTGAGCGGCAGCGAGGCATGAGGGATGCGCGGGCATGATCCCATGCCTCATCCCCCATGCCTCGTAACCCTGCCGTTACGCGGCGTCCTCCTCGAAGAGGATCATGAAGCTCGGCGCGAGGTTGTGCTCGCGGGCGAGGTCCAGGAGCGCCTCGGCGGCCTCCTCGGGCGTGTCGAACGTCTTGTACTCCTTGCCATCGACGGCGAGTGCATAGTCCACCTCGCCGTCCTCGTCGGCGTCGAGGTCCTCCCACTCGACGGCCTCCTCGATGAGGAAGAGGTCGCGCTCGGGGTCGTAGGACGCGAGGAAGCGCTCGCGGACGCTCGTCTGGTCGATGAGGCTCACGTTGCCGAGCGCGCCGTACTCCTCGTCGTAGAAGAGCGCCTCGGCGAGCAGGTGCAGGGCGAACTGGTCCGAGTTGAACGGCGAGACGCCGGCGGTCGAGGAGTCGTTGGTGATGTCGGAGGCCATGGGATCGGCGGGAGAGGATGATCAGGCAACGTACGCCGCGCGGCACGGGCGGCGGACGCGTGGAAGATGAGGAGGGGACGCAGATCGGCCGCCATCGGTTGTGCCCGCACGGAGGATTGACACGGGGACGGAAGGGTACGGGGCAAGGGCCATGAGGCATGGGAGAAAGGCACGTCCCCCATGCCTCATCCCCCATGCCCCTCCTCCGCGAGTCGCTCGGCGAGCGCCGCCGGCCCGTCGTCGAAGACGTGCGGCTCAGCGCCGAGCGCGTGGCCGAGGTGCGCGATGAGGTCCGCCTCAACGCCACCGAGGTCCGCGTCCGTCTCGCGGGCGAGCGACGTCACGCCGCGGTCCGCGATGCCGCACGGCACGACGAGGTCGAACCAGCCGAGGTCCGTCGTGACGTTGAGCGCGAGGCCGTGCATCGTGACCCACCGCGAGCAGCGGATGCCCATCGCGCAGACCTTCCGCTCCGGCCCGAGCGCGGAGCCTGTCCCCGCGGGAGCGGGGAGCCCGACCCAGACGCCCGTCCGCCCCGGCACGCGCCCCGCGGCCACGCCGACGCCGGCGCACGTCCGGACGACGGCCTCCTCGAGCGCGCGGAGGTAGCGGTGCAGGTCGCGCAGCGGCTCGCCGGCCGGCGCGTGCAGCCGGTTGAGGTCGAGGATCGGGTACGCCACGACCTGGCCCGGCCCGTGGAACGTCACGTCGCCGCCGCGGTCGGTCCGGACGAACGCCGCGCCGCGCGCGGCGAGCGCGTCCTCGGAGAGCAGCACGTTGGCCGCGTCGCCCGAGGCGCCGAGCGTGAACACCGGGTCGTGCTCGACGACGAGCAGCGCGTGGGCCGGCCCCGCCGCGTCGTGGCGCGCTGCGACGAGCCCGGCCTGCAGCGCCCGCTGCATCCCGAGCGCCGCGCCATACGGCACGCGGCCGAGGCGGAACACGTCGAGGCGCTGGGGAGAAACGGCGGGCATGAGGGATGGGGCATGAGGCTGGGGATGGCATTTCTCCCATGCCTCATCCCCCTTGCCCCATGCCCGCGGTCAGTTCGAGAACAGGATGCGGATGCTCACGCCGCCGTCGAACTTGCGCGTCGCGAAGGGGTTGGAGCCGCCCTGAGGCTTGGACGTCTCGTAGCGGACGAAGACGTCGGCGGTGACCTGGTTCGAGATCGTGTAGCTGATGCGCGGGAAGATCTGGAGGCGGCGCTGCGCGATCGGCGGCAGGTCCTCCGGCGTGCCGCCGCGGAGCAGCGTCTCGAGGTCCGTGCGGAGGTTGCGGAGGTACGTCTGGTCCGTGCCGTAGGACGCCGAGAGCGACAGCCGCAGGTTGTTGTTGAGGCGCCGCAGGCCGAGCAGACGCAGGCCCGTCTTGGCGTAGCTCAGCTGGACCTGCACGTCCTCGATGTTCTTCTCGGTGAGCTGGTTCGAGGTCGTCTGGAGCGTGTAGAGGTTCGAGCGGTTCCACGTCACGTCCGCCTGGATGCCGCCGCGCAGGCCGATCGACGCCCCGAGGAGCGGCTGGAAGCGCTCGTTGACCGTGACGACGTTGGCCTCGGACGAGCCCTGGTCCGTGATCCCGCCCGGCGAGACGAGGTTGACGACGGTCCCGTCGGCGAGCGTGATGGGGAGCGGCTGGGTCGGCGTCTGGAAGAACGTGCTGTAGTCCGAGCGGCTCGTCGCGGAGTAGTTGTGGCGCAGCGTGACCTGCTGCGTGACCGCGCGGATGATCGGCAGAGCGCCGAGCCCGGAGTACGTGATGTCCCAGCCGGGGAGCGGGACCAGGAAGAGGCCGCGCGGGCCGAAGGTGCCCAGCCCGTGCGCGAACTCCGACTGGAAGTCCGCGGCGAGGCCCGGCCGCCGCAGGAACTCGGAGGCATAGGCGCCGCCCTCGGGCGTGCCGCCGCCCGTGTCGGCGAGGAAGCGCTGGCGGTGGCGCTCGAGCAGCGACGCGTACGAGCCGCCGATCGCGATGATCGTGGACTCGCCCGTGCCCTGGGCGTTCGCCGCCTGCCGGGTGACGCGGAAGCCGTCCGGCGCGCCGGGGTCCTCGTCGTACTGGAACGGCTGGCGCGTGGCGTCCGAGAAGGACGTCTGCCACGAGAGGCCGATGCGGAGCGAGCGGAACGGCTCGACGGTCGTGCGGGCGTCGAAGGCGTGGCGGTTGTCGAGCAGGTCCGCGTACTGGTAGCGCGTGCTGCCGTCGGCGAGGCGCCGCTCGACGGGCAGCGTCCGCACGAGGCCGAGGCGGTAGCCGACGCCCGGCGCCGCGCCCGTCAGGCCCGAGAGCAGGCTGTAGCTGTCGCCGACGAGGCCGCCGGCGGACGACGAGAACGCACCGCGGTACGTCACCGTGACGTCCGTGAGGCCCGTCGCGGCGAGGAACAGGGTGCGCGGGATCACGAGCGGGTTGAAGCCGCGGCGGCCCGCCGCCGAGTCTGGCGCCGTCGCCTGGCCGTCGCGCGGCGGCGGCGCCTGGCCCGGCCGGCGGGCGGCCCCGCCGGAGCCCGGCCCGCGCCCGGCCGACGCCTCGAGGCGCCGGTAGAACGGGAACAGGCGCCAGAACTCCATCGGCACGAGCTGGAGGCCCGTCTGGACCTGCACGCGCGTGCCCGCGCCGGCGACGTCGAGCTCCGGCCGCGACGCGATCGGCACGTCGTTCCACTGGTACGTCGTCTGGTAGGACAGCGGCTGCGGGCGGATCCACGAGAGCCACCGCACGCGCTGCGTGCTGATGCGCAGCGCCGCCGTGAGCGACTGCGAGTAGGCCCGCGTCCGGACGTTGCGGATACCGAGGGCGTTGCGGCCGCCCGAGAGGATGTTACCGAACGCCTCGCCGACCGGGACGACCTCGAGGTCGCGCCCGCCGAGGACCTCGAGCGAGTCGTACTCCTGCGGCGTCTCGACGCCGAAGGCCTGGTAGACGGCGCTGCCCGGCACGCGCGCCGAGTCCGGGTCGAGGGCGAACGTCTGGAAGCGGCCCGTGCGGCGGTCGCGGACGAGGATGCGGAAGGTCTCGTTCTGGCCGGCCGCGCCCAGGTCCTGGTCCGTGTTGGAGCCGTAGCTCAGCTGCAGGAACGGGAAGGGGTTGTACTGGAGGTCCGTCTGGCGGCTGTGGTCGAAGAGCTGCGTGCGGCGCGTGCGCGTGCGGAAGTCCAGCACGGAGTCCGGCTCGGGCGCGGCGAAGGCCGACGAGAGCAGCCGCGAGCGGATGCGCGACGTGTTGCGGCGGGCGTCGGTGGAGAAGCTGAACGTCTGCGGGAGGACGTTCAGGCGCAGCCCCGAGAGCACGCCCGCGACCGGGACGCCGCTCGTGAACCAGAACGGGCGGACGGTCTTCGGCCGCGGCACGGCGACGCGGTAGCCCGCGTTGGCCGTCCACGAGTCGGCGTCGTTGAACTGGTTGGACGGGTCCCGCGCGATCTGCGCCGTCTGCGTGTATGCCGCCGTGAGGCCGTCCAGCGTGTAGCGGAGCCACGGCGAGCGGCTGCCCGTCTTGCCGACCTGCACGCGGAAGTTGCGCGTGCCCGTCACGGTCTGCGCGCGCTCGATGATCTGATCGGCCGTGAGGCGCGGCGCGGACCCGGCCGGCGGCGTGCCGGACGGCACGCCGGCGTTGGCCGCCTCCACGAGCTCGCTCACGCGGATATCGCCGCGGCGCGGGTCGTAGCGCGGCGTCGCCTCGTTGGCCGTCAGCGAGTAGCTCACCGGGATGGACCAGCCGAAGCGCGCCGGCAGCAGGCGGTGCGCGTTGAAGCTGGACTGCACCGACAGCGCCGTCCGGTTGGCGAACTCGCGCGCGCCGAGGCCGGCGTCGAGGCCGCCGAAGCCGTCCTGCGTCTGGCTGAAGCGCGCCGTCACCGCGCCGACGTCGGCGAACGTGAGCGCGGCGTTGACGAAGCCCGACGCGCCCGACGCCTCGTCGTAGCCCGTCACGCGGAGCTCGTTGTACCACACCTCGACGGTGTCGACCGGAGTCACCTGCCCGCCGACGCCGTTGCGGACGCCGAGCACGACCGTGCGGACGTCCTGGATCGAAGGCTGGCCGCGCATCGAGATCCGGGCGCCCGCCGGCGAGCCCTCGGGGTGGACCTCCGCGTCCTCGGGGCGCGGGAAGACGACGTCGAGCGCCGCGCCGGCCTCGTCCCGCTGGACCTTCAGCACGTTGAACGCCGACAGCGCGACGTCGACCGAGTTGCGGTCCGGCCGCTGCGGCGTGACCGTCTGCCAGAGGCTGTCCGCGCGTTTGGACGCGTCCTCGATGCGCTCGGCCTCCTCGAGCGCGAACGGGTAGATCGGCTGCTCGTACTGGTAGTAGTTCTCCGTCTCGTCGTCGCCGATGCGGACGACGACGCGCATCGAGTCCGACTGCTGGAAGCCGTGGCCGTGGACGTACATCCGGAGGCGGTCGTAGCGCGTGAGGTCGAGCGGGCGCGTGGTGTAGGAGCGCTGGAGGGCGGCCGTGCGGCCGTCGGCGAGCGTCTCGGCGCGCAGCACGAGCGCCTGCTCGCGGGCGGCTCCCCCCGTGCTGCCCGTGCCCGTGTTGACGGCCGTCTCGCGGTAGATCGCCTGCCGCGGGCGCGCGTACGTCGTCGGCGACTCCTCGTTGTTGACCGTCGAGACGAAGAGGCGCGGGTCTGGGCCGGGCGGCGCGGGCCCGGTGCCCGTCTCGGTGGCCGTCCCGACGCGCTCGGACTGGAGCCACTTGCTGCCGACGAACTGGAACGACGCGATGCGGACCGTCAGCGGCGCGTCGGCGCCGGTGACCCAGACGCGCGCCTCGGTGATCGCCGAGAAGTTGTCGATCTGGGTGCCGACGACCGTCTGGTTCTCGGTCCGGACCGGGATCCGGATGAGGTAGTACGTCTGGCCGGCCGAGGGCCCGCGGCCGCCGATCTCGATCGGGTTCTGGAAGAACGGGCTCGCGCGGATGCCGGCGTCGTCGAGCGGGATCTCGTAGCGGTGGTAGGACTCGCTGCGGTTCACGTCCGAGTCGCCGTCGATGTCCTCGGTGTTGGGAAGCGTCGAGATGCCCGACTCGCCCGAGAGGGCGATCTGCTGCTGCGCCTGGAACGAGTTGAGCTCGTAGGCCGGGAAGAAGTGCGCGTAGCGCTCCTGGACGGTCGCGCCGTTGGGGAAGAGGTCCGGGTTCTCGAAGTACGAGGTCGTCTCGAGGAAGCTGTGGAAGTCGTCGCCCGAGGGGTCTCTGAGGATGCGCGCGCGCTGCGCCTCGGGGATGTTGGACTGGAGGAACGACGCGAAGAAGACCTTCTCGGAGAGCGCCTCGTCGTAGGGCGTGCCGCCGGCGCGGACGTCGTTGACGTCCGACGGCAGGCCGTCCAGGCCGAGGTCCTCGGTCCGGCCCGACTCGAACACGTCGACGGAGCTGTTGATGTTGGGGCCGGGGCGGCGGCCCCAGGGCGTGAGGTCGCTGGCGTTGAAGGCGTCGCGGAGGCCGTCCTCGGTCGAGGTGTAGCCGTCCGGGATGACGTCCTCGTTCATCCGGCCGAGGTCGAGGACCATCCGCGCGCCCGGCGAGACCGCGTCGTCGCCCGTCGGGCCGCCGCGGACGGTGACGATCATCTCGACGAACTCGATGTTGTTCTGCCCGCCGAAGTCTCGGTAGCTGCCGTCGATCGGGCGGATCATGCCGCCCCAGACGTCGCTCGGGTTGGCGGCGAAGACGCCGCCGAGGTCGCGGTTGTAGTTGTACGGCCCGCGCTCGCGGGGGTCGAAGTAGAGGTCCAGCAGCGAGACCGGCGTGCGCGCCTCGGGCCTGTTGGCGCCCTGCCCGTTGGGGTAGCGGCCCGGAAAGAGGTCGAGGAGCGTGATCGGGGCCGACGCGGGCGTGAGGAGGTTTTTCTTGCGGAATTTGTCGTAGGTCTCCGACGTGATCGTGTACCAGCCGAAGAGGCCGCGCCAGTTGGTGGCGTAGCGCGGGTCGCCGACCTGCTCCGTCGTGGTGACCTCCGGGCCGGGCAGGACCGAGGCCTCGGGGCCGGCGCCCGTCGGGAGCGCGGCGAGGCGCCAGCCGCCGGCGTCGGCGAGCTGCGAGTACGCGTTCTCGGAGCCCTCGAAGTCGTCGATGGACGACAGGCCGCGGAGCTCGTCCTCGGGCAGGTCGTAGGTGCCGCCGAGGCGCCGCACGGTCTGGTCGAAGGCCAGCGTCTGCGGGTGGCCCGGGTTGAGCTGCGCGATCTCGCCGCGGATCTCGAAGCGGCTCGCCGCGCGCGTCTGGATGAGCGGCAGGCGGTCCAGCAGCCGCGTGATCCAGCGCGGCTCGGCGAGGTAGCGGCCGTCGACGCCGAAGATGGTGTTGTCGATGCCTTCCTCGCCGACGTTGAACTTGTCGACGAGCGCGCGCTCGGAGAGGCGCATCCACGTCGCGCCGAACGTCGTGTTCTCGGCGAAGCGGTAGTCCGCGCGGAGCCCGAGCAGCGTCTTCGCGCCGACGGCGAAGAGGCGGTTCTGCTCGACCTGCACGCGCACCTGCTGCCCGCTCTGGAGCAGCACCGGGTCCACGATCTCGACCGTCCCGGCGGGGTAGTTGACGCGGAAGTCGCGGTTCTCCTGGAGCTGCTGCCCGCCGGACGTCACGCGGACGGTGCCCTCGACGAGCCCGAAGCCGACGTTGAACACGGACTGCGAGGCGCTGCGGAAGACGCCGGCGAGGCGGTAGCGGCTGAGCTGCGGGAGCGTCTGGCGCGCGACGACGGCCTGGAGGTTGTAGAGCTGCGGGAAGGCGAAGCGCGCCGCGGCGTCCGCCCTCGAGCCGTCGGCCAGCGACACGTCGATGGTCGTGCCGGAGGCGGTCTGGCCGGTCGTGATCAGGCGCGTGAGGTAGTCGCCGAAGGGCTGGCGGACGGGGAAGATCACGCGCCCGTTCTGGACGTCGATGGTGAGGCCGGCGTCGAAGTCGAAGAGGTTGTCCGGCGTCGGCTGGCCCTGGACGTTGTGGCGGTCCAGGCCGAGGATCTGGAGCAGCGTGAGGTCGTTGCCGAACGTGATGCCGGGCAGCTTCTGGTCCGCGGCGCCGCCCGGCGGCTCGTACGTCAGGTTGAGCGTGAACGAGTTGGGGTTGAGCGAGCGGCCGCCGATGCGGTAGACGTTGCGCATCGTGAGGTCCCACAGCGGCGAGGTCGGCTGGGAGACGACGGCGCGGAGCAGCTTCAGGACCGTGCGGCGCTGGCTGTCGGCGCGCGCCTGCCCGTAGTCGCCGACGGTGACGATGCGGCCGTCGGTGCGGCGGTACTGGTACGCGACGGCGATGTAGTCGCTCTCCTGGAGCGCCGTCGTGAGCGAGATCCAGCCGAGGCGGCGGTCGGAGACGTAGTCGACGCCCTCGGTGAGGCGGCGGAAGCGGCCCGAGTTGGCGCCGCCGGCCGGCAGCCCGAAGTCGCGCTCGACGTCCACCTGCTGGTTGTTGCGGATGCGTTCGAGGTCGGCGTCGGAGTAGACGTCGAGCGTCGAGTCCGGCAGCGGCGTCAGGGTGAAGGGGTCCGCGAACTGGGCGAGGTACGCCTTGCCGCCCCGGACGACGGTCGGCGCCTCGAGGCGGCCCGCGGGCGTCGCGCTCGTCCCGCCGGGCTCGGCGAGGTCCGCGATGCCCGTCGCCGTGATGATGTCGTCGCCGGTCGTGCTGGCGTTGTTGAGGCTCTGGTCGTGCTTGAAGACCTCGATGCCGATGAGCTCGCTGAAGCCCGGCGGCGTCGTGATCTGGTTCGGGACCGCGTGCGAGCCGTCCCACGTGTTGTGGAAGGCGAAGCCGATGAAGAAGTGCGTGTTGTTCTCGTACTCCGTCGGCGGGATGGAGAAGGGCGTCTCCTGGGCGCCGCCCTCGATGATGACCTCGTTGGTCTCGGCGTCCTGCTGCGAGGCGACGGCCGTGAGCGCGAGCGGCCCGAAGCGGAGGTCCGTGCGGATGCCGAAGAGGCGCTGCCCGCCCTGGATGAGCTCCGAGGGCGTCTGGAGGAACACGTTGCCGGCCTCGATCCGCTGGACGATGTCGTCGGCGTAGCCGGTGTAGACGAGCGAGACCTGGTTCTCGAACTGGAACTGCGACTCGGTGTCGTAATTGACGTTGATGCGGAGCTTGTCGCCGATCGTCCCCGCGACGTTGAGGTTGAGCTGCTGCGCGAAGTCCGGCGCGAGCGACGAGCCCGTGTCGTTGGTCGCCGCGCGGAGGTCGGACTGGTTGTAGGCCACGCCCAGGTCCACGTTGGAGCGGCCGTTGACGGTCAGGTCGACCTCGTTCTTGCCGAAGAGCGTCCGGAAGGCGGACTGCTGGCCGCCGGGGATGTCGACGGTGAAGCCGACGCCGGCGCGGCGGCGGCCGCGGTCCGCGCGCTGCGCCGAGAGCGCCTGGAAGCCGCCGGTGACCTGCGCGCGGCGCTGCGCCGCGATAAACTGCTCGAGCGTGAGCACGGCCGGCGCGCGCACGTCGACGCCGCCGACGGACTCGCGGACGGTGTACTGGTA
This sequence comes from Rhodothermales bacterium, assembly GCA_038243565.1. Classification (GTDB taxonomy): domain Bacteria; phylum Bacteroidota; class Rhodothermia; order Rhodothermales; family Rubricoccaceae; genus DASVSE01. Next base: position 3,340 of record JBBSQZ010000041.1, on the reverse strand, counting down.
CGTCGTGCTGTCCAGCGTGACGTTGCGCTGGTAGTAGCTGCCGAGCGCGCCGCGGAGGCCGGGCACGCGCCGCGGCGCGGCCGAGGCGGCCGTGCCGGTCTCGGGCACGCCGGGGAGGTAGTCGAGCGCGCGCCGCGTCGTGTCCGTGCGGACGGTGTCGGCGGCGCCGGGGAGACGCGCGAAGAAGGCCGGGTCGCGCGGGGCGCCGGCCGTCCGCAGCGGCATCGCCTCGAGGTCGATGGGCGCGACGACCGTGTCGGCGGCGGCGCGAAGCGAGTCGAGCAGCACGGACCCCGCCTGCACCGAGTCCAGACGCGCGGCGCCAGCTCGAAGGGTATCCACCACCGGCAGCGGCTCGAGCGGCAGCGGCTCGGGCCGGGCCGTCCGGACGGTGTCGGTGTCGGCGCGGGCGACGAGGCGCGAGAGCGCCCGCGCGCCGGGGCCCGCCTCGGCATCGCCCGCGTGAGCAGCGAGCACCAGGAAGCCGACGAGGGCGACCACGCCCAGGAGGGCGAGCTGACGAAGGGGAGACGACGCGCGCACGGCGGGAGGCTCGGCTGAACCGGCCTGCAGAGGCGGCGGTCCGGCAGCGGGAAACGGCGGGGACGTAGCGAACGCGTCGATAAGGATGCAGAGCCGGGTTAGGGAGGAGCCGGGCGGCCGTCCACGCGGCTCGCGGCCGTCGCGGAGATCGGGGGCCAAGCTACCGAGGCGCCAGGCGGTCGGCAAGGGACGCGGACGTGCCCGGCGTGCAGTCTCCACCGAGACCAGGGCTATCGCATACTCCGAACCCCACTCATGTCATCCTGCGCCGAAGGCCGGCGCAGCTCACGGAGCGAGCCCTCGGTGAGCGCAGTCGAAGGATCTCGACGCTGAACCTCTCGGCGTTTGCCGCCGGTGGACGTGACGGGTGCGGCGTTGAGATCCCTCGACACGCTCGGGACGACGGTTTCCCGCGAGTGTGCGATAGCCCTGCCACCGAGACGCCACGGCCGCGCGCTTCGGCGGCGCGTTCGTAGTCTTGCGGCGCCGCTTCCCGCACCGCCATGTCTGTGATCTCGCACGCGGGCCTCTGCCTCGCGCTCCTCGCCACCCTCGCCGCCCCGGCCACGGCGCAGGTCGGCCCGAAGACGCCCGTCCCGGTCCCGCCGCCGCCGAGCCCGTCGGACCCGCCCATCGCGGCGCTGCGCATCGCGGCGCGGCCGCTGCCGGTCCCGGCGTTCGACCGCGCCGAGGTCGAGGCGGGCGTCCGCGCGGTCCTGGACGCGCAGGTCGAGGCGTGGAACGCGGGCTCCATCCGCGGCTACATGGAGGGCTACGCCGAGGCGGACTCGCTCGTGTTCCTCTCGGGCACGGCGGTGCGCCGCGGCTGGGAGGAGGCGCTCTACGCCTACCTCCGGTCGTACCCGGACACCGGCGCGATGGGCATCCTCTCGTTCGACGAGGTCTCGGTCGAGCCGCTCTCGGGCGTCCACGCGCTCGTCTGGGGCCGCTGGCACCTGCTCGTCGACGGGCCGGCGGACGCCGCGCAGCCGGGCGGCCTCTTCACGCTCCTCTTCGTCCGGACCGACCAGGGCTGGCGCATCGTCCACGACCACACGTCGTGAGAACGGCGGGCGGAGGACGGAGGGCGGAGGGCGGAGGGTAGAATGTGCCACCGCCCTCACTACCGTGTCATCCTGAACTCGTTTCAGGATCTGTATCTTGCCTTTCGTTCTACACCATCAATGCAGATCCTGAAACGAGTTCAGGATGACATATTTTTACTGGCGTGGGTGCGTGACGGGCGGCGCATGTCCGGAACTTTTCGAGGCGCTCGGTCCAACCCTTCCGCCTTCCGCCCTACTCGAATCGGAGCGTCACGGTGCCGGGCGGCGCGACCGTGAGCCCGTCGCCGGGGCGGGCCAGCACGCGGACGTCGTCGAGCGGGAGCGCCGCGCGCGTCGCGAGCGCCGGGTGCTGGTCGACGAGGTCCAGCAGCGGGCCGAAGGGCAGGTCCAGCAGCGTCGCCGTCTGCGGCGCGGCGCCCTTGGCGACGACCTCGACCGTGAGGCGGGCGTCGCCCAGCATGAGGCGCGCCATCTCGAGGCCCTGCGCGGCCTGTGCCTGCGCGGCGCTGTCGGCCGCCGGCGTCGGCGGGCCGGCGGGCGGCACGACGACGCGGACCTCGGCCGGCGCACCGCCTGAGGCCGGCGTGAAGCCGAACGTGTAGAGCGCCGGCGCGTCCGCCACCTGCGCGAGGTCGCCGGGCTCGCTCGCGTTGTCCGGCAGCGTGTAATGCAGCGCCGCGGCGCTCGGGAAGGCGTAGACCGTCGTGCGGACGCCGCCGAGCGTGTCCGTCTGCACGAGCGTCACGCCGGCGCCGAGGCGCCGCGCGCGGGCGAGCAGCGCCTCGGCCGAGCTCAGCGGCGCGTCTGCCGTCTGCATCATCCGGGCGGCGGGGCCGGAGAGCTGAAGCGTCTCGGTGATCGTCCCGCTGCCGTCGGGCCGGACGGCGATCGTCGAGCGGAAGGTGAAGCAGCCGCCGAGGGCGGCGGCGAGCGCGGCGACGAGGGCGATCCGGAGCACAGGCGGGGGGACGAGTGATCCGCGAGTTTAGCGATCCCCGATTACGGAGAGGCGCCGCGCCGGCCGATACGCCATCTTGTCGTCTCCCCGACCCGCTCCGCGATGACGCTGCCGCCAGACCTCGACTGGATCGCCCGCGCCGAGCTCGCGCCGGAGGAGACGGTGGAGTACGCCGCGCAGCCGAACGCCGGCCGCGCCGTCCTGCGCAGCTTCGGCGTGTGGGCCTTCGCCATCCCGTGGACCGCCTTCTCGCTGTTCTGGACGTTCGCGGCCGCGGGCGGCCTCTCGGGCGACTGGCCGAGCGGGATCGGCTGGGCCTTCCCGCTGTTCGGCCTGCCGTTCGTCGTCATCGGGCTGATGATGCTCGCGTCCCCGCTCTTCGCGTGGCGGAAGGCGCGGCGATCGCTGTGCGTCGTCACGGACCGCCGCGCGATCCTGTTCGAGGCGACGGGCTTCCGCGACATCGGCGTCCGATCGTTCACGCCCGAGGCGCTCCGCGACGTCCGCCGGACGGAGCGGCCCGACGGCTCGGGCGACCTCCTCTTCACGGCGACTGACGCCCCGGGCACGGCGCCCGTCGGCTTCCTCAACGGGCCCGACGTGCGCCTCGCCGAGGCGGCCGTCAACGTTATCGCCGCGACGGCCGAGGACCGCGACGAGCGCCTCGACGCCATCGCCGACGAGGAGGTGGCGCCCCGGCGGCGCGTCCGGTAACCGCAGGCACGCCCGCCCCGGCTCCACCACAGGCCAGGACGGGCGCGAATCGCGGCCG
>JBBSQZ010000040.1:0-16716 GCA_038243565.1 Rhodothermales bacterium | reverse complement strand
TCGATCCCGGCGACGCTGGGCAACTTCCTGCTCCCGATCATGATCGGGGCCAAGGACGTGGCCTTCCCCAAGCTGAACCTGCTCAGCTTCTACGTCTACCTCGTCGGCGCGTGCTTCGCGCTGTACTCGATCACGACGGGCGGCATCGACACCGGCTGGACGTTCTACACGCCGTACTCGAAGGAGACCGGCTCGGCCGTCATCGCCGTCGCGCTGGGGGCCTTCATCATGGGCTTCTCGTCCATCCTGACCGGGCTCAACTTCATCGTGACGATCCACAAGATGCGCGCGCCGGGCATGACCTGGAACCGGATGCCGCTCTTCCTGTGGTCCCTCTATGCGACGTCGATCGTGCAGATCCTCGCGACGCCCGTCGTCGGCATCACGCTCGTGCTGCTGACGATGGAGCGCCTGCTCGGCATCGGCATCTTCGACCCGGCCCTCGGCGGCGACCCGGTGCTGTTCCAGCACTTCTTCTGGTTCTACAGCCACCCAGCCGTCTACATCATGATCCTGCCGGCGTTCGGGATCATGTCCGAGCTGATGGGCACGTTCAGCCGGCAGCGCGTCTACGGCTACCGCGCCGTCGCGCTGTCGTCCGTGGCCATCGCCCTGCTGGGCTTCCTGGTGTGGGGGCACCACATGTTCACGTCCGGCCAGAGCCCCGTCTCGTCCGTCGTGTTCAGCCTGATGTCGTTCCTGATCGGCATCCCGTCCGGGATGAAGGTCTTCAACTGGACCATGACGATGTACCGCGGCTCGGTGTGGCTGGCTACGCCGATGCTCTACGCGCTCTCGTTCCTGTTCCAGTTCACGATCGGCGGCGTGACGGGCATCATGGTCGGCGCGCTGGCCGTAGACATCCACCTCCACGACACCTACTTCATCGTCTCCCACTTCCACTACGTGGCGATGGGCGGGACGGTCGTCGCGCTGCTCGGCGGCCTCCACTACTGGTGGCCCAAGATGACGGGCCGGCTCTACAACGAGACGCTCGGCAAGGTGTCCGCGCTGCTCGTGTTCGTCGGCTTCAACATGACGTTCTTCGTCCAGTTCATCATGGGCAGCCAGGGTATGCCGCGGCGCTACTACGACTACCCGGACATGCCGTGGATGCAGCCGATGCACCAGATCTCGACCATCGGGAGCTGGGTCCTGCTGGCCGGGCTACTCTGCGTGCTCGTCAACGGCATCCGCTCGCTCGGCAAGAACGGCAAGCTCGCGCCGGGCAACCCCTGGGGCGCCGTCACGCTCGAGTGGTCCATGTGCACCTCGCCGCCCGACCCGCACAACTTCAAGCGGACGCCGCTCGTCACGCACGGCCCCTACGACTTCGAGGTTCTCTTCGGCACGCACGCCGGCGACGGCGCCTCGGGCGACGGCCACATGCAGGCCCACGGCATCGCCCCGATCCCGGACGTCGAGATCGGTGCCCCGCAGGAGGACTCGTCCGTCGACGACGGCACCTCCGGCCCCGAGCCGCTCGTCTGATCCCGCTCCGCACCGCCTAGACTCGAGGCCGGCGGCCCGCCCGGGCCGCCGGCGTCAGCCCCTTCCGACCTCCCATGGCGAACCCGACACTCACCGTCGACGACCCGCACGCCGTCGATGACGCGCACGGCGGCGACGGCCACCACGACGACCTGATGCTCGTCGGGCACGACGGCCAGCTGCACCCGGCGCACCTCCAGCACCACTTCGTCTCGGCCGAGCAGCAGTTCGACTCCTCGAAGCTCGGCATGTGGCTGTTCCTCTCGACCGAGATCATGCTCTTCGGCGGGATGTTCGTCGCCTACGGCATCTTCCGCGTCCAGTACCCGGAGCTGTACAAGGAGGCGAGCCTCCAGCTCGACACCGTCCTCGGGGCGCTCAACACGCTCGTGCTGCTGCTGTCGTCGCTCACGATGGCGTGGGCGATCCGCGGCGCGCAGATGGACAACCAGAAGGTCCTCTTCCGGAACCTCATCGCGACGATGGTGCTCGCCGCGGGCTTCCTGGGCGTCAAGTATATCGAGTACTCCCACAAGTTCCACGAGGGCATTTTCCCGGGATACAACTTCGAGCTCAACGAGGGCGTCCAGACGGTCAGCCAGCTCTCAGACGCGGCGACGGTCGCGCCCAAGGTGCTGCTCAACCACGCGCCCGTCTCGAGCGCCGACGCGCCGACGAACGCCGCCGGCGAGACGGCCCCCGCTCCGGGCGAGACGGTCGGCGCGACGGACATGAGCGACATGACGGTCCTCAGCCCCGGCACCGCGGTGCCGCCGGCCGAGGTCGAGAATGCAGGCGGGACGGCCCTCGCGGCCCCCGAGGGGGAGCGCGAGGGGGCCATCTTCAACAACCGCCGCGCCGGCATCTTCTTCTCGATCTACTTCATGATGACCGGGGTCCACGCGATCCACATCATCATCGGCATCATTGCGATCGGCATCCTGGCCTGGAAGGCGCGGAGGGGAGACAAGTATTCCAGCGTCTGGTATACACCGGTCGAAAACGTCGGCCTGTACTGGCACGTCGTCGACATCATCTGGATTTTCGTCTTCCCGCTGATGTATCTGATTTAGGGGAATGGGGAGTGGGGAATGGCGACTGGTTTGCAGAAGCCAGGCGCCCGTGATTCACCCAGCCCCCGGGCCCCATTTCCCAGTCCCTGACTCTTCTCATGGCACAGATTTCCGTAGAGGCGGCCGACGGCCACACCGAGCACACCGGCCACGGCGCGCACCACGTGTTCTCGGACAAGACGCTCAAGGCGACGTTCGCCATCCTCGTCTCCCTCACGCTGCTCACGGTGATCCTTGCGCTCATCGAGCGCGGCTACGGCGTCTGGTTCGGCACGCGCTTCCCGATGCCGCACGTCGAGTTCGGCTGGCTCAGCGTGCCGCTCGCGCTCGGCATCGCGACCGTCAAGTCGTACTTCGTCGTGGCCAACTTCATGGGCCTCAAGCACGACAACCCGACCTACCGCCTCATCTTCCTCGGGACGCTCATCTTCATCCTGATCTTCTTCTCGTTCACGTCCCTCGACTTCCAGTTCCGCAACACGTTCGAGGCCCTCTCGGCCGTCCCGGCCGACATGGAGGCGCAGGAGGCCCTCCAGGCCAAGGCCCAGCAGGACTCCATCCAGGCCGCCTACGACGCCACGCCGTTCGTCGAGAAGCCGGACACGCTCCTCTTCCGGCCGGACAATGCCGCGACGCCGCTGGCCGCGCCGAGCCCCGCCGCCGGCCAGATCGACGGGACGGAGGCGCTCTCGGGCGCGCCGTCCACGGGACCGAACAACTAGGCCGACCAACCAGGGACTCCGATGCTGCCGCCCACCGCCGTGCTCCCCGTGCCGCCGATGGCGGCCATCGAAACCGGGATCTTCCTCCTGGCGGTGCCGATGCTGCTGCTGATGGGCATCTGGTCCGTCGTCACGGCGCTCCGCATCCTCATGCCCGAGGCGCCGCTGCCGATGGACCGGACGGCCCGCGCGCGGCGCCGCGGCGAGCCGGCGCCGGTCCGCCTCCGCGAGATCGTCGACGAGCAGCGCCGCCGGCCGTCGCCCGTCTTCCCGCCCGCGACCGTCGGCGGCGACGACCCTGAGGCCCGTGCCGAAACCATCGCCGAGGCGCTCTGGGCGCGTCGCAACTAGACGCCCCGCCCGTGAAAGTCACAGAGCACTACGACCGCGCCGACGGCCCGCTCGTCTCGTTCGAGATCATCCCGCCGCGCCGCGGCGGCTCTGTCGAGGGCATCCTCAGCCTCGTCCACGACCTCGCCCCGTACCACCCGCCGTTCATCGACGTCACGAGCCACTCGGCCGAGGCGACGTACGAGGAGCAGCGCGACGGGACCGTCCGCAAGCTGACCAAGCGCAAGCGGCCGGGGACGATCGGGCTGTGCGCCGCCATCCAGCACCGCTTCGGCATCGACGCCGTGCCGCACGTGCTCTGCCGCGGCTTCACGCGCGAGGAGACCGAGGACGCGCTCATCGAGCTCCACTACCTCGGCATCCACAACGTCCTCGCCGTCCGCGGCGACGACACCGCGCTCGACAAGAGCGCCCGCTCCGACCGGACCGTCAACGTGTATGCCTGCGACCTCGTCGGCCAGATCCGCGCGATGAACGGCGGCCACTACCTCGAGGAGCTCCTCGACGCTGCCCCGACGGACTTCTGCATCGGCGTCGGCGGCTACCCCGAGAAGCACGGCGACGCGCCGAACAAGGCGTGGGACGTGCTGAACCTCAAGCGCAAGGTGGACGCCGGCGCGGACTACGTCGTGACGCAGATGTTTTTCGACAACGCGCACTACTTCGACTACGTCGAGCGGTGCCGCGCGGCGGGCGTGGCGGTGCCGATCGTGCCGGGCATCAAGGTGCTCACGTCCAAGGCGCAGCTGCACGCGCTGCCGCGGGCGTTCCAGACCGAGATCCCGCACGACCTCGTACTTGAGGTCGAGGCGGTGAAGGACGAGCACGTCGCAGACGTCGGCGTGGAGTGGGCGCGGCGGCAGTCCGAGGAGTTGCTCGCGGCCGGCGTGCCGGGCATCCACTACTACCTGATGCAGACGGCGAAGCACATCGCGCGCGTCCTCGAGCCGGCCCTGAAGAGCGCCTGAGCATCCGGGGAGGACTGTGGGTCTGGTTCCGCGTGCGTCGCAGCGCTTACCGCGGCGCGGACGATCAGCCGCCACCGGCGTACGCCTCCAGGCCCATCACGCCTCCCCGGTTCCATGCCCCGTTGCTCTCTCCTCCTGCTCGCAGCCATCTGGGCGGCCGCCACGGTGCCGGCGTCAGCGCAGGCGGCGTCCGACTACGTCGCCATCGAGGCGTACCAGGGCGGCGACTGCGGGTCGACCGACCTGCCCACGTGCCGCGTCCGGCGGCCGTGGAGCGCCGACACGCTCCGCGCGCGGACCAGCGGCGGTCCCGCCGTGTGGCGCTCCGCCGAGGGCGAGGTGACGTTCGCCTACGCAGGCGCTGCGACGTCCGTCGGCGCGTGCTGCTCGGTCCAGATGCCGCTCTCGCCGCTTCGTGGGACCGACCTGTGGGTCCTCTCGGTCCGCGTCCCCGACGCCGACCGGCTCGTCATGACGGTCTCGTTCATCGTCCAGGACACGACGGCCGGCACGAGCCAGCGGACCGCGAGCCGCCGGTGGGCCGGGTCGCTCGCGGCCCCGGCGCCGGAGCGCGCCGAGTCGCTCGCCGGATCGCTCACGACCGACTCGCTCCGCAGTACGGCGCTCGAGGGCGCGCGCGCCGTGACGGTCTACCTCCCGCCGGCATGGGGCGGCGCGCCGCACCGGGTCGTCTACCTCGCCGACGGGCAGCAGACCGAGGACTATGCCCGCGTGCTCGAGCCGGCGATCCTGGACGGCCGCGTGCCGCCGGTCGCGCTCGTCGGGCTCCACAACGCCCGCGACCGTACGCCTGGGAGCAACGTCGACGGCCGGGCGCGCGAGTACCTCGTCGGTGTCGACTCGGTGCGCTACGCCGCCCACGAGCGGTTCTTCCTGGACGAGGCCCTCCCGTGGGCCGAGGCGCGGTACGGCGTCTCGGCCGAGCCCGCCGACCGGGCGGTCTGCGGGTTCTCGAACGGCGCCTCGTTCGCCGCGGCGACGGTGCGACGGCATCCCGAGCACTTCGCCGCCGCGCTCGCGTTCTCGCACGCGTACGACGGACTGGACGCCGCCGATGACCCGGATCTCGCGGGCCGGCGGTTCTTCCTGGTCGCCGGCCGCCTGGAGCCGAGCTTCGTCGCGCGCGAGCGGGCCGTTGCGTCGGCAGTCGCGGCGCGCGGAGCCGACGTGCACCAGGAAGTCGGCGTGAGCGGCCACGACGAGGCGATGTGGCTCGGTGCGTTCGCGCGCGCCGTCGGGTGGGCGTTTGACGAGGCGCGGTGAGGGCTCCGCGAGACGCGCATCTCGCGTGTCGGTGCGTCCTCCCCAGGGTCGCCTTCTCCTAGGAGGGAGGGAGGGCCGGGCCACGCGCGGCCGTAGACTCGCCCGGCGGCGTGGTCACGTCGCCTCATCACCCGAGGCTGAATGGGCACGCTGCTCCGATCCGTCCTGAGCGCGCCCTTCCTCGACGCGCGCGTCCTCGGCCAGTCTGTTGAGGACTGGCTGCTGGCCGCCTTCCTACGCGACGCCGCGCGCGACGCTGCGCGAGATCCCGGCCCTCGTCGGGGAGATCATCGCGGGCCTCAGCGGGACGGGCGACCTCGCGACGCTCGAGCACGACCGCACCAACCTGCGCGCCTTCGGCACCTCGGCACTCGAGTTCGAGACGAAGTACTACGTCGAAGACAAGACGCAGCTCGCCGCCGACGCGGCTCACAACGCCATCCTGCTCGCCCTTCTGGACGCGTTCGACGCGCGCGGCATCGAGATCCCGTTCCCGGTCCAGACGCTCCGCCTCGACGCGGCGGCGTCAGAGCCCGGCGCCGATCGCGCGGCCCATCCGGACGACCGAGCCGGCGCCTAGATCGGGATCCAGGCGCACGCGGCCGCGCTCGAACGCCAGCACGACGCTGCTGCCGAGCAGGAACCGCCCGACCTCGGCGCCCTTCTCGAACGCGAGGTCGTGCGTCTCGACGAGCTTCTGCCGGTACGGCGACGGCGGGCCGCCCCAGACGGTCTCGATGCTCGCCACGATGAGCGCGCCGACCATCACGACGAGCATCCGCCCCATCGCCGTCTCGAACTCCATCACGAGGCGCTCATTCACGGCGAACAGCCCCTCGACGCCCGCCTCCGTCTTCGCGTTCACCGAGAACAGCCTGCCCGGGATCGCGACGGTCCGCACCAGGCGCCCGGCGAGCGGCAGGTGGACGCGGTGGTAGTCGCTCGGCGAGAGGTAGACCGTCGCGAAGGCGCCGCCCTCGAAGCCGGGCCCGGCGCAGACGTCGGCGAGCGCCTGGAACGGGTAGCGGATGCCTTTGGCCTGGATGAGCTCGCCACGCTCGATGAGCCCCGTCTGGCTCACGGCGCCGTCCGCCGGGCTCACGACCGAGGCCGCGTCGGCGTCGATGGGGCGGGCCGACGGGAGGAGCGACCGCGTAAAGAAGTCGTTGAACGAGGCGTAGCTCGCGAGGTCCGGCCGCTGCGCCTCGGCCATGTCGACGCCGTAGGCGCGGGCAAACGCGCGGATCAGCGGCCCGCGGATGCGCCCCTGCGACGACGCGAGGCGCCCGGCGGCGCGCGAGAGCCCGTGCTGCGGAAGGCGGTGCTGAAGACGGACGAACAGGCTCATCGAAACAGGAAGCGGGAGCGGAAGGCTACGGACGGCCGCGCGGTCGGTTCTGCGCCGACCACGGCGCGAGGCGCTCGTCGATGGCCCGAAGCGCCGTCGCGGCCGGCCCGGGGTCGCACGGGCTGGCGGGGGCAGGGCGTACGGGCGGGAGCGGCTCGGCGCCCGTCAGGACGCGGCGCAGGCGGCGCGCCCGGCCCCGCACGCCGTCCAGAAGGGGAACCGCGCTGGTGGGGACGGGCCCCGCGATGCCGTCCGCCCCGACGACGGCGGTGACGAGCATCCGGACGCGGTAGCGCAGCGACGCCGAGAGAAACAGGTCGCGGCGGGCGTCGCGCGAGGCGGCGCCGCCGAGGCGCCCGAGCAGGCCAGCCGCCAGCGGCTGCCCCGCCGTGCGGAAGGCGACGGCCGCGCGGTCGAACGCCCGCAGCCGCCCGTAGACGACGCCCTGGGCGGGCACGGCAGCCGGGTCCAGCGCCGCGAGGAGCGCATCGAGCGCGCCGAGGACGTCGGCGAGGCCCGCGGCCGTCGCATCGCGCGTGCGCCGCGGGAGGACGACGAACGCGACGGCGGCACCGAGGCCCGCGCCCGCGGCGGTCTCCCAGAGGCGCACGCTCAGCAGGGCGGCCGTGTCGGCGCCCTGGAGGTCGTAGACGAGGGCGAGCACGAACGTGAAGACGCCGATCATGACGGCGTACGACGCGGCGAGCGCCCAGTACGCGAGGAGCAGGAGCGGCAGCAGGAGAGCCAGTTCGGCCGGTTTTGCGGCGTCGGTGAGGGCGGCCGCGGCCGCCATGCCGCCCGCGACGCCGAGCGCCGTTCCGAGCACGCGGTCGGCGGCGCGGCGCAGGCTCGCGCCGCGGTCCGGCATCGTGAGCAGCGTCACGAACGCGGCGAGGACGGCGTACGGCCAGTACGTGTCGGAGAGCCACAGGCCGGCACCGAGGCTCAGCGCACCGGCAACCGTCACCTGCACGACGCGACGCACGGTCGGGTCGACTCCCGCCCGGGGTGCGTCGTCGTCGTCCATCACTGCGAGAAGCGGGGCGGGCGGCGCCTCGGGAGCCGGCCCTGTTGGCCGCGCCGCGGCCGTCTCGACGGACGCCACCGCGCGGGCGAGGCGCCCGACGAGCCCCGCCGTCCGGTCGTCGGCGCCAATGAGGGGCGGGAACAGGTCGGCGGTCGCAGGCGCCTCGGCGCCGATGACGACGGGCCGCGCGAGCTCTGCGAGAAGCCCGTCGCGCCCCTGCCCGCGCTCGGCCGCCGCGATGGCGGCGGCCGCGAGGTGGTCCGCGAGCAGCTCGGCGACGAAGACGTGGTCCTGGAGGCGCGCCAGGTCCGCGACGCCGGCGGGCATCGCCTCGAGGGCGTCCTCGATCTGGAGCGCGACCTCCTGCACGGCGGACGTCGCCGCGATGAGCGCGTGCCGGGCGCGCCGCGATGGCCGGGGCGGCTGCGTCGCCTCGCGCCGCGCGACGTCGACGACGTGCAGCACGCGGGCGCGGAAGCCGGGGACGAGGCGCCGCGCGCGCCCGCGCTCGGGCCAGACGGTCAGCACGAGCGACAGCGCGGCGTAGCCGACGACGGCGGCGCCCGCGACGGCCGGCGCCTGATCCGGCGTGAGCCGCAGGAAGAGGGCGAAAAAGTAGCCGAGGAAGCCGGCCATGCCCATCGCGATGCCCGTCGGGCCCCAGCGCGTCAGCACGGCCGCAGCGGCCATCAGCGCGAGCACGCCGGCGCGGCTCGCGAGGGGCCACGGCGTCAGCGCGGCGCCGAGCGCCGCGGCGGGCACGGCGACGGCTGCCATCCGCGCGACGACCGCAAGGCGCGCCGGGAGCGGGCCGTTGCGAACCATCAGCAGGCCGATCATGGCGAGGAGGCCGCCGGCGGCGCCCGTCCGCGGCGCCTGCCCGAGCGCCGCGAGCAGGGCCGCCGCCGTGCCGCCGCCGAGGACGAGCGCGAGGACGGCCTTCGTCGCGAACTGCGCGCGCGTCAGCCCCGGGTCGGTCCGCTGCGCCCACTCGCGCACGCGCTGCCCGGCCGTCGGCGGCCGCGTCCATCGGCTCGGGCCGGGCGCACGCGAGGAAAGAGACGTCATGCCGGGCGGCCGAAGCGGTCGGGGCAGCGGCGAACGCAGGGCGCCGCGCCGAGGTTTGGCGGCCCGCGCCTCAGGCGATGCCGGCGGCAGCGAGGGCGCGGTCTTCGAGAACGCGCATCGCGGCGCGCTGGTCGTCCGTCGCGTCGTCGTGGCCGGCGATGTGGAGCACGCCGTGGGCGACGTAGCGCAGCGCCTCGGCCTCGAACGAGGCGCCGAACTCGGGCGCCCGCTCGGCCGCCGTGTCGAGGTCCACGTAGACCTCGCCGTCGAGCGCGCCGTGGGCGCGGGCGTCGTCGTCCAGCCCGAACGACACGACGTCCGTCTCGTAGTCGTGCCCGAGCCAGTCGCGGTTGACGCCGTGGACGAGCGCATGGCCGCCGAGGACGACGCTCAGCGCCGCGACGCGGACGCCTTCCACCGCGCAGACCGCCTCGACGACGGCGGCGACGCGCGCGGCGTCCAGCGTGAGCGTCTCGTGCTCGACGGTCACCTCGAGGCCCGCCTCGGGCGGCCCCGTCACGGCTCGTTCTCGAGCGCCTGGGCTGCGCCTTCCCCTTCGGGGGTGTCGTCGAATGCCGACTCGGCCATCGAGAGGACGACGGCCGCGTGCGCGACGTCCGGCGCGACGGTGAAGTAGTCGGCCGTGAGCAGGCGCTCCTCGACGTTGGCGAAGAGCGAGCAGGCGGCGGCGCGCTCGACGACGAGGCCCGAGACGCGGCCGCCGGCGCGCGCGAAGAAGAGCGCCTCGCCGAGGTCGTCGTCCGAGACGACGCCCGAGACGCCGTGCAGCTCGAGGTGGGCGGCCGGCCCGTAGACCTTCACGAGCGTCGTGCCGTCGTCCGTGCGGACGATGTCGACGGCGAGGCGGCGGCCCGAGGCAGCGTCCGTGAGGGCGAGCGAGACGGTGCGGCCGGTGCGCTCCGCGGAGATGCCCAGCGCCTGAGCGGCGCGGTCGAGGTCGGCGTCGGAGAGCGAGGGCATAGGGAGGAGGGATTGAGCGTGCGTTGGGATCTCTGAGGAGTGCGTGCCATCCTGCGTCGGGCTGCGCGCTGGACGCGGCGCGCTCGGCGAGCGCGCCCTACCGGCTCGGCGCCCAAGGTAGGGACGGCCCGCCGAGCCGTCCGCGGTCTGGGCGCGGCGCCTCGGCCATGCCTCCCTGTCACCCGCCGGAGGCGTCGAGGCTGTCGCGCTGGCGGTTGAGCTCGACAGACAGCGCGCGGTACTCCTCGGCCGAGCGCCGGGCGCTCGGGTCGCCGAGGGCCGTCGCGAGGCGCCCCGAGAAGTCGGCGGCGGCCTCGGGCTGGTTCGCGAGCAGGTACGTCTGCTCGAGGTACTGCGCGAACTGGTAGGCCCGCTGGAGCGCGCTCTGGTCGCGGGCGGCGGTGGCGGCGCGCACCTGCCCGAGCGCGATGTCCTCGGCGCGGCGCAGCGTCGCCTTCATCTGCTCCGTCTGGCCGGCGGCGCGGTAGGCCTCGCCGAGCGTGAGCAGGCTGCCGAAGCCCATCGGGATCGTCTCGGGCGAGACCTCGCGGTTGAGCTGGGCGAGGAGCGCGCGCGCGGCGGGGACGCGGCCCTGCTCGGCGAGCGCCGTCGCGATCGAGCCCAGCCGCGAGCGGTAGCCGTCGGCCATGTTGCGCGAGTTCTCGTCGAGATAGACGGAGGGATCGTTGAGGCCGCGGAAGCGGAACTGGGCGAGGCGCTGGAGCACGATGTCCGGCACGACGGTCCCGTCGGGGTCCCGCGAGTCGCGGCGGACCGGCACGACGCGGCGCGCGAGGCCCTCGTTCTGGAAGAACGGCTGGAGGTCCAGCTCGGAGTCGCGGGCGACGGTCGAGGCGAAGTAGACGGGCCGGCGCCAGCCGTCCTCGGCGACCGACTGGAGGATGTCCAGCACGGCGATGTCCGAGACGTTGAGGTACGCCTGGCCCTCGCCGAGCGGCTGCCCGTTGAGCATCCACTCCATCGTGGCCGGCGCGCTGCCCGAGTCGACGCGCCCCGCGAAGCCGACATCGCCGAAGCGCTGCCGGTCCACGGGCAGCGTCATCGTGCCCGGCGTGAACGGCGTCGGCCGGAGCTGGTCGATCTGCGCGTCCGTGAGCGACATCGGGACCGGCGCGCTGTCGCGGTTCTGCTGGTCGCGGAGCTGCTTGATGTACCACGGCGTGTTCAGCAGCGACAGGTTCACCACGCGCACGTCTCGGCGGACGCCCATCACCTCCTGGAGGTACCACAGCGGGAAGGTGTCGTTGTCGCCGTTGGTGAACAGGATCGCGTTGGGCGCGGTGGACTCGAGCAGGTTGCGCGCGAAGTCCGACGGGATGAACTGGCCGCGGCGGTCGTGGTCGTGGAAGTTCTGCTGGAACAGGATGCCCGGCACGAGCCCGAGGAGCACGACCGCGACGACGGCGGCGGCCGTGCGGCGCAGGCCCTCGCCCTTGTCCCGCAGCGCGTCCGCCGTGAGCTCGACGAGGCCCGTCGCGCCGAGCCCGATCCACAGGGCGAAGGCGAAGAACGAGGCGACGTACGAGTAGTCGCGCTCGCGCGGCTGGAACGGCGTCTGGTTGAGGTACAGGATGATGCCGACGCCCGTCACGAGGAACAGGACGGACACGGCGAGGGCGCGGCGCCAGTCGCGCTGGACGTGGAACGCGATGCCGATGAGCCCGAGCAGGAGGGGCAGCCCGTAGTAGACGTTTCGGCTCGACTTTTCGCTGGGCGTCAGGCCTTCCTGCGGCGGCTGCGGGCCGAGGCCGGCCGTCCAGCCGGCGTCCTGCGCGTCGCTCTGCTTGCCCGCGAACTGCCACATGAAGTAGCGCCAGTACATGTGGCCCATCTGGTAGCGCCAGAAGAAGTCCGAGTCCGACGAGTAGCGGGCGTACTCGGCGAGGTGGCTCGGCTGCTGCGAGTAGCGCCGCGGGAACGAGGCGGGCTTCGTGACCTGGCCGGTGCGCTGGTCGTAGGTGTCGCCCGAGAGCAGCGGCGTCGAGCCGTACTGCTCGCGCTTGAGGTAGCTCACCATGCCCTCGGCCGTCTGCGGGTCGTTCTCGTTGATCGGCGGGTTGGCCTGCGCGCGGACGAAGATGAGGCCGTAGGACGAGTAGCCGAGGACGATGACGAGGACGGTCAGCGAGAGCAGGTTCGCGACCGGCATCCGGCGCTTCTGCGTCCACCAGACGGCCGCGACGAGCGCCGCGAGCACGGCGAGCAGGAACACGCCCGGCGCGCCCGAGTCGCCGGCGAGCGTCGGCAGCGTCTGCACGACGCCGGGGTAGATCACGAAGAACAGCGCCGCCGAGCCCAGCCCGGTCAGGACGACGGCCCACAGCCGGCGCCCGGTCGTCCACTCCGGCCGGTCGATCTTCTCGTAGAAGACGATCAGCGCGAGGAAGAACAGCGTGAGGACGTTGAGCAGGTGGACGCCGATGGCGAGCCCGAAGAGGTACGCGATGGCCACGAGGTAGCGGTCCGCCGCGAGCCCGAACGGGTGCTCGCCGCGGGCGCGGAAGCCGGCCTCCTCGTGGCGCGTCGCGTCGCGCCAGACGAGCGCGAGCCACACCACGAGCGCCGTGAAGAGCATCGACATCGCGTAGACCTCGGCCTCGACGGCGTTGAACCAGAACGAGTCCGTGAAGGCGAAGGCCAGCGCCCCGACGACGCCGCCGGCCGTGACGGCCGCGCGGTCGGTCCAGGACCACGTGCTCGGGTGGCCCTTCCACACGCGCGCCAGCCGCACGATGATGAGGTGCGTCAGCAGGATCGTCAGCGCGCTCGCGACAGGCGAGACGAAGTTGACGGCCATCGCGACGGGCTCGTCCGTGAACGGCGCGAACAGCGGCGCGAACAGCGCGAAGAGCCGCCCGACGAGCATGTAGAACGGCGCGCCCGGCGGGTGGCTCACCTGGAGCCCGTTCGAGATGGCGATGAACTCGCCGGAGTCCCAGAAGGGCGACGTCCGCGCCAGCGTCAGCGTGTAGACGACGAGGGAGACGACGAAGACGCCGGCGGCGGCGAGGCGGTCGAACAGCTTTCCGGACATGCGCGGGGAGGGAGGGCGGGGCGCTCGGCCGGACGAACGGGCGCGGGCGCCGAAAAGATACCCCGCGCCCCGCCGCCGCTAGCGAGGCGGCGAATACGGCGCTGGTGACGGGTTGTCCACGATGCGGAACGTGACCGGGAGCGTCTGGCGGACCGACACGGCCTGCCCGTCCTGCTTGCCAGGCTCGAAGCGCGCGCGCTCGACGGCCTGCACCGCGGCGCGGTCTAGCCCCGGGCTCACCGAGCGGACGACCTCGACGTTCGTCGTCCGGCCGTCCGGCCCGACGACGAAGCGGACGATGACGCGGCCCTCGATGCGGGCGCGCTGCTCCATGTCCGGATAGATGATGCTCTGCTGGAGGCGCTCGATGCCGCCGATGAGGACTGGCGAGACCTCGGAGAAAGCCAGCGGCTCCGGTGGGGGCGCGTAGGCAGCGGGCGGCGGTGGCGGCGGAGCGGGAACCGGCGCCGTTGGCCGTCTCGAGGCGCGAGCGGACGTGCCGGGTGCGAGGCGGTCGCGGTCACGGCGCGCTCGGATGATTTCAGCACGGCACTGGCGGTCCGCGGCGCGCGCCTCGGCCAGTACCTCGGTGCGGGCGTCTTCAAAGATCCCCGGCCCGAGATAAGAGACGATGACCATGCAATCGCCCGACATTGATACACGAACGGTCTCCCAAGACATCTCCACCACTTCGCTACCGCCGTTTCCAAACGATGAGCAGTAAGTTGCGCCGCCCGATGCGCGCGCGGCTGCGCTGCTGGACGAAGACGGCTCTCCATACCCGTCCCGCAAAACGTCTGTGACGGTCGTCCACAGTGACCGGTCCCACGTAAACGTTTGCTCGTCGGTGATGCCTAGAGACACATAGGCCAGCCGTCCAGCGCTCGTGCGCTTCGCCGTCAGGAGAGCATCGTGAGCGAACATGCGACCGTGGAACCAATCCGCGTCCGATGTTCCAAGGGCCGCATCGCGGCGCCAACTGTCCGATGTGAGGGCGCGGCGGGTGTGGTCGCGCGTCATGCCCCACCGGAGCGGCGCGAAGATTGGCGCGTCGGGTGGAATCGTCCGGACCGGCTCGGCGCTCACGGACGCCTCCATCGAGCACTCGTCCTGCGCCGCAGCTGGGCGGGCGAGCAGGGCGACGACGGCAGACAGAAACAGAACGGTTCGCCGGGACATGTCGCGTCGGGTTTGCGGGGCCACGAATCTACACGCCGCCCGCCTTCCCGCCGGTCGGGGCGCGCCCTTCTCGGTAACACGCCACTTTCAATCCTGTCATCCCGGCCCCCGAGCCGGGATCTCCTGGACGTTCGCTCGTTCGACGCCGCGTCAGATAAACGAGGCGCCTGGCGGAAGACGGCACGCGGAGGACGATCTGCACCGTACCGTTGAGCGTCTCCTCGACGCCGCGATGTACACCGTCTACATCCTCGCCAACGGCCGCCACACCACGTTCTACACCGGCGTGACGAACGACCTCGCGCGGCGCATGGCCGAGCACCGCGCCGCGACGGACGCGACGTTCGTCGGCAAGTACGACGTGCGGACGCTGGTGTACGTCGAGCAGCACGCGGCCGTGAAGGATGCCATCGAGCGCGAGAAGCGGCTGAAGCGGTGGCGCCGCGAGTGGAAGCTGGACCTCATCCGGCAGCAGAATCCGGCGATGCGCGACCTGTGGTCGGAACGAGAGAAGCCGTGGTGATGGGGCTGCGGCGGTTGGGCAGGTCCAGGAGATCCCGGCTCGGGGGCCGGGATGACATGGTTGGGGAGGGCGGTGGTCGTCTACGGACTCAGCACGATGGCCCGCCGGGAGTGGACCTCCACGAGCCGCGCGGAGCCGCGCGCGCGGACGCGTCGTAGGGCCTCGACATTGCCCGACCCCGCTATGCGCTTCAAGGACCGCGTCGTCATCGTCACCGGCGCCGCGAGCGGCATCGGCCTCGCCACCGCCACCCGCCTCGCCGCCGAGGGCGCCCGCGTTGCGGCCGTCGTCCACTCGCCCGAGCACGTGGACGCGACGGAGGCCGCCCTCCGCGACGCCGGCGCGCCGGACGTGCTCGTCGTCACCGCCGACGTCTCGACGGAAGCCGACGTGAAGCGCTGCGCCGCGGAGACCGTGGACCGCTGGGGACGCCTCGACGGCGTCGTCAACTGCGCCGGCGTGATGACGTTCTCGAAGATCGAGGAGACGAGCAAGGCGGACTGGGACACGGTGCTCGGCGTGGACCTGATGGGCGCCTTCTACTTCATCCGCGAGGCGTTCCGCCGCATGGACGCCGGCGGCGCCGTCGTCAACGTGTCCAGCGTGCATGCCGTGCAGACGACGCCGCTCGTGGCGCCCTACGCCGCGGCGAAGGCGGCGCTGGACTCGCTCACGCGCTCGGCCGCCATCGAGGGGCGCGAGAAGCGCATCCGCGTCAACTCGGTCCGCCCCGGCGCCATCGACACGCCGATGCTGTGGGACAACCCCAACGTGACGTCCGGCGAGGAGACCATCGACCCGGCCGACGTGGGCGAGCCGGCGCAGGTCGCGGCGGCGATCTGCTTCCTGCTCTCGGACGACGCCGCGTTCACGACCGGTGCCACGCTGAGCGTGGACGGCGGGCGCCTCGCGGCACTGTAGGATCAGGCCGGGCGGCGGCTCCAGAGGAAATACACCGGCAGGCCCGTCGCGACGAGCGCGAGGCCGGGCCACGTCGTCGGGCCCTGGTACGTGAACAGGACGCCGAGCACGACGAGCGCGCCGGCGATGTAGAGCGCCGGGACGACGGGGTAGCCGAAGGCGCGGTACGGCCGCTCGGCGTCGGGGCGCGTCCGCCGCAGGCGGAAGATGGCGAGCATCGTCAGCACGTAGAACAGCAGCGCCGCCGAGATGACGTACGTCAGCAGGTCGCCGTAGAGGTTGCCGTAGGTGCCGTCCGGGCGAACCGTCCGCGGCAGTACGAGGGCGGCGGCCCAGAGGCCCTGGATGACGAGCGCCCACGCGGGCGCGCGGTGCCGGTTGAGCGCGGCCGCCCTGCGGAAGAAGAGGCCGTCGGCGGCCATCGCGTAGAAGGCGCGCGCGCCGGCGAGGATGAGGCCGTTGTTGCAGCCGAACGTCGAGACGAGGATCACGACGGCCATCACGAGGGCGCCCGCGCCGGGGAAGACGACGTCCATCGTCGCCGAGGCGACGCGGTCGCTGGGGACGCCCTGCATCGTCTCGATGGGCAGCGTGACGAGGTAGGCGACGTTGGCGAGCAGGTAGAGCGCCGTCACGAGGCCCGTGCCGAGCGCGAGCGCGAGCGGGAGGTTGCGCTTCGGGTTCTCGACCTCGCCCGCGATGAAGGTCACGTTGTTCCACGCGTC
>JBBSQZ010000039.1:0-16876 GCA_038243565.1 Rhodothermales bacterium | reverse complement strand
GCGGCCGGCGCCCGTCGAGCCGGTCCAGATGCTGCCGTCGGGGCCTTCGGTGAGCGCGGCGATGGCGCCGCGCGGCAGTCCCTGCGCGGTTCCGATGCGGCGTCCGTCCGGCGCGACGAGCGCATGCTCCGTCCCGATCCAGAGGCGGCCATCGCGCGAGGTGATGAGCGAGCGCACCTCCTCATCCGGCTCGATGCGCGCGTCCCGGACGAAGCCGGCCGGCGTCTGCCGGTACAGCCCGTCGTCGGTGCCGACGTAGAGGACGCCGCCTGCGACGGCCGTCGACCAGACGTTGGCGATGCCGAGGCCGTCACGCGTGTCGTAGAGCGCGAACGCCTGATGCGCGATGCGCCACAGGCCCGTGGTGCTGCTGCCGCCCCACACCTCGCCCGCCGCGCCGACGTGCAGCGCCGAGATGGACGAGGGCGGGAGGCCGCTCTCGCTCCCGAAGCGCGCCTCGAGCGGGACGCCGCGCGTGCGCGCGCCGAAGCGCCAGATGGCCCCGGAGCCGTCGCCGACCCACACCCGCCCACGAGGATCCACGGTGAACGACCCGCCCGGCTGGACGGCTTCGGCGGCCGTGAAGCGCCGCACCTCGGCCCGGCCGCCCGAGACGCGCACGAGGCCACCCGCCATCCGGCCCCAGACGCTGCCGCTGCCGGCCGCGAGCGCCTGCAGCGGCGTGCTCCCGGCCGGCAGCGGGACGCGCTCGGCCCGCCCGCCGCGGATGCGGGCGAGGCCGCCCGTCGTCGAGACCCACGCGGTCCCGTCCGCCGCCGCAAGAGCGAGCACCGAGTCGCTCGGGAGACCGTCCGCACGCGACCATGGCCGCACCTGCGTGCCGGTGATGGACACCAGATGGCCGCCGCGGATCGCCCACATGCGCGTGCCGTCCGATGCGAGCGCCGTCGCCCCGGCCAGCGCCGCTCCGCCGACCGGGACGAAGCCCGTCCGCTGCCAGATGGCCGTCCCGTTGTGCGTCGCGACCCACATCCGGCCGCCGGGACCGGGGGCGAGTGCCGTGACGGCGTTGCCGGGCAGGCCGTCGGCGACGGTGAAGGTGGTGAACGTGTCGCCGTCGAAGCGCGCCACGCCGCCGTTCGTGCCGAGCCAGACGTAGCCCTGAGGGTCCTCGGCGATGGCGAGGACCTGCATCTGCGGCAGGCCCTCGGCGAGCCCGTAGCGGCTCACGGGAAGTTGCTGGGCGCTCGCAGCGCTGAGCGTCAGGACGCAGAGCGTCAGGAGAGCGGTACGGAGGAGGTGGCGCATGCCGGGAGAATCGGCCAGATACCGCGCACCTAAACCGCCCCCGGACCGCGCGGCGCCTTTCCCGGCCACACGCAGAGGTCGTAGACGACGCAGCGCCCGCAGGCCGGGCTGCGCCAGAAGCAGACCTTCTGGCCGTGCAGCATCAGCGCCTCGTGGTCGTCGTAGACCGCCTGCGCGTCCCACTCGGGCGGCAGCAGCCGCGCGAGCGCGTCGTGGCTCGGCCCGACGGCCATCGACGGCGGGATGAGCCCGAGGCGCTGCGCGACCCGGTGGTGGTGGCTGTCCACGGGCAGCGCCGCGACGTGGAGGCGCGAGAAGAGGAGAACGGCCGCGCTCGTCTTCGGCCCGACGCCGGGGAACGCCTCGAGCCATTTCCGGGCGCGCGTCGCGTTCCAGCCGGCCAGGAAATCCAGCGACAGCGCGCCGCCGGACTCGGGCGCCTCGGTGATGCCGCTCAGGACGGCCTGGACGCGCGGCGCCTTCTGCTCGGGCCACGTGCACGGCGCGATCGCCGCCTCGACATCGGCCACGTCGGCGTCGCGGACGGCCTCCCACGTCGGGAAGCGGGCGCGCAACTGTGTGTAGGCCCGGTGCGAGTCCGCGTTCCTGGTCCGGTGCGAGAGCAGCGCCGAGACGAGTTCGCTCAGCGGGTCCTTCTCCGAGAAGTACGGGATCGGGCAGCCGTATTCGGCGCAGAGGCGGTCGTGGACGAGGAGCGCTCGGGCGCAGAGGTCGGCAGTCATGCGGCGTCGGACCTCCGGGCGCGCGCCGGGATTCCGCCCGGTACCTTCTCTCGGGACTTTTTCCGATCTGCCATGCCCGATGCCACGCTCACCCCGGCCGACGCCGTCCGCCCGCTCCGCACGCGCATCCTCCGGCCGGAGTGGCCCGCCGGCCGCCTCCTGATGTTCGACCAGGACGACGCCGCGCTCCACGTCGCCGCGCACGTCGACGGCGCCGTCGTGGCCGTGGCGACGGTTTACCCGGAGCCGCCGCCCGAGGCGCTCGGCATCCCGGACGAGGCGGCGTGGCAGCTGCGCGGGATGGCCTCCGAGGCGCGCGTGCGCGGATCGGGCTTCGGCGCGGCCGTGCTCGACGCGAGCGTCCGTGAGGCGCGCACTGCGGGCGCTGGCGCGCTGTGGTGCAACGCGCGCCGCGTCGCCGTCGGCTTTTACGAAGCGCACGGGTGGACGGCCGTCGGCCCCGAGTTCGAGGTGCCGGGCGTCGGGCCGCACGTCGTGATGTGGCGGGCGGTGTGATCCCGTTTCTGAGAACGGGAGGGCATGGGTGATGGGGCAAGAGGCATGGGAAATCCTGGATTCTGAGCGTTCAGCGTCTTTCCTCATGGCCCATTCCCCTTGCCTCATGCCCGACCGAACCAACGAGTCGGTGTGAGGAGTCTGCGGCGCCGCGCGGCTTTCACCGCGTGTCTACGGCGAACTACAGGCGCGCCGGCTACGTTACGGCCTGCCCTCCCAGCCCCCGACTCTGTTGGCCGACCCGACCGCCGCCCGCGCCCCGCATACCGAGCGCCCCGACGCCCACGCGCCCCTTCACGCCGTCGACGAGGTGCTCTACACCGGCGACGGCGCGCCGGCCGAGTGGACGCCGCAGGACAGCGCGGACCTCTACCACGTCGCCGCATGGGGCGAGGGCTACGTCTCCGTCAACGACAGGGGCCACGTGGCCGTCCGGCCGGACCCGACGCGCGACATCGCCATCGACCTCGCGGACGTCGTGGACGAGATCGTGGCCAAGGGGCTCACGCTGCCCGCGGTCGTCCGCTTCCAGGACCTCCTGGCGACGCGCGTGCGCCTGCTCAACGAGGCGTTCCAGCAGGCGATCCGCGAGGCCGGCTACCGCGGCGGCTACACCGGCGTCTACCCAGTGAAGGTGAACCAGCTGCGCGAGGTCGTCGACGAGATCGTCGAGGCGGGCAAGCCGTACAACTTCGGCCTCGAGTGCGGCTCGAAGGCCGAGCTCGTCGCGACGCTGCCGCGCCTCGAGTCCGACGAGACGCTGCTGCTCGTCAACGGCTACAAGGACGAGGCGATGCTGCGGCTGATCACGACGTTCCAGCGCCTGGGCAAGCGCGTGCTGCCGATCGTCGAGAAGCCGTCCGAGCTGCGCGAGATCCTGCGCCTCGCGGACGAGGCCGGGCAGGAGGCGCGCTTCGGCGTCCGCGTCAAGCTCTCGACCGTCGCCGACGGGCCGTGGTCGACGAGCTCGGGCGACCTCTCCAAGTTCGGCGTGCCCCTCCCCGACCTCGTCGAGGCGGTCGACGGGCTCATCGCGGACGGCAAGACGGACGCCCTCAAGCTGCTCCACTTCCACCTCGGAAGCCAGATCGGCGACGTGCAGGCGCTGAAATCGGCCGTCAAGGAGATCACGCGCATCTACGCGCACCTCGTCAAGCGCGGGATCACGCCCGAGTTCCTCGACGTCGGCGGCGGCCTCGGCGTGAACTACGACGCGCACCCGTTCGGCGGCGCCAAGCACGGTGGCGTGGACTACTCGACGCAGGAGTACGCCAACGCCATCGTCTTCGCGGTCCAGGAGGTCTGCGACGCCGAGGGCGTCCCGCACCCGCGCATCGTCTCGGAGAACGGCCGCGCCGTGACGGCGCACCACTCGGTCCTCGTGGTCGACACGCTCGGCACGATGTCCAAGCCCGGCGTCGCCGACGACTTCGCGCCGGCCGACGACGCCCACGAGACGGTCCGCGCCCTCGACGCGCTGCGTGCCGCGACCGACGCCGCGCGCGGCCTCGGCGAGCTCCTCGAGGTCTACCACGACGCCGTCGAGCAGCGCAAGAAGGCCGAGGACCTCTTCGGCTACGGCTACCTCCCCCTCGACCAGAAGGCCCTCGCCGAGCGCCTCTTCTGGACGGTCTGTAGAGGAATCCAGGCGCGCATCCGCGCCGCGGCGCCCGAGTGGCTCCCGCCCGAGTTCGACGCGCTCGACGACGCCCTCGTGGACCAGGTCCTGTGCGACTTCTCGGTCTTCCAGTCGCTGATGGACCACTGGGCGCTCGGCCAGCGCTTCCCGATCATGCCGCTCCAGCGCCTCGACGAGGAGCCGACGTGCCGCACGCGCCTCGTCGACATCACGTGCGACTCGGACGGCAAGGTCGCGCGCTTCATCTCGCCCGACGGCGTCAAGCGCGCGCTCGAGCTCCACGCGACGACGCCCGGCGAGACGTACCGCTTGGGCGTCTTTTTGGTCGGCGCCTACCAGGACATCCTCGGCGACGCGCACAACCTGCTCGGCGGCGTGAGCGAGGCCCACGTCTACCTCGACGCCGACGAGCCCGGCGGCTACTTCCTCGAGGAGATGCTGCCCGGCACGACCGTCGAGGAGATGCTCGCCCGCGTCCAGTACTTCCCCAGCGACCTCCAGCAGCGGGTCCAGGCGATCCTCCGCGAGAAGTCGAAGGTCGGCGCCATCCGTCCGCGCGAGGCGCAGGAGGTCCTCAAGCAGTACCGCGCCTTCTTCCCCGCCTCGACGTACCTCGAGGGTTGAAGGGTGCGCAGGTGGGCTGCGCCGTCCTTCGGATGAAGGGTGGAAGGGGAAATAACGTTCTCCAAGGCACCGCGCTTCGACCTGACGGCCTTTCCCCTTCCACCTGTTCACCCTTCAACCCTTCCACCATGCATCTCGGAATCGTCCAGATGGCGATGTCGGCCGACCGCGCGGACAACATGGCGCGCGCGCAGGCGCACGTCCGCGAGGCGGCCCGGCAGGGCGCGACGGTCGTCTGCCTGCCCGAGCTCTTCCTCTCGCGCTACTTCTGCCAGACCGAGGACGCGGACCTGTTTTCTCTGGCTGAACCCGTGCCCGGGCCTGCCACCGAGGCGCTCGAGCCGCTCGCGAAAGAACTGGGCGTCGTCATCATCGCCTCGCTGTTCGAGAAGCGCGCCCGCGGCCTCTACCACAACACCGCGGCCGTCCTCGACGGCGAAAAGGGCTATGTCGGGATGTACCGGAAGATGCACATTCCGGACGACCCGCTGTTCTACGAGAAGTTCTACTTCGCCCCCGGCGACCTCGGCTTCAAGAACTGGGACACGCAGGCCGGGCAGCTCGGCGTGCTCGTCTGCTGGGACCAGTGGTACCCCGAGGCGGCGCGCCTGACGGCCCTCCAGGGCTCTGAGGTCCTCTTCTATCCCACGGCCATCGGCTGGCACCCGCACGAGAAGGACGAATACGGCCACCCGCAGCGCGACGCCTGGGTCACGGCCATGCGCGGCCACGCCGTCTCGAACGGCGTCTACGTCGTCGGCGTCAACCGCGTCGGCTTCGAGCCGACGGGCGAGAACGACGCCGAGGCAGAGGACAACGGCCGCGGGCTCCTGTTCTGGGGCTCCTCGTTCGTCGCCGGCCCGGACGGCCAGATCATCGCGCAGATGGACGAGACCGAGGAGGGCGTCCGCGTCGTCGAGGCGCCGCTCGGCCAGATCGACGCGATCCGCCACGGCTGGCCCTTCCTGCGCGACCGCCGGACGGACGCGTACGGCGACATCACGGAGCGGTACGGACGGTAGAAAAGGCAGTTTGGAGTTTGAAGTTTGGAGAGTGGATGGACCACTGCTCTCATCGAATTGCCCTTATCTCTGACCTCTTCAAACTCCAAACTTAAACTCCTCGGGTATGATCTCTAAAGACATCGCGCCACGACTCACCGGCTTCCGGATGCCAGCCGAGTGGGCACGCCACGAGGCGACGTGGCTGACATGGCCGCACTGCCGCGACACCTGGCCCGGCGTCGACCTCAGCGAATCGGCCGAGCCGGCATACGTCGCGATGGTCGAGGCGCTGCGCCACGGTGAGGTGGTGAACGTCGCGGTGAACGACGCCGCGCGGGCCGATTACGTCCGCGAGCGCCTCGCCGCAGCGGGCATCGAGACGGGCGACGGGACGAACGTCGTCCTGCGCTCGGTGCCGACGGACGACGAGTGGATCCGCGACTACGGCGCGCTCTTTGTCATGAACGACTCCGGCGAGCGCCTCGCGACGGACTGGATCTTCAACGCGTGGGGCGGCAAGTACGACCGGACCGAGCGCAACAACAGGGTCCCCCGCGCGATGGCGGCCGTCCACGGCGCAGAGCGCGTCGCCTGCCCGATCGTGATGGAAGGCGGGTCCATCGACGTCAACGGCGCGGGGCTGGCGCTGACGACCGAGTCGTGCCTGCTCAATCCGAACCGCAACCCGGATCTGTCCAGAGAAGACATCGAGGCGTGGCTGAAGGCCGGCCTCGGCATCGACGAGGTGATCTGGCTCGGCGACGGCATCGCGGGCGACGACACCGACGGCCACATCGACGACATGACGCGCTTCGTCGCCGAGCGGACCGTCGTCACGGCGGTCGAGCCGAACGCCGACGACGCGAACCACGCGCCTCTCCGGGAGAACCTCGAGCGCCTGCGCGCGTGGCGCGGGCGCGACGGCCGCGGCCTCGAGGTCGTGACGCTCCCGATGCCCGCGCCGCTCTACCACACGACTCCGGATGGCGAGACGGAGCGGCTCCCGGCGACCTACGCCAACTTCCTCATCGCCAACGCCGCCGTCCTGCTCCCCGTCTTCGACGACCCCAACGACGCCGTCGCGATCCAGACCATGCAGCGCCTCTTCCCTGACCGCCGCATCGCGCCGATCCCCGCGCGGCGCCTCGTCTGGGGCCTCGGCGCGTGCCACTGCTTGACCCAGCACGTGCCGAAAGGCAATGCGGTTTAAGGTTTAATGTTTGAGGTATCCAACATTAAACTTTAAACCTTAAACCTCTTCCCACAATGACCGTCGATCTCCGCTCAGACACCGTCACCCGCCCGACCGACGCGATGCGCGCCGCGATGGCTTCGGCCGAGGTCGGCGACGACGTGTACCGCGAGGACCCGACCGCGCGGCGCCTCGAGGAGACCGTCGCCGAGATCCTCGGGAAGGCGGACGCCGTGTTCGTGCCGTCGGGCGTGATGGGCAACCAGATCGCGATCCGCGTCCACACGCGGGCCGGCGACGAGGCGATCGTGGCCGAGCGGAGCCACATCTACCACTACGAGGCCGCGGCGCCGGCGGCGCTCTGGGGCGTCCAGCTCCGCCCCGTCGGCGACGCGACGGGCGTCCTCACGGCCGACGACCTCTCGGCGCAGGGCGACAACGACTGGGAGGCGCGGACGCGCCTCGTGTGCCTCGAGAACACGGTCAACAAGGCCGGCGGCGTGGCCGTGCCGAGCGCTCGGACGGCGCCGGTCGCCGAGGCAGCGCGCGCGCTCGGGCTGGCGCTGCACCTCGACGGGGCGCGGCTGTGGAACGCGGCCGTCGCGCTCGGTGAGACCGAGGCGGCGCTCGCGGCGCCGTTCGACACGGTCAACGTGTGCCTCTCGAAAGGGCTCGGCGCGCCCGTCGGCTCCGTCCTGGCCGGCAGCGCCGAGTTGATGCGCGAGGCGCGGCGGGCGCGGAAGCTGCTCGGCGGCGGGATGCGGCAGGTCGGGATTCTGGCCGCCGGGGGGCTCGTCGCGCTGGGCCACCGCGCGCGTCTCGCGGGCGACCACGCGCGCGCATCGCGCCTCGGCGACGCCATCGCCGAGATGCCGGCGTTCCGGCTCGTCCGCCCGCCGCAGACCAACATCGTCCTGTTCGACACGCCCGGCTGGCCCGCCGCGGGCGTCGTCGCGGCGCTCGCCGAGTCGGGCGTCCTGGCCTCAGCCTTCGGCCCCGAGACGGTCCGCCTCATTACGCACCTCGACGTGGACGACGCGGGCGTGGACCACGCCATCGCGGCCCTTCGGACAGCCGCGGGGTAACGGACTGGCGCGGACCGCCGCGGCGCGAGCCACGAATGACGCCGGCGGTCGGGTCGCGGAGACGCCCCGGCGGGGCGTCTCTACGGGTCAGCCGGGCGTCGGCGTTAGAACACACCGCGGTGCGTCATTCCGACGGTCTACGATCCGCCCATTCCCCATTTCCGCGCCCCCATTCCCTAACCCGGAACCGGTTCCGCCGGTGCGGCTACACCGACCATCAACCGCACACGATGATGGCCGAGTGGTTCGAGGTGTATGAGGATGCCGCGGGGCTCGCGGCGGCGCAGGCGCGGCTGCGGCGCCTCGCGGTCGGGTTCGCGGTCGCGTCGGGCGCGATCGTCGCCGGTGCGCCCGTCGCGGCGCTGACGTGGCCGCAGCACTCGCTCGTCGTCGCCGTCGTAGCCGGCGTGCTGATTACGGGCCACGCGGCGTGGCTGGCCTGGGAGGCGGTGCGCGCGCGCCGCGCCGTGTGGCGGCTGGACGTCTCGGTGCACCACGTCGTCGGGCACGACGTCTCCGGGCTCCGGCGCGTGCTCGGCTGGGCCGACGTGTCGTGGGTCGACGTCGGCGACGCGGGCGTCGAGGTCGTCGGGCGGCGGCTGGGGCGGCGCGTGCGCTTCGTCGTGCCTGCGTCCTTCCCCGATTTCCCGCACATCGGCAACCGCGTCGTGCGCTACGCCGAGGCGTTCCGCCGGCCGGTGTTCGTGGACGGCCGGCCGACCGAGGCGCTCGGCATCGACTCGCTGCGGCCGACCGTCAGCCTGCCGCCGCGCCCGGCGCGGCGTGCCTGAGTGTCTCGCGCGGCGCGAGGAAGGCGCGGATCTCGTCGGCCCGCGCCCACGCGTCGGCCTCGCCGAGCGCCGCGATGTGCGCGACGTACGCCTCGTCGAAGCAGAGCATCGAGAGCCAGTCCGGGTGCGCGTCGCCGCGGCTGAGGGCGACGCGCATCGACGGCGGAAGCTCTGGCTCGTAGCCTGCGGCGAGGCGCGCGAGGTCCTCGGACGGCCGGATCACGAGCAGGTCCACGGGCCGGAAGCCGCCCCACTCGGCCGGCGGGATCTCGGCGAGCAGGTCCGAGATGCGGCGCAGCGCGCGCGCGTCCTGGTCCAGCACGTCGAGGAAGACGGCGTTCATGAGCGTCCCGAGGATGCGGCTCGCCGGCGGGTACTCCGCGGAGTGCTCGGGCGACGCCGGCCGCGCCGTGCGCGTGTTCACGGCGAGGATGCGGTCCGCGCCGAGGCGCAGCGCGGGCGCGAGCGGCGCCGTGAGGCGGATGCCGCCGTCGCCGTACCACGCCGCGCCGCCCGCCCCTTCCACCCGGACCGCCGGGAAGAAGAACGGCAGCGCCGACGACGCGAGCACGTGCTCCGGCCGGATCGGCGTGCGGACGTAGCCCGGCGCCTCGTCGACCGGCGCCACGCCGCCGTCGACCCACGTCACCGACTCGCCCGTGTCGTAGGACGTCGCGGTGACGGCGAGCGCGCCGATGTGGCCGGCGGCGATGGACCGGGCGACGCCCTCGGAGATCTGCCCGGACGGCCCGAGGTGGCGCTCGACGAACGCGTGCAGCGGCGTCGTGTCCAGAAACCCGCCCTCGGCCGGCGGCTCGACGGTCGTCGGTCGGCGGACGAGACGGGCGAGCGTCGTGGCGAGGCCGGGACGGTCGAGGCGGAAGACGTGCTCGGCGCGCAGGCCGCGCCAGACCTCGACGAGCGCGTCCGTCGCCTCGTCGAACGGCTGCTCCGCCATCGCGGCGAGGAACGACGCGTTGAGGGCGCCGGCCGAGACGCCCGTGAGCAGGTCCGGCCGGAAGCCCGGCGCGATGTGCGCGACGCCGCGCAGGACGCCGGCCTGGTACGCGGCGCGGGCGCCGCCGCCGGTGAGCGTGAGCGCCGTCCCGGCCCCGGCGGCCGAGGGCGTCGGGGCGGGGTCGTCGGGCGCGCCGGCCTCGGCCTGCCCGAACAGGCGGGCAAAGAGGCCGCCGACGCGCGGCAGGGTCGAAGAGAGCATCGGGCGGGAGCGGGCGAGCCCGAGGTACGGGCGCCGCGCGCGCCGGTTCTGAGGAACGGAGGGCCCTGAGGGATGGGGCAAGAGGCATCGGATGAAATGCCTTTCCCCATGCCCCCGATGCTCCGCCTCGGCGCTACGACTGGATGCCCGCGCCGAGCGTGTCCATCAGCGACTGCCGCGTGAACGGCTTCGAGATGTACTCGTCGAAGCCCGCATCGATGAGCCGCTCGCGGTCGCCGGGGAGCGCGTAGGCCGTCAGCGCGACGGCGAAGACGTCGGCGTAGCCGTCGAGCGCACGGGCGATGCGGAGCACGTCGGTGCCGGTCTCCTTGCCGCCGAGGTTGATGTCCAGCACGAGGCCGCGGAAGCGCGTCTGCGCCATCGCGGCGAGGGCCGAGCGGGCGTCGCCGACGGCGGTGACGTCGTAGCGGCCGCGCAGGATGCGGTCCAGCAGCACGCGCGTGTCGAGGTTGTCCTCGACGACGAGGATCGGCAGGCGCATCTCGCCCTCGGCGGCGTCGGGCGGCGGCGCGGGCGTCGTCGGGGCGGCGGGCGGCGTGGGCGGGGCGGGCGGCTCGCCGAGCGGCGGCGCGGTGCGCGCGTCGTCCGGGTGGACCGGCCGGGCGATCATCACCGGCGGCGGCGCGGGCGGCGCCTCGGGGCGCGGCGCCCCGGGGAGGACTGGCGCGGGCGCGGCGGCTTGCGGATGCTCGGGCTGCATCGCGACCGGCGCAGACGTCCACACGACGTCGGGCGCGGCCGACGTGGGCGGGAGCGCCTCCGAGGCGCCGGGCGAGGAGAACTGAAAGTCGAACATGGGGGTCGGGGCGGAGGCCGAGGCGGCCGGGGCCGGCGTGACGGTAACGATCTGCAAACGGGATGCCAGCGGCGGCCGGTCGGGCGCGGCGGCTGGCGGCGGGGGCGATGCGGCCGCGTCAGGCGGCGATTCTGGCACGTCCGGGTGTGGCGCCTCGTCGGGAAGGCGCTCGGCCGGAGCGGCCTCGGGTGCGCCCCCCGGATCCTCGGGCGCGGAAGGAACCGCGAGGGCCGGAAACGTAACGGTGAAGGCCGAGCCGCCCGGCCGCTGGCTCTCGACCGCGATCTCGCCGCCCATGAGGTCCGCGAGGCGCCGCGTGATCGAGAGGCCGAGGCCCGATCCCTCGTGGCTGCGCCCCGGCCCGTCGGTCTCCTGCCGGAACTCGTCGAAGAGGTGCGGGAGGAAGGCGGCGTCGATGCCGATGCCGGTGTCCGAGACGGTGATGCGGGCGACGGCGCCGTCCGGCGTCTCGTCCGTGCGGACAGACACGCGGACGTGGCCGGCCTCGGTGAACTTCAGCGCGTTGCCGACGAGGTTGGTCACGATGCGGCCGAGGCACATCGCGTCCAGCGCGGCCGTGGCCGGCTCCGTCTCCACCTCGAGGGCGAGGCCGCGGCGGGCGGCGAGCGGCTCGAGCGCGCGCACGGCGCGGCGCACCTCGTCCGCGACGTCGACCGGATGGAGCTCGGGGCGGATGCCCTCGGACTCGAGGCGCGCGAGGTCCAGGACCGAGTTGAGCGTGTCCAGCAGGCGCGTGCCGCTCTGCGAGATCGAGGCGACGAACGGGCGCTGCGCGACCTCGACCTCGTCCTCGAGGAGCTCGGCGTAGCCGAGGATGGCCGTGAGCGGCGTCCGGATCTCGTGGCTCATGTTGGCCAGGAAGGCGCTCTTGAGGCGCACCATCGTCTCGGCCTGCTCGCGCGCGGCGACGAGGGCCTCCTCGAAGGCTTTGCGCTCGGAGATGTCGCGGCCGCTGTGGTAGGTGATTCGCGCGCCGTCCGGCGCCGGCTCGGCCACCCGGGCACTGTGCTCGAGCCAGCGCGTCTCGCCCGTCTTCGTGGCGATGCACGATTCGAAACGCACCTCGCCCGTCTGCTCGAGGCGCTCGAGCGACGCGCGCAGGGCCTCGCGCGAGTCCGGGTGCGTGAGGGTCCAGAAGGCGTCAGGCTTCTCGAGGTCCTCGGCCGAGTACCCCGTGATGTGCGAGAAGGCGTCGGTCGTCCAGTCGACGTGGGCGGTGCCGCCTGGGGCGACGGAGACGGCGAAGGCGTAGTCGCTCGTGAGGTCCGAGAGGAGGCGGTAGCGCGTCTCGGAGCGGCGCAGCGCGCGCTCGGCGGCGTCGCGGTCGCTGCGCTCGGCGGCGAGCGCGACGGCGCTGGCGATGGCCGCCGCGAAGTCGCCGTCAGAGTCGGGCCAGGGGGTGCAGGCGGCGTCGCGGGTGAGCACCAGCAGGCCGACGACGGCGCCGCCGCGGCGGACGGGCGCCACGAGGATGGCGCCGCGGCCGAGGCTGTCGGCGAGCGGGCGCAGGCCGGCGGCGTCGATGCGGGCGTCGGCCTCGAGGTCCGAGATGGCGAGGGCGCGCTGCTCGCCGATGAGCCCGGTCAGCGCCTGCACGATCTCGGCGCCGAGGGTGGTGAGGACCCTCGGCGCGCCGGCGGCGGTGAAGTGCGCGGGGCAAGACATCGCATCGCCGTCGCGGAGCCACAGCGCGGCGCCGTCGGCGTCGGTCGCGTGGCAGGCCGCCTCGACGGCGCGGGCGAAGAGCGCGTCCGGCGCGTCGAGGCGCGACAGCTCGACGAGCGCGCTCTGGCGCGTCAGCGCCTGCTGCGCGGCGTCGGCGAGGGCGTCCTCGTGCCGGCGGCGCTCCGTGACGTCCTGCAAGCCCCCGACGAGGCCGACGGCCTGCCCCGAGGCGTCGTGCCACGGGTAGGCGTGGTTCTCGACGTGGCGCGTCGCGCCCGAGGCGGTGCGGAGGCGGTAGACGGCGTGGTAGTGCGTCGCGGTCGCGGTCGGCCCGTCGAAGAGGCCGGCGCCGGCGTAGACGTCGCGGTGCTCGACGAGCGCGGCGAGGCCGCCCTGCGCCGCGAGGGCCGCGGGCGCGTAGCCCGTCAGCGCCTCGACGGCGGGGCTGAGGTAGTCGAAGACCAGCGCGCCGGCCTCGGCGCCGCCCTCGGGGTAGCGCAGGCGGTAGAGGACCTGCGCCGAGTGGGCTGCGATGAAGCGGAGGCTGGCGTCGGCGTCGAGCAGGTCCTGCTCGGCGTCGTGCCGCGCGACGTGGCCGGCGAGGTGCCAGGCGAGCGTCTCGGCGGCCTGCTGCTCGGCCTGGGAGAACGTGTGCGGCGCGTCGTAGCCGACGACGAGCGCGCCGAGCGGCGTGCCGGCGCGGTGCAGCGGGAACGCGCCGAGCGCGCGCATCCCGTGGACGTGCATCAGCGCGCGGATCGACGTCGGCAGGTGCACGGCCGTCGCGGCGTCGCGGGCGAGGAGCGGCTCCGGGCGGACGGGCATCCGGATGAAGGCGGGGTCTGCGGCGAGGCGCTCGGCGGCGGCGGTCGGGAACCGGCCGGCGCTCGCCGCGACGGTGTTGCCCGAGGCAGGCGTATGGTGCACCAGCAGCACCCAGTCGGCCTCGGTGGCGGCGTGAAGGGCGGCGACGGCGGCCTCGGCGAGCGCCTCGACGCTCTGCGCGGCGTCGGCGGCCTCGGCGAAGCGGGCGACGGCCTCGTGGTGGCGCGCGCGCGCGCGCTCGGCGCGGTGCGCCTGCACCTCGGCCGTGACGTCCTCCATCGTGCCCTCGTAGCAGACCACGTCGCCGCGGTCGTCGAGCACGGAGCGAGCGTTCTCGCGCGTGTGGACCGTCTGCCCGCGCGGGTTCGTCCAGGTGACGGTGTGGTTGCGGACGCTGCCGGTCTTGAGCATCTCGGCCGTGAACGCCTCGCGTGGGTAGCCCAGCGAGCCCACGTCGAGGCGCGCGAGGTCCGCCACGCTGTCGAGGCCGAGGACCTCGGCGAGGGCCGGGTTGGCGTAGAGCACGCGGCCGTCCGGCGACGTCCGGTAGACGCCGACGGGCAGGTGCTGCGCGAGCGTCTCGGCCTCGCGCGTCATCACGTCCGGCCGCGGCGGTGGAGCGGGGGCCGGGCGCGACGGCGCGGGGCGCGGCGCGGCGGGCGCCTCGGCTCGCGGGGCCGGGGCCTGAGGCGGAGGTGCGTCGGACGCGGCGGCGAGCGCGGCGGCGAGCGCGGCCGTCGCGCGGGCGCTCTCGCTGAGCGTCGCGTTGGCCGCGGCGACAAAGACGCCGGCCGGTGAGGCGACCTCCTCGGGCGCGAGCGACGTCAGAACGCCGGGCAGGTCGGTCGGCGGGCGAGCGCACGCCGCGAGCGTCGCATTGGCCGCGCTGACGAAGCCGGGAAGCGCGTCGCCCACCGGGGCGGCCGCCGGCTCGGCGACGTAACGGCCGGTATGGAGCGACGCGATCACGGACGGCAGCGCGTCGAGTCCGTCGGGCTGGACGGCGAGCGCGGCGACGGAGGCCAGCGACGGCGGGACGTGCGCGGCGACGACGACGAGCGGGGCCGGTAGCCCCGCCATCGCCTTCACGACATCGGCGTCGGCGACGGGGCCGCCGGGGATGACCAGCACGGCGTCCCACCGGCCGTCGCGGAGCGCGGAGGCGAGCGCGGCGGGCGTCGGCGCGAGGGCTGGCTCGACCGAGCTGTGCCGACGCACGGCGGCGACGGCCTGCGCCGCAGCAGACGCGTCGGCGACGAGGAGCAGGCGAAGCGAGGCGTCCATGCGGATTCGGGTGACGAATCGCGGCGTACAAACGCGGTGCCGCGCCGCGAGGCACGCCGGCAGCATCGTTCACCGGACCGGCGCGCGTCGAAACGAACCGCGCCGCGACGTTTCGTAACGTCCGCTCTCTCCCCTCTCTGCCATGCCCGACGCTTCCCCGACGGCCGCGCCGTTCGCCCTCGCCCTGCTCGCGCTCGACGGCGTCGGCCGCGTCACCGCGCACCGCCTCCTCGAGCGCTTCGCCTCGCCCGAGGCGCTCCGCGCGACGCCGCGCGAGCAGGTCCTGCTGCGCCTCAAGGGCGCGCCCCGCGCCGACCGCACCGTCGAGACGCTCTTCTCGTCCGCCTTCGACGACGCCCTCGCCGAGGCGACGGCCGAGACCGCACGCCTCGCCGCGACAGGCGTCCGGGCGCTCGCGCCGGGCGACGCCGGCTGGCCGGCCGGCCTCGCGGACCTCGCGCGCGACGCGCGACCGGCCGTCCTCTACGCGTACGGAAACCCCGAGGCGCTCCGCGCGCCGCTGCTCGCCGTGATGGGCCGCCCGCCCGTCCCGGCGGACCCGTACGAGGCGGCGCAGCGAACCACCCGGCGCGCCGCGGCGGCCGGCGTGGGCGTCGTCACCGGACTGGCCAACGGCTTCGACCTCGCCGTCCAGAAGGTGGCCCTCAGCGCGGGCCGCGCGCCCGTCGGCGTCATCGGCAGCGGCCTCGGGACGCTCACGCCGAGCCTCCGCCCCGCCGCGACGGCGCTCGTCCGAGCCGGCGGCCTGCTGCTCTCGCCGTTCCCGATGGCCCACGGCCCGTTCCCGCACGACGACCGCGAGCGCGCGCTCGTCCAGGCCGCGATGGCGCAGGCGGCGCTCGTCGCCGCCCCGGGCGCGGACTCGCACGAGGCGCGCGCCGCTGCGTGGGCGCTCGAGGCCGGTCGGCCCGTCGCCGTCGTCGGCGATACAGAGGCGCTGTTCCCGACTGCCCTTCAGGCAGACATCCACGACGCCGACCTCCTCGCCGCCCTCGCGCTGTGACGCCCGTCCTGTTCGTCTTCCTCGACGGCCTCGGCCTCGGCCCCGCCACGGCAGATAACACGTTCGCGGCGCTCTCGCTTCCCGCCTTCGAGCGCCTCGCAGGCGGCCAGCGGTGGACGGATGCTGCGCAGCCGATTCGTGGCGCGATCCATGTGTTCGTGCCGCTCGACGCGACGCTCGAAATGCCGGGGCTCCCGCAGTCCGGAACGGGCCAGGCCGCCCTGTTCTCGGGTGAGAACGCTGCCGCAGCGCACGGTGCCCACTTCGGCCCGTACCCGCCGACGGCCGTCCGCCCGATCCTCGCCGCGCGCAGCATCTACCAGCGCCTTCTCGACCAGGATGTTCCGGTTGATGACCTCGCGTTTGCCAACGCGTACCCGGACCGTTTTTTCGCCGCCGCCGAGGCGCGCGGGCGCTGGACCGTCACGACGTTCATGGCCAACGCGGCGGGCGTCCGCCTCCGGACGGCGCGGGATCTTGCGGCCGGCAACGCGATCACGGCCGACCTGACCGGCGCCGGCTGGCGGCGCCTCGTCGAGCCCGATCTCCCGGTCATTTCTGAGGCGGAGGCTGCCGAGCGCCTGCTCGGCCTCGCGCGGCGCCACCGCCTCACCCTCTTCGAGTACTTCCTGACCGACAAGGCCGGCCACAGCCGCGACGCCGCCCGCGCTGCGGACGTCCTGCTGAGCCTCGACCGCTTTTTCGCGGCGCTCCTCGACGGCCTCGGCGACGTGCTGCTCGTCGTGTCCAGCGACCACGGCAACCTCGAGGACCTCGGGACGAAGAGCCACACCGTCGATCAGGTCCCGCTCGTCGCCGTCGGCCCCGGCGCCGGGCGCCTCGCCGGCGCCACGTCGCTCCTCGACGTGACGCCCGCCATCGTCGCGGCGATGACGGGGGAAACGGGGTGACCGGCCCGGGCGACCGCAGCGCATGCACATATCCTCGCGCCTTCTCGCTGCGCCACCTCATGACACGTTCCGCCCTCGGCCTCGGCCTGCTCACCCTCGCCCTTCCCGCCTCGGCGCAGACCGTCGCCCCGAGCGAGATCGACCTCAGAGGCGGCGGCCTCGTCGCTAATCCGAACGTCGACTGCGCCTTCGCCGTCGACAACATCGTCGGGTGGTTCGACCGGACGACGCAGTCCATCTTCGTCTC
>JBBSQZ010000038.1:0-16899 GCA_038243565.1 Rhodothermales bacterium | reverse complement strand
CGGCGCGGATGCCGGCCGGCGGGCGCCGCCGCGCCGCTCTGTTTGCCTGGGCGCTCGCCGGCGCGGCGCTGCTGCTGCCGCCGTTCGCGCTCAACGTCGTCAACCCCGGCGAGCGCGTGCTCGTCGTCGCCGCCGTCGGCCTGCTCGCCGTCGTGCCGCTGGACGCGCGGCTGCTGCGCGTGCTCGCCGTCGCCTGCCTCCTCTTCTTTGTGGACGACGCGGCGGCACTCTGGGCCCAGCGCGCGGGCCTCTCCCCCGCCGAGCGGTCCGCGACCTACGCCCGTCGCGCCGCCTCGGAGCGGTCCGCCCCCGTCGACGCCGCCTTCGACGCGGCCGCCGCGGACGCCGCCGAGCGCCCCGCCGAGCGCCTCTTCCGCCACGACGTCCTGCTCCACTCGGACCTCTACGACGCCGCCACGAGGCGCGACTGGACGAGGCGCACGTTCGACTCGGGCATCCTCGTGCCGTGAGGACGGAGGACGGAGGACGGAAGCAACCGTCTTTCTCTGTCATCATCGGTCATCGGTCATCCGTCTTCGACCCTCTGCCCGCTTCCGCCGAATCCTCCCGGGCGCGGCGGCGCGGCGGCTCTATTCTCCACCGGCGCTTCGACGCGCCGCGCGGCGGCCAGCCGCGCCTCGCCCGTTCCCGACAGACACGCAACGCTCGAATGCTCTTCCTCCGCGACATCTCGCTCGCCTTCGGCGGCCGCACGCTCTACGACCACCTCTCGTGGACCGTCCGCGCCGGCGAGCGCATCGGCCTCGTCGGGCCCAACGGCGCCGGCAAGAGTACGCTGCTGCGCGTGATCTCGGGCGACCAGAGCATCGACGGCGGCGAGGTCGTCCGCGAGGGCGGCGCCACGACGGGCTTTCTGCGGCAGGACACGCAGGAGCTCGACACGTCCATCAGCCCGCTCGAGGACGCGATGCGCGCTTTCGGCGACGTGATCGAACTGGAGGCCGAGTCGCACCGGCTCCTCGAGGCGATGGATGCCGCCACGGACCACGACACGGACCACTACCACGGCCTCGTCGAGCGCTTCTCGAAGGCGCAGGAGCTGCTCGCGACGCGCGACGCGCACACCGTCGAGGCGCGCACGGCCGCGATCCTCTCCGGCCTCGGCTTCACCGACGACGAGATGCGGCGCCCGCTCTCGACGTTCTCCGGCGGCTGGCGGATGCGCGTCGCGCTCGCGCGCCTGCTCCTCGGGCAGCCCGACATCCTGCTCCTCGACGAGCCCACGAACCACCTCGACATCGAGTCCATCGACTGGCTCGAAGGGTACCTCACGACGTACCCCGGCGCCGTCGTGCTGGTGTCCCACGACCGCTACTTCCTCGACCGGATGACGACGCGGACCAGCGAGCTTATCCGCGGGCAGATCGACGACTACGCCGGCAACTACTCGCACTACCTCGAAGCGCGCGTCGAAAGGCGGCAGCACTGGCAGGCGAACTACGACAACCAGCAGAAGACGATCGCCGAGATGGAGCGCTTCGTCGAGCGCTTCCGCGCCAAGGCGACGAAGGCGAAGCAGGCGCAGAGCCGCCAGAAGTCGCTCGACAAGATGGACCGCATCGAGGCCCCGCCGGCCGAGGCCGCGTCCATCCGCTTCCGCTTCCCGGACCCGCCGCCCGTCGGCCGCATTGCGGTCGAGCTGTCGGACTTCTCGAAGACGTACCCGACCGACACCGGCGGCACGACGCGCGTGTTCGAGCACGCCGGCGCGCTGCGCCTCGAGAAGGGCGACAAGGTGGCGCTGGTCGGCAAGAACGGCGCGGGCAAGTCCACGCTCGCGCGCATCCTGTTGGGCGAGGAGACCTTCGACGGCGACCGGACGGTGGACCGCCGCGCCGCGATCGCGCACTTCGCGCAGCACCAGGCCGAGGCCCTGGACCCGTCGATGACGGTCTTCGGCGCCTTGCAGGACGTGGCCCGCGGCCAGTCGGATACGGAAATGCGGTCCGTCCTCGGCGCGTTCCTGTTCACCGGCGACGACGTCTTCAAGTCCGTCTCGGTCCTCTCCGGCGGCGAGCGCTCGCGCCTCGCGCTGGCCCGCACGCTCCTCTCGCCGGCCAACGTCCTCGTCCTCGACGAGCCCACGAACCACCTCGACATCCACTCCAAGGACGTCCTCGCCGAGGCGCTGCGGCAGTACACCGGCGCCTTCGTCCTCGTCTCGCACGACCGCTACTTCATCGACGCCGTCGCCGAGCAGACGTGGTACGTCGAGGACAGGGCGGTGAAGGCGTACGACGGCTCGTACACCGAGGCGCAGTGGCAGCGCGAGAACGGGACGGCGTCGCGCGTGTCCGCGCCCATCTCGGGCGATGGCGCCGCGCGGACGGCCGCGCCCGCATCGCCGGGCACGCCGGTGGCCAAGCCGTCATCCGGCGGCAAGAAGACGAAGGAGGAGAAGCGCCGCGAGGCCGAGGCGCGCAACGCCGCCTACCAGGCTGCGCAGGGCAAGGCGCCGGCGACGCAGCAGGC
Organism: Rhodothermales bacterium; assembly: GCA_038243565.1. GTDB lineage: Bacteria > Bacteroidota > Rhodothermia > Rhodothermales > Rubricoccaceae > DASVSE01. The sequence continues at coordinate 14,406 of JBBSQZ010000038.1, read as the reverse complement.
CGGGAAGCAGCAGAGCGCCAAGTTCGCCCCGGCCGGCGGGCTCGACGCCCGCGCCGCGGCGAAGGCGATGCAGAAGGTCGAGAAGCAGATCGCGGATGCCGAGGCGCGCAAATCGGCCGCCGAGGCGGAGATGGCGGACCCGGACCTCTACTCGCGCGCGGCCGAGTTCGCGGCCACGATGGCGCGCTTCAACGCGGCGAATGAGGAGATCACGGCGCTCTACGCCCGCTGGGAGTCGCTCGCGGCGCAGGCCGAGGCGTAACGCCTCGGCCGGCAGCACGCATTCAGTCCGCAAGCTCGGCACCCGCCCGCACGACCCGGTCGCGGCCGGCGCCGAGGCCCATCACCGCCTGCACCACGAGCGCCGCGACGAGCGACAGCAGCGGGACCGTCCAGCCGCCGGTCGCGTCGTGCAGCGCGCCGAAGAGCGCCGGGCCGAGCGCGGCGACGAAGTAGCCGACGGACTGCGCCATGCCCGAGAGCGCCGCCGCCGTCTCGGCGTCCGCCGCGCGGACGACGAGCAGCAGCAGCGACAGGCCGAACGAGGCGCCGAGGACGAAGCCGAGCAGGCCGACCCAGAGCGCCGGCAGGCCGACCTCGGGGAAGAGCAGCCCGGCCAGCGCGACCGCCTGGAGCGCCATCAGCACCGCGATGATGCCGCGCTGGTCCGCGCGCCGGGCGGCCCAGATCGGGACCGTCGCCGAGCCGGCGATGCCGGTCGCCTGCGCGAGCGCGAGCATCAGCCCGGCCGTGTCGCCGGCGACGCCGCGGCTCTGCAGCAGGGCCGGCAGCCACGCGAGGATCGCGTAGAACGTGAACGACTGGAGGCCCATGAACAGCGCGACCTGCCACGCCAGCGGCGCCCGCCCGAGCGCCTTCAGCGACGCCAAGACGCTCGTCCGCGCCACGACGGGCGTCCACCGCTTCAGCTGCGGGAGCCAGAGGACGAACGCGAGCGCGACGGGGACGGCCCACGCCGCGAGGGCCCCGCGCCAGCCGAGGCCGAACGTCGTCGCGAGGGGCACGCTCGCCGCGGCGGCGAGCGTCGCGCCGAGGCCGATGCCGCTCGAGTAGAGGCTCGTCATCGGGCCCGAGCGGTCGGCGAAGTCGCGCTTGACGATCGCCGGCAGCAGCACGTTGCCCAGCGCGATGCCGACGCCGAGCAGGACGGTCCCGCCGAAGAGCAGCGCGGCCGAGGGGACCGAGCGGAGCGCGATTCCCGCGCCGAGGAGCACGAGCGCCAGCCCGAGCGCGCCCTCGAAGCCGAGGCGCCGCGTCACGACGGGCGTCAGCATCGAGACGACGCCGAAGGCGAGCAGCGGCAGCGTGATCAGCATGCTGATGGCCGTGCCAGACAGCTTGGTCGCCTCCTGGATTGTCGGCGCGAGCGGCCCGACGGCGGCCAGCGCCGGCCGCAGGTTGACGGCCACGAGCACGATGCCGGCCACGAGCAGCCCGCGGCGGACGGGCGGGGCGAGGGCGGCGGTTTCAGCGGGCATTCGGGGAATCTGCGAGTTCGAGAGGAGCGAAAGAGTGAATACGGTTTAAGGTTTAATGCTGACTCGCACCGGCCTTAAACGTTAAATCTTAAACCGCATTTCAGACCGTCCACGCGGTGATGGCGGCGAGCGAGGCGCTGGCGACGGCGACCCACAGCAGCACGCCCTGCACGAGCGGCCGCACGCCGACGGCGCGGAGCGTCGCCCGCGAGAGGCCGGCGCCGATGAGGAAGAGCGTCAGCACGAGGCCGCGGTGGGCAGCCCAGACGAGGACGTCGTAGACGGACTGCCCGGCCGGCCAGAGCGCCACGACGCCCGAGGCGAGCGCGAACAGGCCGATGAACCACGGGACCTGGACGCGTGTCTCGCTGCCGGCCTCGGCCGTGCGCCGGCGCCACGCGGCCGCGCCGAGCGCGAGCGGGATGATCCAGAGCGCGCGCGTGAGCTTCAGGACCGTCGCCTCTTTGAGCGCCTCGGCGCCGTAGCTCTGCGCCGCGCCGACGACGCTCGACGTGTCGTGGATGGCGATGGCCGCCCACATCCCGAACTGGTGCTGCGAGAGGTGCAGCGCGTGCCCGACAGCCGGGAAGACGTACAGCGCGACGCCGTTGAGCAGGAAGACCGTCGCCAGCGAGACGCTCATCGCCTCGGCGCCCGCGCCGAGCGCCGGGCCGAGCGCCGCGATCGCCGAGCCGCCGCAGATCGCCGTCCCGCCCGAGATCAGCGCGCCCGTCGTCGTCTCGACGTGCAGCAGCCGCCCGAGCAGCAGCCCGACCGACAGCGCGAACGCGATGCCGAGCGCCGTCGCCCCGAGGCCGGAGCGGCCAACCTCGAGCACGGCCGGCAGCGACATCCCGAAGCCCAGACCGACGACGCACGCCTTGAGCAGCGTCTTCGAGACGCGCGCCGAGACGGCCTCGAACGGGTTGCCGAGCGTCAGCCCGAGCGCCGCGCCTGCGCCGAGCGCGACGGCCGGCGTCGCGGCGGGCGCAAGGCTCGCCGCGGCGAGGGCGAGGAACAACGCGCGGTGCCACAGCGGCGCGGGTGGCAGGGCGTCGGGCATGGACGAACGGGTCGGGACAGACCCGCAAGCGTACGACTTCAGCCCACCGGAAACGCCGGTTTTGACCATCTGCGCCAGATCTACGCGCGCCCAGCCCTCACTCTGTTATGTCCTACGGCTGCTTCTTCACGATGATCGCCGCGTCGACCATCGTCATGTTTATCCTGATGTACACGACGGTCTATTCCCTGGACCACGTCTGGTGGAGCCAGCCCAAAGGGTTCATGGCGCTCTACATGGGCACTGCGATGGCGATCATCATGCTGGGCTTCATGCTCGGTATGCACGAAAACAGGCAGACGAACGCGGTGATCTTCGCCGGAAGCGTCGTCGTGTCCGCGCTCGGCATGTGGCTCGCGCGCAGCCAGGACACGGTGGGCGACGTGGCATGGATGAAGGCGATGATCCCGCACCGCTCGATCGCGATCCTGACGAGCGAGCGGGCGCACATCCGAGACCCGCGCGTCCGCACGCTCGCCGACGGCATCATCGAGACGCAGCGCCGCGAGATCGCCGAGGTGGAGGCGCTCATCGACAGCCTCGAGGCGCAGCGCTAGGTAGGCTCACGAAACGATACAAGATGTCATTGCGAGCGAAGCGAAGCAATCTCGAGACTCAGCGCGCTGACCGACCAGACTGCTTCGTCTCTACGCTCTTTGCACTGACAAGTAGGGTCGAGCATAATTTGTATTACTTACCCAAGTCGTGTCATTGCGAGCCAAGCGAAGCAATCTCGACGTCCAGCGCGCTGTAGAACGAGATTGCTTCGTCGCTACGCTCCTCGCAATGATAATTTGGGCGGGACACAACTTGGGTTACTTAGCAGGCGCGGCGCGGCGCTCCGAAACCACGAGGACGGCGACGAGCAGGCCCAGCGTCACGAGCGACGCCAGCCCGCGCGGCAGGTTCAGCCCGCCCGCCGCGAGCGGCTTCGTGAGCAGGTCGCCGAACGTCGCGCCGAAGGGCCGGGTGAAGACGAAGGCCACCCAGAACAGCAGCGTCTCGTCGATGCGGGTGAAGTAGTGGAGCGCAAGCACGACGCCGATGACGGCGGCCGTCACGAGCGCGCCCTGCACGTAGCTCAGGCCGGCGTTGTCGGTGAGGTAGTCGCCGAAGGCGGTCCCGAGGCTGTTCGAGAAGACGACGGCGGTCCAGAAGAAGACCTCGACGTCGCGGCGCGTGATCGGGCTCACGCGGACGTCGCCGGTGCGGCGGTGCCACGCCCAGAGCGTCGCGGCGAGGCCCAACGCGAGGAGCGCCGCGCCCAGCGCATAGCCCAGCCCGAGCGTCCGGTCCATGAGATCCGACACCTCCGTCCCGGCCGTCGTCGTGGCGACGATGGCGGTCCAGAACAGCGCCGCGTGGTAGCGCCGCGCCGCGATCTGCGCAGCCAGCACGGCGAGGAGGATCGCGCCGGTGATGGCGAGGCCGACGCTGTAGCCCAGCCCGAGCGTCATCGAGAGGAAGTCGCCGACGGTCTCGCCGAGCGTCGTCGCGAGGATCTTGAGGACCCAGAAGGCCAGCGTCACCGCGGCGACCTTGTTGAGCGGGTCGCGAGGCGCGGAGTCGTCGGTCATCGGGTCGGGGCCGCGTGGCACGGCGTTGAACGTGCGCATCTTACGCCGCGGCTCCCCGTCGGTTGAGGCGGCCGGATGAGAGACCGGTGAGCTCCCAGATACCATGCACCTCGACGCCTTCCGCGACCACGCCCTCGCCCTGCCGGGCGCGACCGAGGACCAGCCGTTCGGGCCGGACACGCTCGTCTTCCGCGTCGGCGGCAAGATCTTCGCCCTGCTCGCGCTCGACGCGGCGACCGTCAACCTGAAGTGCGACCCCGAGCGGGCCGTCGAGCTGCGCGAGCGGTACGCGGACGTCCGGCCGGGCTATCACATGAACAAGCGGCACTGGAACACGGTGGCGCTGCAGGGCGACGTGCCCGCCGCCGAGATCCGCGCGATGGCCGACGCGGCGTACGGCCTCGTCCGCGCCAGCCTCACGCGCGCCGCCCGCGCCACGCTGCCCGAGTGGAGCCTTTGACGCCGCGGCGCGTTGACCGGGCTCACCCTTCTGCCGCGCCGATGCTGTCTTTTATGGGGTTCACTGCCCACGCTCTGCCGCTCGCGGCGCTCGTCGCGCTCGCGGCCTGCCAGACGGCCCCGCAGGCCGACGCCGTCCCGCCGATGACCGACACGACGGCCGCGGCGCCCCTGCCCGGGGCGGGCCTCCCCGCGACCGACTTCGCCGTGGCGACGCTCGCGCCGCTCGGCGACTCGGGCGTCTCGGGGACCGTCGAGTTCCGGCGCCTCGGCAAGGCGACCGAGATCCGCTACATGCTCGACGGCCTCGCGCCGGGCGACCACGGCTTCCACCTCCACGCCAACGCCGACTGCGGCGCAGACTCGACGGGCACGCCGGGCTCGGCCGCTGGCGACCACTTCAACCCCGCCGCGAGCCCCCACGGCGCGCCGAGCGCCACGATCACCGGACGCCACGCCGGCGACTTCGGCAACGTCACTGCCGACGCGCAGGGCCGCGCCGAGGGCATCGTCATCGACTCCGTGCTGGCGTTCGGCGGCCCGACGAGCCTCGTCGGCCACGCCGCGATCGTGCACGAGAAGGCCGACGACCTCGAGTCGCAGCCCTCGGGCGGTGCGGGCGGGCGCGTCGCGTGCGGCATCACCGAGACACGCTCCGGGCGCGGCGGCTGAGGCGGCGTCGGGGATTCCCGGAGACCAGCCGGTCGGCGGAACGAGGCCGCGGAGGACCTGTTCATGCGGCCCTGTCTCTCACCGCCCCTCATGCGCTACACACATCTCGCGCTCCTAGCACCCGCCGTCCTCGTGGCCGGCGGGTGCGACTCCAGCGGCGGCTGACGGGTTCTGCCTGGCCCCCAGGCGCCGGCGCTCTCATGCAGAGTGCCGGCGCTTCTGCGTCGGGCACTCGGAAACCCGGAGCCCCTGCGGCGGCGTCCACTCCGTCCTCACTCCTCTACCTGCCATGCGCCGCACCCTGCCTCTCGCCCTCCTCGCGCTCCTCGCCCTGCCTGCATGCAAGACGGTTGAGCACACCGCCTCGACCGTCGGCGGCGTCATCGTGGACGGCGCCGACGCCGTCGCGAACTTCGCGACCGACGCGTACAGCGCCACCATCGGTGAGCTCGGGCCGGCCAAAGTGCCCGACAACGCGCTCGTCGCCGTGGCCGACATCCGCGCGCCGGGCGACACCGCGACGGCCGTCTCGGGCGAGATCGCGTTCGTGCAGACGACCGACGGCGTCGCCGTCCGCTACGACATCCGCGGGCTGACGCCTGGTGAGCACGGCTTCCACGTCCACGAGGGGACGTCGTGCGGCGCGGCCAACGGCGAGGCCGGCGGCGCCGCCGGCGGCCACTTCAGCCCGATGAGCCACCCGCACGGCGCCCGCACGAACGGTATGGACAGCCGCCACGCCGGCGACCTCGGCAACATCACGGCGAACGCCAACGGGCGCGCGCAGGGCCAGTTCGCGGACGAGGTGGCGGCCCTGAACGGCACGCGCTCGATCGCCGGCCACGCCATCATCGTCCACGGCCGCCGCGACGACCTGACGTCCCAGCCCTCGGGCGATGCCGACGGACGCGTCGGCTGCGGCGTCATCGAGATCCGCGGCACGACGCGGAACTGAGGCGGCCGAGACCGTTTTGCGAGGCGCGGCGCCCGCTGCCGCGGCGGCGGCACCGCGCCTCGGTAGCTTGGGGGCCAAACAGAACCGGCCCCGATGCCACAGAACGACCTCTTCCTCGATGAGAAGGAAGCCCGCCGCAGCGTCCAGACGCCGCTCATGCGGCAGTACTGGAAGATCAAGGACAAGCACCCCGGCGCCCTCCTCCTCTTCCGGATGGGCGACTTCTACGAGACGTTCGAGCAGGACGCCGTCGTCGTCGCCGACGTGCTCGGCATCACGCTCACCAAGCGCGGCAACGGGGCCGCCGAGGAGACGCCGCTCGCCGGCTTCCCGCACCACGCCCTGGACCAGTACCTGCCGAAGCTCGTCCAGGCCGGCCACCGCGTCGCCGTGTGCGAGCAGCTCGAGGACCCCAAGTTCGCGCGGACGATCGTCAAGCGCGGCGTCGTCGAGGTGGTCACGCCGGGCGTGGCCTTTCGGGACACCCTTCTGTCGCCGCGGCAGGCGACGTACCTCGCGGCCGTCGCGTGGGGCGACGGGCGCAATGCCGGTACGGCGGGCGTCGCCTTCGCCGACGTCTCGACGGGCGAGTTTTTCGTCACGGAAGCTCCGGCCGAGCGCCTCGGGTCGCTCTTGCAGACCGTCGCGCCGGCCGAGGTCGTCGTGGACAAGCGGCAGATGGAGAAGCTCGCCAAGGCGATGGCCGCGGTTCAGCCCGGGCCGCTGCCGTTCGCCGTGACGAAGCAGGAGGACTGGGTCTTCGGGGCCGAGTTCGCGGCAGAGACGCTCAAGCGGCACTTCCAGACGCACTCGCTCAAGGGCTTCGGCGTGGACGACCTCGCCGTCGGGGCGGTCGCCGCCGGCGCGTGCCTCTACTACCTCGGCGAGACGCAGAAGGGCCGCCTGCCGCACCTCCGCCGCATCCGCCGCTACAGAGCGGACGACCACATCGCGCTCGACCCGGCGACGAAGCGCGCGCTCGAGCTCGTGTCCAGCATGAACGACGGCCGCCGCGACGGCACGCTCGTCGGCGTCCTGGACCAGACGCTCACGCCGATGGGCGGGCGGATGCTGCGGCAGTGGCTCGTGCGGCCCTTGCGCGACGTCGGCCGCATCACGGCGCGCCTCGACGCCGTCGAGCTGTTCGCCAAGGACGCGCGGCTGCGCCGGCACGTCCGCGAAGAGCTCCGCCACGTGGGCGACCTCGAGCGCCTCTGCGGCAAGGTCTGCACGAACAGAGCGACGGCACGCGATCTCGTCCAGCTCGGACTGACGCTGCGGCAGGTCCCGCCGATCAAGCGGCTTCTGGACGACGCGGCGGGCGTGCCGGACCTCGTCGAGCGCCTCGCCGCGCGCCTCACGCCGTGCCAGGACACGGTCGACCGCATCGCGGCGGCGCTCGCGGACGAGCCGCCGGCGCAGCTCTCGGCCGGCGGGACGGTCCGCGACGGCTTCTCCGCGGAGCTCGACGAGCTGCGCCGCGTCGCCGGCTCGGGCAAGGAGTTCCTGCAGGAGCTCCAGGCGCGGGAGTCCAAGGCGACGGGCATCCCGAGCCTCAAGGTGAACTACAACCGCGTCTTCGGCTATTACCTCGAGGTGTCGAACGCGCACCGCGACAAGGCGCCGGCAGAGTGGACGCGCAAGCAGACGCTCGTCAACGCCGAGCGCTACGTCACGCCCGAGCTGAAGCACTACGAGGAGACGATCCTGACGGCGCAGGACAAGATCGGCGCGCTCGAGGCGCAGATCGTGGAGACGCTGCGCGCGGCCGTCGCCGAGGCCGTCGAGCCCGTCCAGGCCAACGCCCGCTCGCTCGCCGCGCTCGACGTGATCGCGTGCTTCGCCGAGGTCGCCGAGCGCAACGGCTACGTCCGCCCCGACGTCGACGACTCGCTCGAGCTCGACATCGACGCCGGCCGCCACCCGGTCGTGGAGCGGACGCTGCCGGCCGGCGAGGCGTTCATCCCCAACTCGGTCCGCATGACCGGCGGCGTGGAGCCGGGCGACGCGGGGCAGGTGCTCGTCATCACCGGGCCCAACATGGCCGGCAAGAGCGTCATCCTGCGCCAGACGGGGCTGATCGTGCTGCTCGCGCAGGTCGGCTGCTTCGTGCCCGCCGCGCGCGCGCGCGTCGGCGTCGTGGACGCGCTGTTCACGCGCGTCGGCGCGTCGGACAACCTCTCGGCCGGCGAGTCGACGTTCCTCGTCGAGATGAACGAGACGGCCAACATCCTCAACAACGCCACCGAGCGCTCGCTCCTCTTGCTGGACGAGGTCGGCCGCGGCACGTCCACCTTCGACGGGCTGTCGATCGCATGGGCCATCGTCGAGCACCTCCACGAGACGCCGGCCGTCGCGGCGCGGACGCTCTTCGCGACGCACTACCACGAGCTCAACGCGCTCGCCGAGCGCCTCGCCCGCGTCCGGCCCTTCCGCGTGACGGTGCAGGAGCACGACGGCCGCGTCGTCTTCCTGCGGACGCTCGTGCCGGGCGGCGCGGACCACAGCTACGGCATCGAGGTCGCCCGGATGGCGGGCCTGCCGGCGCCGGTCCTGACACGGGCGCAGGACGTACTCTCGCACCTCGAGGCGCACGACGTCGCCCGCGAAGTCGGCGTCCTCGGCGAGGCGTCGGGCGACGGGTTGCCGTCGGTCCGCCGCGGGCGCGTCGCCGCGCTGCCCGAGCCGTCGGCCATGCCCGCCGTGGTGGCGGTCGACCCGGCTGCGACCGAGGTGATGGCGCGCCTCGAGAATCTCGACCCGGATCGGATGACGCCGATCGAGGCGCTCATGGCGCTCTCGGAGCTTCGCCGGCTTCTCTGACGCGAGCAGGTCGATCAGGGTCAGGCCCGCGATCCGGTCGACGTTGCGGACGTCGTGTGTCATACCAAGTCCGGTTGGACTGTTGCGGTACGAAAGGCCGATGGAGTCTGGAAGGCGAGCTTCTGGCCTCCTCAACCGAAACAGAGCTCCAGGATTTGGTATCACGCGCGGCAGCCCCGCAAGCGGCGCCGCAGCGGATACGTCCCGCGCGGCGGGGCGCGCCTCGGTCAGGTCCGCGGGATCATAGCGTCGCGACGGGGCCGACGTAGAGCGGCAGGCGGAGGTGCAGCCCGCCGCCCTCGGCGGCCCACACGACGCCGCCGTCGCGCTCGACGAGCACGCGGGCGACGACGAGGTCGAGGCCGTCCGACGCCGGCGCGCTGCGGGTGCCCAGGGTCGTGTCGCGGATCTCGACGACCGCCTCGGAGCCGCTGAACGAGGCGCCGACGGTCATCTCGGCGTCGCCGCCGCGCGCCGCCGCCGCGCGCGCGACCTCGGCCACGACGTGGACGAGCGCGAGGCGCAGCCGGCGCACGTGTGCCGCGACGACGATCGCCTCGGCGGGCAGCTCGAGCACGAGGCGGACGGCCTCGTGGGCCTCGTGCGACGCCTCGCGGAGCAGCCCCTGCAGCACGACCGGCTCGGTCCCGGGCAGCGCATCGGGCAGCGCGCCGACCTCGGTGACGGGCCGCATGAGCGCCTGCATCCGCGCCGCGGCGCCGAGGATGTCATCCGCGAGCGCGTCCACGTCGTCGCCGAAGTGGCCGCGGAGGGCCTCGGCGGCCGCCTGCACGGCGTCGAGCGGCGCGCGGAAGGCCTCGCCCGTGAGCGCCATCATCTGGCCCTTGAGGCGGTCCGCCACGGCGAGGCGCGCGTGAGCGCGCTCGAGCGCGTGGCGCTGCCGCGCGGCGTGGACGGCCACAGCCGCCTGCGACGCGACGGCGAGCAGCACCTCGACGTCGGTCTCGGTGAACACGCCATCGAGCGGGTCGAGCGCCTCGAGCACGCCAACGGGCTGCCCGTCGATGCGCATCGGGACGCCGGCGATGGCGCGCGGGCGGTAGCCCGCCTGCTCGGCCGGCTCGGCGAAGTGCCGCGTGTCCTTCTGGACGTCGCCCGAGACGAGCGCGCGGTTCTCGCGGAAGATGGTCCCGGCGAGCGAGCCGTGCAGCGGCACCGGGATCTGGGCGAGCGCCTCGGTCTCCTCGCTCGTCGCGGCGACGAAGCGGAGCTGCCGCGCGGACGTGTCGTAGAGCAGCATCGACGCGCGGCCGCAGTCGAGCAGGTCGCACGTCGCGTCGAGGATCACGGCGAGCACGTCGGCGATGTCCCGCGGCGTGCCGAGCTCGATGTACAGCTCGAGCAGGCGCTGCGCGACGTAGGGCGAGACGGACGGCGTGGGGTCGCGGGCGACGGCGGCAGCCGGGGGCGTCGGGTCGGGCAAGGCGGGGCGGGGGCCGGAGAAGCCCCAATATCCGTCAGTCAGCGGACGTGGTTCCGCGCGCCGCAACGCTTTTCGACGCAGGCCGGCGGGCGCGGCTCGTTTTCGCCGTAACGTCCGGCACCTTACTGTGCTCTCTCATGGTCCGACGGCTTTACTGCGCGCTCGCTGCGCTCCTTCTCTCGACATCCCTCACTGCGGCGCAGACGCCCGCACGCCCGGTCGTGGCAGACGACGTAGCGGCACGCCTCAGCCAGGACGGCTCGGTTCGCGTCGTCGTGGCGCTGCGGCAGGCGCCGCCGGCGTCGCTGCGCTCGCCCGAGGCGCTGAGCGCGCTCCAGAGCGCCGTCGCGTCCGTGCAGGCGCGCGTCCTTGGGGCGCTGCCCCGCGGCGCGGCGTCCGTCGCGACGGCCTACACGTCCGTCCCGGCGCTCGTGCTCGACATCCGCGACGCGGCGGCGCTCGACGCGCTCCGCGCGCACCCGGACGTCGAGCGGGTCGACCTCGACGGAGGCGGCGGGAGCGGTGGGCTGGACCGCACCGTCCCGCTCGTCCAGGCGACGGAGTGGCACGCGCTCGGCGTGACGGGCGCCGGCGTGACGGTCGCCGTGCTCGACACCGGCGTCGACACGGACCACCCGGACCTCGCGGGCGCGGTCGTGGACCAGTCCTGCTTCCTCGACTTCGGCGGCGTCGGCCGCGGCCCGAACGGGACGTCCCGCCAGACCGGCCCGGGCGCGGCCGAGGACGACAACGGCCACGGCACGCACGTCTCGGGCATCGTCGCCTCACGCGGCGCTACGGCCAGCGTCGGGATGGCACCGGGTGCGTCGCTCGTCGCGGTGAAAGTGATCGATAGCCTGAGCCGCTTCAACGCGTTCTCCGAGATCGTCGCCGGTCTGGACTACGTCCTCTCGCACCCGGAGCTCGGCGTGCGCGTGCTCACGATGAGCCTCGGGACGAACGACCTCTTCGCGACGACCTGCGACGCCTCGGCGTCGTGGACGATCGCGGGCGCGCAGGCTGCGGCCGCGCTGCGCGCGCAGGGCGTCTCGCTCTTCGCCGCGGCGATGAACAACGGCTCCAACACGAGCGTCGCGGCGCCGGCCTGCCTCAGCGGCGTCACGGCCGTCGGCGCGACGACGATCGAGGACCGCATCCCGGCCTTCTCCAACTCGAACGCGCTCGTCGAAGTCGTCGCGCCGGGCGTCGGCGTCGTGTCGTCGCGCATGGGCGGCGGGACGGTCGCGCTGACGGGCACGAGCATGGCGACCCCGCACGCCGCCGGCTGCGCGGCGCTCCTGCTCGCCGGAGACGCCGCGGAGACGCCCGACGACGTCCGCCGGCTCATCCGTGAGACGTCGGCCGTGTTCGTGACGGATCCCGAGAATGGCCTGGCCTTCCCGCGCCTCGACTGCTTCGACCCGTCGTTCGTGACGGCGGCCGAGGCGCCGGCGCCGGGCGTGCTCGGTCTCGCACTCGGCACGCCGACGCCGAACCCGGCGCGTGCCGTCGCCCGCGTGGCCCTGCGCACGGCACGCGCCCGGACGGTCCGTGTCGAGGTGCTCGATGCCCTCGGCCGGACGGTCCGCGTGGCCTTCGACGGCGCCGTCGCGCCGGGCGCGGAGCCGGAGGTCTTCATCGACGTGCGCGGCCTGCCGGCCGGCGTCTACGCGATCCGAGCGTCGGGCGGCGAGTCCGTCGCGACATCGCGCCTCGTCGTCGTCCGCTGAGCGCCGCGCTGGGCGTCAGGCGCGGCGAGCTCCTTCATGCGCCGCTTGAACGGCACGGCCGCGGCCGTGTAGCCGCCCTCGGCGCCGTCGACGAAGTGGACCTGGCGGCCCATGCGCTCGTAGACGAGGCACGTCAGGATGGCGCGGTCCGAGACGTGGACGCCGTAGGCGAGGCGGCCCGCGGCGAAGCCGGCGTCGAGCGTCGCCTCGAGGCGCTCGCGCTGCTCGGGTGTCCCGGCGAGGATCATCCGGAGCACGCCGTCGAACTTGCGGTAGTCCGTCGAGGCGCGCAGCTTCGCCGGGTACTCGCCCCAGTCGGTCTCGGACGTCTGCTTCTTGTTCTTGACGAGATAGCGGCCGAGTGCGTTGCGGAGCCAGAGCTCGAGCGTGTAGCGCCGGCGCCGCCCGTGCCGCCGCAGGCGCGCCTCGGGCGCGAAGCGGCCGGCGTCGCTGCTCAGCCGCAGGCGGTCCAGCGCGACGGGGTGCATCGTGTCGCCCGGCCCGTAGACGTCTTCGACCGCGGCGAGGACCTCGCGGTAGACAGCCGTCGCGTCGGGCCCCGCCGCAGCCGCGACGAGCAGCGAGACGGTCTCGCCGTGCGGGCTGACGACGTCCTCCCAGCGGCACTCGAGGCCGGCGTAGGGGTCCGTCCCGACCGCCGGCTCGGCCGTCGAGGCGTAGCGGTCGGCCGTCGCCGGGCCCTTGATCTGCGCCTCGGCCCAGCCGAGCCCGCTGCCGGTGAGCAGCGCCTGCGCGTAGCCCGGCGCGACCTGGAGGCGCGCCATCGCGAGGTCGTGGCCGGCAGCGTAGATCTCGCTCACGCGGACGACGCCGACGCGCAGGCGCAGCGACAGCCGCGTCGCGGCGTGGTGCTGAAGCGCGGCGAGCGCCGCGAGCGCGTCGTCCACGAGGTCCGGTGGGAGGACGAGCGTCGCGCCGTCGCCGCCGAACACGAACGGCACGTCCTGCCGGCCGACGGCGTTGAGCGCGGCCGCGATGGACGCCGCGCCGACGTAGTTCACGTCGCGGTAGCGTCCCGCCTGCACCGCGACCGTCGAGCCGACGACGTCCGTGATGACGACGGTCCAGTCTGCGGGGACGGGCGCGTAGGCGTCGGGCTCGGCGAGGCGCTCGAAGCGCTCGAGGGCGGGGAGGTCCGTGTAGAAGGTGTCGCTCACCGATCCGGTACGCGCGCCGCCCGCCGCGGTGCCCGCACTCTCACGAGGAGCGTTGCATCCCTAACCCAAGTTGTGTCATTGCGAGCGAAGCGAAGCAATCTCGACGTCCAGCGCGCTGTAGAACGAGATTGCTTCGTCGCTACGCTCCTCGCAATGACAATTTGGGGGGACACAACTTGGGTTCCCTATCCGCCGGCAGTTCAGCGCATCGTGTCCGCCTCACGTGAGCCCTTTATCCAACGTCATCCTGAGCAGAGTGAGCGTCTGCGCGAACGGCGTCGAAGGATCTCGACGCAGTGAATCTGACCTCAGCGGCTTCGGAGGGGCGTCGAGATCCCTCGACAAGCTCGGGATGACGTTGAGCCTGGAATGGCGCGTGCTCAAACGTGTGTGCACGACTCTCCTTCCCCGGGACCACACGCCCAAGGATCTCGCTCACCCCGCGGCGCCGACGGCGATGCCCTCCGGGACGGCGGAGAGGCGGCGGAAGACGTCGAGGCGCTCCTCGAGGTCCCCGGGCGAGACGCCGGCGAGGGCGTCCGTGCCGAAGGCCTCGACGACGAACGAGGCCAGCGCCGAGCCCACGACGACGGCCTGGCGCATCGCCGGCGCGTCGAAGGCGCCGATGCGGAGGAGGTGGCCGGCGAAGCCGCCGAGGAACGTGTCGCCTGCGCCCGTCGGGTCCACGACGTCGGCGAGCGGGAGCGCGGGCACGGCGAAGACGTCGTCGTCGCAGAAGAGCAGCGCGCCGTGCTCGCCCTTCTTGATCACGACCGTCCGCGGGCCCATCGCCTGGATGATCCGCGCGGCGCGGACGAGGTTCGGGACGCCCGAGAGCTCGCGCGCCTCGGCGTCGTTGACCATCAGCACGTCGACGCGGGCGAGCGTGGCGTCGAGCGCAGCGCGGGCGTTCTCGATCCAGAAGTTCATCGTGTCCGCGATGACGAGGTCCGGCCGGCCATTCTCCGACGCCTGGTCGATCACGGCCGACTGGACAGTCGGGTCG
>JBBSQZ010000037.1:0-17029 GCA_038243565.1 Rhodothermales bacterium | reverse complement strand
CGGCGCGGGCGTCTGGGCGAGGGCAGGGACGGCGAGGAGCGCGCCCACGAGGACGGCGAGGCCGGGCAGATGCCGCATGGCGGGTCGAGAGAGAGTGCGGCGTACCGAAACGGTCAGGCGGTGCGGGGAATCAGGCGTCGGCCGGGTTGGCGTCGGCGTCGTCGAGGCGCTCGGCGAGGCTCGCGAGCTCGATGGCGCCGGCAGCGGCCTCGGCGCCCTTGTTGCCGGCCTTGGTGCCGGCGCGCTCCCACGCCTGCTCGAGCGTGTCGACCGTCAGGACGCCCATCAGGACCGGCACGCCGGTCGAGAGCGCCGCGTGCTGGCAGCCGCTCGCGACGCCGGTGGCGACGATGTCGTAGTGTCCGGTCGCGCCGCGGATGACGGCGCCGAGGCACACCACGGCGCGGTAGCGGCCAGATTCGGCGAGGCGCTGCGCGACGACGGGGATCTCGAACGCGCCCGGCACCCACGCCACGTCGACGGCATCGGCAGGCGCGCCGTGGCGCGTGAACGCGTCGAGCGCGCCGTCGAGCAGGCGGTGCGTGATGGCGTCGTTGAAGCGCGCCGCGACGATGGCGTAGCGGGCGCCGGCGGGCGAGACGAGGTGGCCTTCGTAGACGGTCGGCCCCGCGGTCGGGAGGGTCAAAGCGTGCGGCGGGCAGGTCGGCCGCAAAGGTACGGCGTGGTCCGGCGCGTGCGCGAGGGGCGCGCCGGAGTGCCCGACGCCGCGCTCCGGCCGAGCGCGTCCCCCACGTAGAGACGCGCCAGCGGCGCGTCTCGGCACGGCGGAGGCGCCCGGTGCGGCGTCATCCGCCCGCCTCGATGGACGCGAGGAGCTGCGCCGCAAACCCGCCCGACGCCGCCGCGCGCCGCACGAGCGCCAGCGACGCCGCGCGGCCCGGACCGCACGCGACGAGCGGCAGCGCACGCCGCGCCTCGACGTCGCCCGGGACGGGCAGCAGACGGCCCGCCGCCCCGTTCGGCGGCGCCTCGAGCGCGTACACGACGGCGTGGACGCCCGCCTCGGCCGCCGCGCCGAGGCACATCGCGCACGGCTCGAGCGTCGTCACCAGGACCGATCCCGGCGGCACGTCTCCGCGGAGGTCCCGGAGCGCCTCGGTCTCGGCGTGGCGTAGGCGACCTCCCGAGGCGCGGTTGCGGCCTCGCGACAGGATCATCCCGGTCGAGTCTGCGATGACGGCGCCGATGGGCGCGTCGCCCGCGTCGACCGCCGCCTCGGCCTCACGCAGTGCCTCGGCAGTCAGCGCCTCGAGCGTCTCGGCCGTGAGGACGCCGTCGCCCGGCGCGGCGGCGCCGAGCGCGGCGTCGAGATTGTCCACGAGCGCCTCGGTCGAGGCGAAGGCGGCGCGGGCAGCGGCGGTCTTGAGATCCGTCTCGGACGCCGTCCACGTGGCGACGCCGACGAAGGCGACACCGGCACGGCGCGCAGCCTCGCCGTCGAAGATGGTGTCGCCGACGAGCGCGCAGGCGGCCGGCGGGACACCCAGCTTCCGGGCGGCGACGGCCAGGATATCCGGCTCCGGCTTGCTCGCGTCAGCGTCCGACGACGTCGTGACGACGTCGACCTGATCACGGAGGTCGGTGCCGACGCTCCTGAACGTCGCGTCGAGGTCGTCCTCCGTGGACGACGATGCGAGGGCGAGGCGCAGCCCGCGGGCGCGCGCCTCGTCGATCAGGCGCTCGGCGCCGTCGAAGAGGCGCAGCCGCGTCTCGGCCGCGATCTCCTTGAAGTGCCGGCCGACGGCCTTGCGAAAGGCATCGCCGTGTTCGGCCTCGAAGGCCGGGCCGAAGACGTCGGGCGTCAGCAGGTCCGCGCCCTTGCCGATCTCGCGGTCGATGCGGTCGCGCGGGACGCGCACGTCGAACTCGGCCGCGGCGCGAACCATCGACTCGGCGTGGGCGGCGTTGGCGTCGACGAGGGTACCGTCGAGGTCCAGGAGGAGAGCGGCGAGGGCCATTGTTGAGGGACGGAGGACGGAGGACGGAGGACGGAGGACGGAAGGAACTGCATTCCCCTCCTTCCTCCCCCCTCCTTCCTGCATACCAGGGTCTTCCCTACCGGCCGTTACGCCTCGTCGTCTGCCGGGAGCGCTGCGGCAGGCGCAACTGGCGCCGCGCCGTCGCCGGCGGGCGCGGTGCCGCCCGAGAGGCGCGCCGCGACGGCGCCGATGTCGATCCCCGTGAGGCTCCGCACGAGCTCCGGCGTCGTCGCCATGAGCTGCGTGACCGTGTTGGTGATGCGCGCCGCGCCCATGCCGTTTCCGGTGTCCACGACCGTCAGCTTGTCGATGGACGCGAGCGGGCGGGCGATCTCACGGGCGAGCTCCGGCATCATCTTCGCGAGCAGGTCCAGGACGGCCGCCTCGCCGAACTTCTCGAACGCCTCGGCGAGCTTCTCTTTCGCTTCTGCCTCGGCGAAGCCCTTCTGCCGCGTGACCTCGGCCGCGGCGAAGCCCTCGGCCCGCGCACCTTCCGCTCGGGCCTTGGCCTCCGCCTCGATCTCGAACTGCATCGCCTCGGCGCGGCGCACCTGCTGGAGCTTCGCGCCCTCCGCCGCCTGCTCGACGGCGTAGCGGTCCGCGTCCGCCTTCTTCTTGACCTCCGAGTCGTACTGCTTCTCGCGGCGCTCGATCTCGAGCTTCTCGAGGTCGACCGCGCGCTGCTTGCGGACGAGCTCGACCTGCATCTGCTCCTCGACGACGGCCCGCTGCGAGGTCGCCTCCTGGACGGCGTACGCCTGGTCGGCGGCGGCCTTGGCGGTGTCCTGCTCCTGCCGGAACGCCGCCACCTTGAGCTCCTTCGTCTTGTTCGCCTCGGCGACGTTGGTGTCGCGGATGAGCTCCGCCTTCTGGCCCGCCTCGTCGGCGGCCGCCTTGCGGACGCGCGCGTCGCGCGTCGCCTCGGCCTCGGCGATGTCGGCATCGCGCTTGATGGCCGCGATGCGCGGGCGGCCGAGCGCCTCGAGGTAGCCGTTGTTGTCGCGCACGTCCTTGATCGTGAACGACACGATCTGGAGGCCCATCTTGCGCAGGTCGAGCGCCGCGACGGACTGCACCTCCTGCGCGAACTTGTCGCGGTTGCGATACACCTCTTCCACCGTCAGCGTGCCGAGGATGGCGCGCAGGTGGCCCTCGAGGACCTCGCGCGCCTCGCTGCGCAGCTCCTCGTCCGGCTTGCCGAGGAACTGCTCCGCCGCCGTCGCCACGTCCTCCACGGACGACCCGACCTTGATCAGCGCCACCGAGTCGGTCATCACCGGCACGCCCTCGGACGTGTAGACCTCGGGCGTGGACACGTCGAGCTTGTGGCTCAGCAGGCTGATGTACGCCCGCTGCTGCACGACGGGCAGGATGAACGCGCCGCCGCCGCGGACGATCTTGAGCCGCCGCCCGCTCTCGTCCGTGAGGACGTTCTTGCCGCTGAGGCCGCCGCCCGTGATGAGCATCGCCTCGTCCGGCGAGACGGTCTTGTAGCGGCTCGCGACCGTCATGATGAGCAGCACGACGATGACGATGAGCACGATGGCGACGATGCCGCCGGTTCCGAGAAGCTCAAGCATGGGTAAAGGGGGATGAGGGATGGGGCATGAGGGATGGGGAAAAGACAAGAGGCTTGAGGATGAGGCATTTCGCCCATGGCCCATGCCTCATCTCCCATGCCCCTCAGCTCAGCCGCGGCGGCAGCGCGCGGCGCGGCGGGTCGTCCGCCTCGTCGACCGGCGCCACGAGGAGCGTCCCGTCGGGCGTCACCTCGACCACGACGACGCGGGCGCCGACGGGGATCGGGTCGCCGGTGAACGAGCGCGCCGTCTGGAACGTCGTCGAGGCGCCCATGCGGACGATCACCTCGCCGTGGCCGGTCGCCGTCAGAGACGTCGTGAGCTCGCCCGTCCGCCCGGCGTACTCGCGGACCGAGAAGGCCGTCGAGTTCTCGCTCCGCTTCATCGGGGCGACGTAGACGAGGTGCATCCCGACGGCGAACAGCAGCGCCACGGCGACCGATATCGCGACCGTCGGGGGCGTGCCGAGACCGGTGTACGCGTCGAGGAGCACGCCCGCACCGCCGAAGACGCTCACGCCGGCGACGAGCGACAGCGGGTCCAGGAAGCCGTCGATGTCGAGCGCGTCGAAGGCCCCGTCGAGCGCGTCGCCGAGGTAGTCGTGGATGAGGAACAGGGCGACCGAGACGACGAGGCCGCCGCCGAGGCAGAACCAGTAGACGGTCGGCATGACGGGCGAGGGTGTTGAGGCCGGGATACGGGCGTCCGAGCGCAGAGGATACGCGCGGCGGCCGATTCCGGGGCCGGGCCCTCTCCCGGATGCGTGCTAGTTTCCGGGACCGCCGGCGCGTCACAGCGTTCGACCGCGCCGCGGCCAAGCATCCCCAGTCTGTACCGATTCCCGATATGTCCGACGACACCATTCCCGACGAGGCGCCGGTCGCGGCCCTCGTCTCCTCCGACGGCGCCTCGGGCGACGCGCCCGCCGGCGGCAGCCAGGCCGCCCTCTTCGTCGACTACCAGAGCCTGCACCACTACCTCAAAGGCCGCACCGACGGCGGCTCGACGGCCGACCTCGCGGGCCTCCTGTTCACCGCGCTGCGGACGCACCTCGAGGCCACCGGCGACCGGATCGTCCGCGGCCGCGCCTACGCCGACTTCGGCGCGCTCGACGACCACGCGCGCCACGTCCAGCGCCTGCTCTACCTCCACGGCATCGAGCCCGTGTTCGTCCCGGCGACGACGCACCGCAACACGACCGACCTCCAGCTCGCCGTGGACGTGGTCCAGGCGTGCCACGCGCACCCCGAGGCGGGCCTGTTCGTGCTCGTCGCCGGCGACCGCGACTACGTGCCGGTCGTGCAGGCGCTCATCGCGGCCGGGCGCCGCGTGGTCGTGGTCGGCTTCCGCGAGCACCTCTCGCCGCACCTCCTTGAGCACACGCGCGGCGGGCGCTTCGTCGACGCGGCGGGCCTGCTGCCGCAGGGCGCGCTCGCGGCCGAGCCCGAGGTCGGCGCGCCGGTTTCGGTCACGACGTTCCAGTCCGCGCAGGACCCGCAGCACGAGATCGACTACGACGCGCTCGAGGTCATCGAGCGCAACTTCGGCCACTACGACGAGATCTACCTCACGCCCCTGCTGCGGCGCCTCTCGGAGGAGATCGGCGACCGCGAGGGCCACGACCCGAAGTCGCTCGTGGCGGACCTCGAGGAGTGCGGCGCGGTCCGGCTCGAGCGCCGCCGCGGCATGCCGTACGACTACACCGTCCTGATCGTGAACCCCGAGCACCCGGCCGTGGTCGAGGTCCGCGAGGAGATCCACGGCACCTCCAGCGACACCGACGACGGCCTGCCGTTCGAGGACGAGGTGACGATTTAGCGCAGAGACGCCCCGCCGGGGCGTCTCCACACCGCCACCCGATGGGGCGCCGCCGCACGACGGACCGTTGTGCCACGACGGGACGGCATTCCACGGTGGAACGCCACGCCACGACCGGAGACGCCCCGGCGGGGCGTCTCTACGGGCTCGCATCCGTGGGGCGTCCGCTGGCGTACGCCCCGCCGACCCGATTTCACACCCGACCATGCCTGACATCACCCCGACCGGCGACGGCGCCTCGACCCCGCTTCCCGAGGCGCCCGCCCCGCTCGACGCGCTCACGCCGCGCCAGATCGTCGCCGAGCTCGACAAGTACGTCGTCGGCCAGGCCGACGCCAAGCGCTCCGTCGCCGTGGCGCTGCGCAACCGGTGGCGCCGCCTCCGCGCGCCCGACGACATGCGCGACGAGATCGTGCCGGCCAACATCCTCATGATCGGGCCGACGGGCGTCGGCAAGACCGAGATCGCGCGGCGCCTCGCCAAGCTCACCGGCGCGCCGTTCGTCAAGGTCGAGGCGACCAAGTTCACCGAGGTCGGCTACGTCGGCCGCGACGTGGAGTCCATGATCCGCGACCTCGTCGACGGCGCCGTGGCGCAGGCGCGCGAGGCGCAGGCCGAGAAAGCGCGCGACGCCGCGGCCGCCCTCGCCGAGGAGCGCCTCCTCGACCTCCTCCTCCCCCCGGCGCCGCGCGCGCCGGGCACGCCGACCTTCGGCTTCCCGAACACGACGCCGGACGCGGCGCCGGACGCCGCCGAGAGCCGCACGCGCGAGAAGCTCCGCGACAGGCTCCGGAACGGCGCCCTCGACGACCGCGAGGTCGAGGTCGACGTCACGGCGGACCGCACGACGAACCTCCAGATGTTCGGCCCGATGGGCATGGAGGAGATGGGCATCAACCTCAACGAGATGCTCGGCGGCATGGGCAAGACGCGCAAGACGCGCCGCGTGAAGGTCCCCGAGGCGCTCACCCTGCTCACGCAGGAGGAGGCGCAGAAGCTCGTCGACGGCGAGAGCGCCCGCGAGGAGGCCGTCGCCCGCGTCGAGCAGGCCGGCATCGTGTTCATCGACGAGATCGACAAGGTGGCGGGCCGCCAGGGCGCGGGCAGCTCGGGGCCGGACGTCTCGCGCGAGGGCGTCCAGCGCGACCTCCTGCCGATCGTCGAGGGCTCGTCGGTCACGACCAAGCACGGGCAGGTGCGGACGGACCACATCCTGTTCATCGCCTCGGGCGCCTTCCACGTCTCGAAGCCCTCGGACCTCATCCCGGAGCTCCAGGGCCGCTTCCCGATCCGCGTCGAGCTGGGCTCGCTCTCGGAAGACGACTTCGTGCGGATCCTGACGGAGCCCGAGAACGCGCTCCTGAAGCAGTACGCCGCCCTCTTCGCCTCAGAAGGCGTCGAGTTGACCGTCGACGACGACGCCGTCCGCGAGATCGCGCGCATCGCGACCGACGTCAACGAGTCGGTCGAGAACATCGGCGCCCGCCGCCTGCACACGATCCTGACGACGCTGCTCGACGTCGAGCTCTTCGGCGTGCCGGACGACCACGCCGGGCCCGTCCACGTCACGGCGGACATGGTGCGCGAGCGCCTCGCGTCGATCGCCCAGAACCGCGACCTCAGCCAGTACGTGCTGTGAGCACGCCGGGCGAGCCTGTCCGCATCGTGCCGCTCGCCGACGCCGCCGGGCGCGCGGCCTACGCCGCCCTCGTCGCCGCAAGTCCGCAGGCGACTCCGTTCCACTCGCTCACCCATGCAGACGCCGCGTGCTCGGCGTTCGGGCTCACGGGCGAGATCATGCTCACCCGTGAGCCCGAACACGGCGGACCGGCCGCTGTCGGCGGCGTCGTGTTCTGGCGTCGCCGCGGCCCGTTCCGGCTCGCCGTCGTCCCTCCGCTGACGCCGTACTCGGGTCCCCTCGCTGCGGCCCCGCTGGCCGACGCGCTCACCGACCCGGCCCCGCTGTACGAGACGGGTGGGGGCGGGCCGCTCGGCGCGTGGATCGCTGCCGTCGCCCGGCGGGCCGACGCCGCCGAGTTCAACCTCCCGCCCACCTTCGCCGACGCCCGCCCGTTCGTCTGGGCCGGATGGCGGGCCTCGCCCCGGTACACGTACGCCGGGCCGGCCGACTGGGGCGGCCACGTGCCGCGGTACGTCCGCCACCGCGTCCGCGATTACTCCGCGACGCGGTCAGACGGAACCGAGCGGCCGGGCGGGCTCCGCGTCCGCCGCGACGACGGGGCGGCCGCGCTCGTCGGGCGGTCTGCCGAGGCCCCCTTCCTCCGGTCCGGCACACGCCCGCCTGTCCCGGCCGCAGCCGCCGAGGCGCTCGTCCGCGCCCATGCCGCCGCGGGAACCGTCCGCATCGCCGTCGTGGAGCGGGCCGACGGAACGCCCGTCGGCGCCGTCGCGACGGCAGTCGACGACCGGTCGGGCTACGTCTGGACCGGGAGTGCAGAGCCGGGGCCAGGGATGCTCCTGCTGATCGCGGACACCGCCGAGCGCCTCGTCGTCGAGGGCACCGGGCGGCTCGACCTGCTGGGTGCGAACCTCCAGGCTGTCTCCGCCTTCAAGCGGCGGCTCGGGTTCCCGCTCGTCGCGTCGGTCCGCGTCGCGTGGACGAGGTCGCGCGTGCTCCGCCTGCGCGAGGCGCTCCGTTCATGACCGCGCGGCCCGAGCCGGCGCGGCGCCTCTCGCGGCTGCGGGCACGCGCCGAGGTGTGGCGCGAGGGCGCCTTCCTACGGCCCGTGCTGACGCTCGTCGGCGGGACGGCTGCGGCGCAGGCGGCCGTCTTCGCCGCGCGGCCGCTCCTCACGCGCCTCTACACGCCCGAGGCGTTCGGCGTGCTCACGCTCGTCACGACGATGGCGACGCTCCTCTCGGCCGTCGCCCACGGCGGCTACCGCTACGCGCTCCTGCTGCCCGAGGACGACGCCGACGCTGGCGGGCTGGCGTGGCTGTCTGTCCTGGGCGCGCTCGCCACGTCCGCGCTGGCGTTCGTCGGCGTGGCCCTCGCCGTCGGCTCGGGCTGGCTCGACGGCGCCTCGTGGTGGCTCCTCGCCCCTGCTCTGCTGGCGCTGGACACGTCGCAGACGGCCGAGCAGTGGCTGACACGCGGGCACCGCTTCAAGACCATCTCGGCGTCGCGCGTGGCCCAGTCGGGCGTCGTCGTGGCGGTGCAGGTCGGCGCCGGGATCGTCGGTGCCGGAGCTGTCGGGCTCGTCGGCGGGGCGGCGGCGGGCTTCTTGGCGAGCCTCGCCGTCGTCGGCGTGGCCGTGTGGCGGGCCGATGGCGCCCGGCTCCTCGCGGCGTTCCGGCCCCACGCGCTGCGAGCCCTCGCGCGTCGCTACGCGCGGTTCCCGCAGTTCTCGGCGCCCGCCGCCGCCCTCAACCTCGTCGCGACGCGCCTGCCGGTCCTGCTGCTCGCCGCGTTCGCTGGCCAGGCCGCCGTCGGGCAGTTCGGCGTGGCGTACGGGACGCTCGCGCTGCCGCTCGGCCTCGTCACCGGCGCCTCGGGTCAGGTCTTTTTCGTCCGCGCCGCCGCGGCCGTCCGCGATGGGACGCTGCCCGCACTCACGCGGCAGACGCTGCGCGGGCTGCTCGCCGTGACCGTCTTCCCGAGCCTCGCCGTGATGGCGGCCGGCCCGAGCCTCTTCGCGGTCGTCTTCGGCCCGACGTGGGCGACGGCCGGCCTCTTCGCTCAGCTCATCGCGCCGTGGACGCTCGCCGCCTCCATCGCCGCCCCGATGACGTGCCTCTTCGACGTGCTCGAACGGCAGCGGGCAGACCTCGGCTTCAGCGTGTTTATGGCTACCGTTCAGACTGCCGCGCTCGTCGCCGCCGGCCTTCTTCTGGATGCGTCCGGGATCGTGCTCGCCGCGAGCATCGCCGGGACGGCCCTGCGCCTCGGCCACGTCGGCTGGATGCTGCACCTCGCGCGCGTCCCCACCGGCCCGGTCCTGCGCGACTTCGGCGCGGCGCTGGCCGTCGCCGCCCCGCTCGCCCTCGGCGTCTGGGCCGTCGACCTGTTCTCCGGTGGCATCTGGACGCTCGCCGCGACCGCCCTCGGCGGGATCGTCACGCTCTGGACGGCGGCCCGGCAGAATGCGGTTTGAGATTTTGAGTTCAGGGAGCGACACGCTATCCGATGGCGCCCTGCGCGTTGGACGCGGCGCGCTCGGCGAGCGTGCCCTACCAGCCCGGCGTCTGGTTACGAGCGCGGCACAGGTAGGGACGGCTCGCCGAGCCGTCCGCGTTTCAGGCGAGGTGCATCGAGCATTCGCCACCGCATCGCGTCCAACGACGACACCATGTTCAGGCAACCCCGACCCTGCATTTACAGGATCGAGCGGAACGTGCTCGTGATGGGCTCGGCGACCGCCGGCTCGCCATCGGGGCTCGTGGGTGCGTCGGGCGCCCCGGCACCGTCGGGACCGCAGTACGTCGCGTAGGCGTCGCGCAGGTCCGACGCGATGGCGCTCGACGAGCGGCCCTCGATGTGGCGCCGCTCGAGGACGAAGACCGGGTCGCCGTCCTTGATGAGGACCATGAACGGGCTCGACGGCGGGATGCCCGCGAGGTGCTCGCGCAGGCGCGCCGTCGCCTCGGTGTCCTGGCCGGCGAAGACCGTCACCTGGCGGTCCGGCGTGGCGGGCAGGTTCTGGACGAGGGCGACGGCCGGGCGGGCGTTGGCCGCGGCGCAGCCGCAGACCGAGTTCACGACGGCGAGCGTCGTGCCGCTCTGCGCGGCGTCCCACGCGGCGTCGACGTCGGCCGCGGTGCGGAGCTCCTCGACGCCGAGGCGCGTGAGTTCTTCGCGCATCGGCGCGACGAGATATTCGGGGTACATGGCAGTCGGAGGAGAGTGGGAACCGGAGCGGTACTTCGCGCCCGGGCTGCCGTTCCGGCTTCACCGGCCCTTGGCGCGCGCCGGCCACACGTTTTAAGGAGCGCCTGTGGAGCGCGATACCGCATCCGCAGCCGCACTGCGCGGCCGGGACTTAGCGGAGTCTTTCCACATGGCCTTCCCTATGCCCGGCCGAGCGGTTAGTTTTGGGGCACCGCCACATACCCTCCCTGTATGCCAGTTCAGGTCTTGCGCTCGCTTTTCGCTGCCAGCGCCCTCGCCCTTCTCGCCGGCTTTGCGCCCACCGCAGCGGCGCAGTCCGCCGCCGGCTGGGGTGCTGCCCGCCCGGCCGCCGCCCGACCCGCCGCTCCGCCGTCCAAACCGACACCCCCCCGACGGCGGCCTACCGCGCGCCCGTCCGCTCCGTCTCGAGCGCCTCGGCCAGCGCCTCCTCGGCGCGAGCGGAGATGATCTCGTCGGCGCTCCGCGACGCCGGGCAGCCGTGGCTCGGGACGCCCTACCGCTGGGGCGGCGACTCGCGCCGCGGCATCGACTGCTCCGCCTTCGTCCGCCAGTTCATGCAGGACAACCTCGGCGTCGAGCTCCCGCGCGCGACGGACGGGCAGCAGTTCGAGGGCGTCTCGGTCCAGAAGGGCGACCTCCTCCCCGGCGACCTCGTGTTCTTCCGCCGCCGCTCGGTCCGCCACGTCGGCGTGTACCTCGGCAACGGCGACTTCATCCACGCCTCGTCCAGCCGCGGCGTGACCGTGTCGAACCTCGACGAGGGCTACTACCAGCAGGCGTACTGGATGGCGCGGCGCGTGCTCGCCGAGCCCGCCTCGGGCCGCCGCCCGACGCCGCGCCGCGACGCCGACTCCGAGGCCGTTCGGGGCTAGCCCCACGGCAAGGCCCGCCTGCCCGCTGGCGCTCCTGCTCCTCCGTGCCGTATCTTGGCGCTCCGCATCCCGGCTCCCCTGCCGGGATGCTCCTTTTTTGTCCCTCCCGCACGAGCCGCCCGCACGGGCCGCGCCCGTCAGCCGCCGGACCACCGCCATGAGCGCTACCGTCTACCTTACCGAAGAAGGCCTCCAGAACCTCAAGGACGAGCTCCACCGCGCCCGGACGACCGAGCGCCAGGAGATCGCGCAGGCCATCGCCGAGGCGCGCGCCCAGGGCGACCTCTCGGAGAACGCCGAGTACGACGCCGCCAAGGAGGCGCAGGGCCACCTCGAGGCCCGCATCGCCCGCCTCGAGGGCACCGTCTCGGCCGCCCGCGCCGTCGACGAGTCCGAGGTCGACGCGAGCCGCGCGCGCATCCTCTCGAACGTCCGCGTGATGAACAAGAAGGTCAAGAAGGAGGCCGTCTACACGCTCGTCGCGCCGCAGGAGGCGGACCTCGCACGCAACCGCGTCTCGGTCGAGAGCCCGATCGGCAAGGGACTGCTCGGCAAGGAGGTCGGAGACACCGTCGACATCAAGGTGCCCGCCGGGCTCGTCAAGCTCCAGATCCTCGAGATCACCCGGTAGCGCAAAAGCGGTTTAAGTCTTACTGTTTCGGGATGATAAGAGACGCTCTTAAACATAAGCCTTAAACCGTATTTCTCTGACGCCATGCCCCGTCCCGCCCCCGCCCCGCCGCCTCGCGTGATGCCGCTGCGCGATGCGCGGCGCGGCGTCGCGACGGGACCGCGATCCGCCCCGGTCGTGGACGGGCGGAAGGGCCGGAAGAAGCGCGGGCTCGTCCGCCGCGCCATCCGCTTCGTGGCCCTCGCCGTCGTGGGTTACCTCGTCGCCTGCACGTTGCTCCTCGGCGCGTACCGCTTCGTCGAGCCGCCCGCGACGACGGTCCAGCTCTGGAACGCCGTCGAGGACGCCGCGACGGGCACGCGCTTCGGCTACACGTACCGCCCGGTCGACGAGGACGGGCAGGACCCGGACATCCGCCACGCCGTCGTGGCGAGCGAGGACGCCCGGTTCTACCAGCACGCAGGCTTCGACTTCGAGGAGATCCGCCGCGCGCGCGCCGACGCCGAGCGCCGCGGCCGCGCCCCCCGCGGCGCCTCGACGCTCACGCAGCAGCTCGTCAAGAACCTCTTCCTGACGACCGGCCGCAGCTACGTCCGCAAAGGATTCGAGGTGCCGCTGACGGTCGCGGCCGAGCTCATCCTGCCCAAGGACCGCATCCTCACGCTCTACCTCAACGTCGCCGAGTGGGGGCCGGGCGTCTACGGCATCGAGGCGGCCGCGGGGCACCACTACGGCACGAGCGCCGACGCGCTCTCGCGCAACCAGGCCGCGCGCCTCGCCGCGATCCTCCCGAACCCGATCGCCCGTGACCCGGACGACATGGGCCGCACGGCGTCACGCATCCAGACGCGGATGCGGCAGATGGGCTGGTAGGGGAATGGGGAATGAAAGCAACCTGCTTTTCGCCGTCCAGTGCCCTCCTCGTTCCGGCATCCGCCTTTCCCCCATGCCTCTTGCCCCATCCCTCATGCCCTCCCGGCGGTAGCTTTCCGCCCAACACACATCCCGTCCTCTTGGCAGAACTCCCGCCCGTCGTCGACCGCACCGTGACCATCAGCGGTGCCGAGCCCCTGCTCCTGTTCGGATTCAACGACGTCTACCTGCGCAAGATCGAGGCCGCGTTCCCCGAGACGCGCGTCGTCGCCCGTGGCGACGAGCTGCGCCTGCGCGGGCCCGAGGAGCAGGCAGACCGCATCGAGCGCGTCATCACCGAGCTCACGCTCATCCTCAACCGCAACGCCAACCTCACCGAGACCGACGTCGATACGGTCCTCGAGATCGGCCGCGGCGGCGGCGCGCCCAGGCGCTCGGGGGGCACCGACGCCATCCTGTTCACGCCGATGGGCGGGACGGTCAAGGCCAAGACGCCTGGCCAAGGGCGCCTCGTGGACGCGGCGCGGGTGTCGGACATCGTCTTCGCCGTCGGGCCGGCAGGCACCGGCAAGACGTACGTCTCGGTCGCGCTCGCCGTCTCGGCGCTGAAGTCCCGGCAGGTCAAGAAGATCGTCCTCGCGCGGCCGGCCGTCGAGGCGGGCGAGTCGCTCGGCTTCCTCCCCGGCGGCTTCCGCGACAAGGTCGACCCGTATCTGCGGCCGCTCTACGACGCGCTCGAGGACATGATCGAGCGGGACAAGCTCCAGAGCTACCTCGAGCGCAATATTATCGAGATCGCCCCACTGGCGTACATGCGCGGCCGTACGCTTACGAGCGCATTCGTGATATTAGACGAGGCGCAGAACGCGACCGCGGGCCAGATGAAGATGTTCCTGACGCGCCTCGGCGCCGGCTCCCGCGCCATCGTCACCGGCGACGGCACGCAGACGGACCTGCCCTCACGCACGCTCTCGGGCCTCACGCAGGCCCGCGACATCCTCGAGGGCGTCGACGGCATCGACTTCGTCGACTTCGGCCGCGGCGACGTCGTCCGCCACAAGCTCGTCAAGGACATCATCGAGGCCTACGAGAAAGCCGCGGACGTCGAGGACATCGGGCGGCCAATGTGAGGGTGCCGCGGGCGGGGGACGAAGGACAGCCTGACTCCCGTCTCTCTACCATGTCATCCCGGGCCCCGACCCGGGATCTCCTGAAGGATGGGGCGTGCGCGGATAGTCGCGCCTCGCGACGACGAACATTGAGGAGATCCCGGATCACGTCAGGTCCGGGTTTAACCGGCGGGATGACATATCTGGTTGTTTGCGACAAACGATGACCACGGCGCACGAGCGAAACGTTCTGAGGTGCTTGACCCAAGCCTTCCGCTTTCCCTATGCTACCCCTCCCCCACGACGTCGCCGCTGACCTTCCGGAGCTCATCGTACGCGCGCTCGCCGAGGACGTCGGCGCGGGCGACGTAACGACGGAGGCGACCGTCGGGCCGGACGTACAGGCGGCGGGACGCTTCCTCGTCAAAGAGGACGGGGTCATCGCCGGGCTGGCCGTCGCCGAGCGCGTGTTTGCGGCCGTCGACGCGGGCCTCGTGCTCGAGTGGACGGCGGCCGACGGCGACCGCGTCTCGGCCGGGACGACCGTCGGGACCGTTCGCGGCGCGGCGCGCTCGATCCTCGTCGGCGAGCGCCTCGCGCTGAACCTCGTGCAGCGGATGGGCGGCATCGCGACGGCGGCGCACGCCTACGCCGAGGCGGCGCGCCCGGCCATCGTCCTGGACACGCGCAAGACGGCGCCCGGCCTGCGCCTGCTGGACAAACTCGCCGTGCGCCTCGGCGGCGCCGAGAACCACCGCGTCGGGCTGTTCGACCGCGTGCTCGTCAAGGACAACCACATCGAGGCGGCTGGCGGCATCCGTGCGGCACTCGCCGCGGTGACGGCCCACGCACCCGCAGACGTGCCGGTCGAGATCGAGGCACGGACGCTCGAGGAAGTCGACGCCGTGCTCGCGGCGAAGGCGGAGGGCCTCCGCGTCGACACCATCCTGCTGGACAACATGGCGCGGCGGACGGACGATGGCCTCGACGTGTCCGTGCTGGCCGAGGCCGTCCGCCGCGTCGGCGGACGCCTCCAGACCGAGGCGTCGGGCAACGTCACGCTCGAGACGGTGCCGGCGATCGCCGCGACCGGCGTCGGCTACATCTCGTCCGGCGCGCTCACGCACTCCGTCCGCGCGCTCGACGTGTCGCTCAAGATCACGCTCGGCTGAAACGGACGACGGCCGCCTCGCGTCGTGCGAAGCGGCCGTCGAGTGGGTCGGGTCGGGCGGGTGCTACTCGGCCGGCCCCATCTGGGCGGGCGCCTCACCGCGCGGGACGACCTCGAACGAGATGCGGGCCGTGCCGGCCCCGCGCATCCGGAGCGCGTCGGCGGCGGCGCCGGAGAGGTCGAGCACGCGCGAGCGGTGGAACGGGCCGCGGTCGTTGACGCGCACGAAGACGATACGCCCGTTGCGCTCATTCGTGACCCGGAGGACCGTTCCGAACGGAAGCGTCCGGTGGGCGGCCGTGAAGCCGGTGCGGTCGTAGCGGGCGCCCGAGGCGGTGCGGTTGCCATGCAGCGACGCGGCGTAGAAGCTGGCGACGCCACGGCGGGCCTCGGCGCGGCGTCCACCCGGCGTGATGGTCTGTGCGGCGGCGGGGACGGCGAGCG
The DNA here is from genome assembly GCA_038243565.1 of Rhodothermales bacterium. Lineage (GTDB taxonomy): Bacteria > Bacteroidota > Rhodothermia > Rhodothermales > Rubricoccaceae > DASVSE01. Next base: position 1,661 of record JBBSQZ010000037.1, on the reverse strand, counting down.
CGGCCATGAGGCCGACGAGAAGCAGGAGACGGCTCACATAGGAGTCGGTGGGCGAGCAGGCGGAAGGCGGCGCCGGGGCGCTGCATGGCCCGGGGTGAAGGGCCGGGAGCAAGGATAGGGCACACCCCGGTGACCCGCCTTCGCAAAGCCCTAAAGGTCCAGGAAGGGCGCGATTCTGCTCCGCGACGCCCGATCCGACCTCACTTCTTCACGCGACTTCTGCGGGTCGGCCCTTGCAATCGGGGCGTCTATCTTGGCGTCTGCCCTCCGATCCGCCCGCCTCGAATGGTCTCCGCCGCCCTCGCCGTCGTCCTGAGCTACCTGCTAGGCGCCATCCCGTTCAGCCTCATCGTGGCGCGCGCGCATGGCGTCGATCTGCGGCAGCACGGGTCCGGCAACGCCGGCGCGACGAACGTCTGGCGCGTGCTCGGCAAGGGCCCCGGCGCGCTCGTGTTCGGGCTCGACTTTCTCAAGGGCCTGCTCCCGACGCTGCTCGCGCCACACCTCGCCGACGCCTCGGCGCTCGGGCCGGACGGCGCCGCCTGGCTCGCCGTGCTGGCCGGCGTCGCCGCGATGCTCGGGCACGTCGTGACGCTCTGGGGGCGCGTCTTCTTCGGCTCGTGGAAGGGCGGCAAGGGCGTCGCGACGGGCGCGGGCCTCATCGCAGGTCTCATCTCGGTGGCGACGGTCGTCGCCGTGGCCGTGTTTGGGCTCGCGATGTGGGCGACGCGGCGCGTCTCGCTCGGGTCCATCCTTGGCGCCGTCTCGCTGCCGGTCACGCTCGGCGTGCAGACGGTGCTCGGCGCGCGCTTCGCGCCGCCGGTCTGGGGCTTCGCGCTCCTCGTGCCGCTGTTCATCCTGTGGACGCACCGCACCAACGTCCGCCGCCTCCTCGACGGGACCGAGCCGCGCCTCGGCGACACGGCCGAGGGACTCGGGACGTAAAAAAGTTCGGGATGCGCGTGCGAGACGGTCGGCGCCTCCGTTCAGTGCGCCTCTCATTCACCCTCGCTTCACGATGCGCCTTGTCCCTGCCCTCGCCCTCGCGGCGCTCCTCGCCTCCCCCGCCCTCGCCCAGACGCAGTACGCGGATAGCTCCGGCGGCTTCGTCAGCCTCAACGGCCTCACGTTCAGCAACAGCGACCTCCAAGCGGTCGACGGGACGCTCGGCTACCGCTTCTCGAGCGGCGTCGACCTCGGGATGCGCTACAAGACGGGCAGCTCCGGCGCCGGCGCCGACTTCCACCAGTTCGGCCCGGTCGCCGGGCTCACGCGGCCGCTCGGGGCGGGCTTCTCGGGGCGCCTCGAGGGAACCGTTCAGTTCTCGACCTACGGCGGCCGTCAGCTCACCGACCTGCGCGGGCAGGTCGTCGAGCCCTTTGACGTCCGCATCCGGGACCTCTCCGAGTCCGTCTCGGCGGCCGTCTCGCGGCGCGTCCCGCTCGTGGGCAGCCTCGCGATCCAGCCTGCCCTCGGCGGATACTTTGCGGGCCGGCACCGCCTGACGTTCCAGTTTCCCGACTTCCCGTTCGAGCAGCCGCGCACGCAGTTGCAGGCTGGCCTTCAGGTCGAGATCCCGATCACGTTTCGCCTGTTCGGACAGGACGCCGCGCTCGTGACCGGCGGCCGGATCCCGCTCAACCTGAAGTCTACAGGCATCG
>JBBSQZ010000036.1:0-17100 GCA_038243565.1 Rhodothermales bacterium | reverse complement strand
TCGTCGACGCCCTCTTCAACGACGGCCTGCGCGACGCCTACGACTCGAACCCGATGGGCGTCGCGGCGGACCTCGCCGCGGAGACGTGCAACGTCTCGCGCGAGGCGCAGGACGCGTTCTCGATCGAGAGCTACACGCGCGCCCAGGCCTCCAGCACCGAGGGCCGCTTCGACGCCGAGGTGGCGCCGGTGACGGTCCCCGGGCGCAAGGGCGACACCATCGTCTCGAAGGACGAGGGCCCGTTCAAGGTCATGTTCGACAAGATCCCGACGCTCCGCGGCGCCTTCTCGAAGGCGGGCACCGTCACGGCCGCCAACGCGTCGACGATCGACGACGGCGCCGCGGCGCTCGTCGTGGTGAGCGAGGAGTGGGCGCGCGAGAACGGCAAGACGCCGATGTGCACCATCGTCGCGACGGCGCAGCACGCCAAGGCGCCCGTCGAGTTCACGACGGCGCCGATCCAGGCCGTCGAGAAGGTCCTCGAGAAGGCGGGCCTGACGATCGGCGACATCGACCTGTTCGAGGTCAACGAGGCCTTCGCGGTCGTCGCGCTCGCGGCGCAGGACGCGCTCGGCATCCCGCACGAGAAGCTCAACGTCCACGGCGGCGCCGTCGCGCTGGGCCACCCGATCGGCGCCTCGGGCGCGCGCATCCTCACGACGCTCGTCCACGCGATGCAGCAGCGCGACGCGCGCTACGGGCTCGCGGCCATCTGCATCGGCGGCGGCGAGGCGACGGCGATCATCGTCGAGCGCGCCGCGTAACGCGTCCATCGCGTCCCATTTCCCACTCTCCACTTCCCAGTCCTCCCTTGAACGTCACCGTCATCGGCGCCGGCACCATGGGCAACGGCATCGCCCACGTCTTCGCGCAGGGCGGCCACGCCGTCACGCTCGTCGACCTCGACCAGAGCCGTCTCGACGCCGCGCGCGCCACCATCGACCAGAACCTCGGCCGGCAGGTCAAGAAGGAGAAGCTCACCGCCGAGGACGCGGAGGAGACGCTCGGCCGCATCGCCCTCGAGACGGACCTCGCGGCCGGCGTCAAAGCCGCCGACCTCGTCGTCGAGGCGGCGACGGAGAACCCGGACGTCAAGGCGGACCTCTTCCGCCAGATCGACGCCGCGGCGCCCGCCGAGGCGATCCTCGCCAGCAACACGTCGTCCATCTCGATCACGACCATCGCCGCGGCGACGGGCCGCCCGGAGCAGGTCGTCGGGATGCACTTCTTCAACCCCGTGCCCGTCATGGCGCTCGTCGAGATCGTGCGCGGCCTCGAGACGAGCCAGGCGACGTACGACACGATCCACCGGCTCGCCGAGGACCTCGGCAAGACGCCGGTCGAGGTCAACGACTTCCCCGGCTTCGTCTCGAACCGCGTCCTGATGCCGATGATCAACGAGGCGATCACGTGCGTGATGGAGGGCGTCGCGACGCCCGAAGCGATCGACACGGTGATGCGCCTCGGGATGGCGCACCCGATGGGCCCGCTGACGCTCGCGGACTTCATCGGCCTCGACGTGTGCCTCTCGATCATGGAGGTGCTGCACCGCGACCTCGGCGACTCGAAGTACCGCCCGAGCCCGCTGCTGCGCAAGATGGTCGCCGCGGGGCGCCTCGGCCGCAAGTCCGGCCGCGGCTTCTACGAGTACACGCGGTGAAGGGGGCATGAGGCATGAGGGATGGGGCATGAGGGATCAGGTACCGAAGATGCGGAGTGCAGAGCGCACCCCATGCCTCTTGCCCCATCCCCCATGCCCCTCACAGTTTTCGTCACCGGCGCCTCGGCCGGCATCGGCGCCGCGACGGCCCGCGCCTTCGTACGCCTCGGCGACCGCGTGATCGTCTCGGCGCGCTCCGCAGAAAAACTCGAGGCGCTCGCCGCGGAGATCACGGCCGGCGGCGGCGAGGCGCTCGCCCTGCCGCTGGACGTGACCGACGCCGCAGCGCACGTCGCCGCCGTCGAGGCGTTGCCCGAGGCGTGGCGCGCGATCGACGTCGCCGTGCTCAACGCGGGCCTCGCGAAGAGCATGGCGCCGGTCTGGGAGAACACCGCCGAGGACGTCGACCTGATGGTCGACACGAACGTCAAGGGCGTGCTGAACGGCATCCGGGCCGTCGTGCCGGGAATGCTCGCCCGCGGCCGCGGCCACGTCGTCACGATCGGCTCGACGGCGGGGCACGGCGTCTACGCCGGCGGGACGGTCTACTGTGCGACGAAGCACGCGCTGCTCGCGCTCACGCTCGGCCTCAAGATGGACCTCCACGGGACGCCCGTCCGCGTCTCGGCCGTCTCCCCGGGCCTCGTCGCCACCGAGTTCTCGCGCGTCCGCTTCGACGGCGACACGGAACGCGCCGACGCGGTCTACTCGGACACCCACGCGCTCGACGGTGACGATGTCGCCGCCGCCATCGTCTACTGCGTGACGGCGCCCGAGCACGTCAACGTGCAGGAGGTCCTCGTGACGCCGCGCGTGCAGTCCGGCATGCTCATCGCCCGCGGCGCCGCCGCGGAGGGGTTGTGACGCTGTGCCACGACGCGCTCGTCGCCCGCCTCCGCGCGCGCCTCGCCGGGCCGTTGCCGGGGCACGCGGCGCACGCCGAGATGGCGCCCTTCCCGGCGCGCCTCGCGCCCGAGGCGATCTCCGTCGAGGGCAAGGACGGGCGCCGCGCCGCGACGCTCGTGCTGCTCTATCCCGACGCCGCCGGCGCCTCGCACCTCGTGCTGACGCTCCGGCAGGCGAGCCTGCGCGCCCACAGCGGCCAGATCTCGCTGCCCGGCGGCGCGCTCGAGCCCGGCGAGACGCCCGAGACGGCCGCCCGCCGCGAGGCCTTCGAGGAGGTCGGCGTGGACCCGGCGCTGCCGGACGTGCTCGGGCGGCTCACGCCGCTCTACGTCCCGCCGTCCCGCTTCTCCGTCTGGCCCGTCGTCGCCAGTCTCGACGCGCGGCCAGACTTCCAGCCCCACGAGGCCGAGGTGGCCCAACTGCTCGAGGTGCCCGTCGCCGCGCTGCTGGACCCGGCGTCGCGGCAGCGGCGCTCCCGGGCGCTCACCGGCGCTCCGGTCCCTGAGTTCGAGGTCCCGTTCTTCGCCGTCACGCCGGCCGGCGCCGGCGGCACTGCCGGCGGTGTGCTCGAGGTGTGGGGCGCGACGGCGATGATGCTGGCCGAGTTCGCGGCTGTCGCCGCGTGAAGACGCGGCCCGGTGACGCAGGGCTGACGGCCTCGATCCGCACTTTGACGCGTCCGCAGGGCCGCGGTCGGTTTCTCCTCCGTTGCCCCACGGAAACGTCTCTCTCCGCCGCGGTAGATTCCGCGCGTCCTCACCCGACTCCACGACATGAGCGAAACTGTTACGTTCGGCACCGACGGCTGGCGCGCCGTCATCGGCGGCGGCTACACCTTCGACAACCTCACGCGCGTCGCGCGGGCCACCGCCGCCTGGGTGCTGGACCAGCCCGACGGCGACCACTCGGTCGTCCTCGGCTACGACACGCGCTTCGAGGGCGAGGCCTTCGCCAAGCACGTCGCCCGCGTGATGGCGTCCAACGGCGTCCACGTCCACCTCGCGGACTCGTTCGTCTCGACGCCCGCCATCTCGTGGGCGACCGCCGACGGCAACCGCACGGCGGGCATCGTCATCACGGCGAGCCACAACCCGCCGCAGTACAACGGCTTCAAGATCAAGGCGCACTTCGGCGGCCCGGCCTCGCCCGAGATGATCGCCGACGTCGAGGCGCGGATGGCAAACCCGCCGGCGGACGGCGAGGCGCCGCGGGCCTACGACGACCTCGTCGCCGAGGGCCTCATCGAGACGTTCGACCTGCGCACGGCGTACACGAAGCTGCTCAAGGACCGCATCGACATCTCGGCGATCAAGGAGGCGAGCGTCCGCATCGCCTACGACGCCATGTTCGGCGCGGGCCAGGGCATCGTCGGCGAGCTGCTCGGGCGCGTCCGCGTGACGGAGCTCCACCACGACCTCAACCCGGGCATGTACGGGCAGGCGCCGGAGCCCATCGAGCGCAACCTCGGCGCGCTGCTCAAGGTCGTCGTCGAGAACTCCTGCGGCGCGGGCCTCGCCACGGACGGCGACGCGGACCGCATCGGCCTCGTCGACGAGGAGGGCACCTTCGTCGACTCGCACAAGATCCTGGCGCTGCTCGTCAAGTACCTCCACGTCGAGAAGGGCCTGCGCGGCGACATCGTCAAGACGTTCTCGACGACGGACATGCTGGACCGCATGGGCGAGGCGTACGGCCTCAACGTCATCACGACGCCCATCGGCTTCAAGTACATCGGGCCGCTCATGGTCGAGCGCGACGTGCTCGTCGGCGGCGAGGAGTCCGGCGGGATGGCCGTCAAGGGCCACATCCCGGAGCGCGACGGCCTCTACATCGGCCTGCTCGTGGTCGAGATGATGGTGAAGCGCGAGCGCACGCTCTCGGGCCTCGTCCGCGAGCTGATGGACGAGTTCGGGCCGCACTACCAGTCCCGCCAGGACCTCCACACGTCGCCCGAGCGCAAGGAGTCCGCCCTGAAGACGCTCGGCGAGGAGGGCTTCACCGAGGTCGCCGGCACGCCGGTCGTGAAGACCGAGACGCTGGACGGCTTCAAGTTCCGGACGGACACCGGCTGGCTCCTCTTCCGCCCGTCGGGCACCGAGCCCGTCCTGCGCGTCTACGCCGAGGCGCCGACGCAGGAGCGCGCGGACGCGCTCGTACAGTGGGGCGCGGACTGGGTCCAGAAAGGATAAATACGGTTTAAGGTTTAACGTTTAAGGTGGACATATGCTACCCTTAAACGTTAAACTTTAAACCTCTTTCTGAATCTGCCTACGGCCGCCGCACCGCGCTACTGTCCGGCGCGAGCCGGTCGAGGCGCTGCTCGAGGGCGGCCGTCGCGCGGGCGGTCTGCTGGCGGAGGCGCGTAAAGGCAGGCGCGGTCGTATCGGCGAAGGCCGCGAGGCGGGCGTCGAGGCGCGCGCGGTCGGCCGTGAGCGAGTCGAGGAGCGCGCCGCGGCGGCCCGTCGTGTCCGACGCGGCAGCGGCGCGTGCGCTGGCGATGCGGGTGTCGAAGCGGCCGAGACGCTGCGCGGCCGCGGCCTGGAGCGTCGCGGCGTCGGTCGCGGCGTCGAAGCGGGCCCGGGCGACGGACGAGCGGAGGCGCTGGATCTGGGCGGCGATGGCCGTCGTCGTCGTGTCGAAGGCGGCGCGCGGGAGCGGCGCGAGGCTGTCGACCCGGATCTGGAGGCGGCTGCGGTCGCGGCGCAGCCGCTCGAGGACCGGCGTGTACGCGAGCTGTCGGACCGAGTCGGCCGCAGCGGCCTCGGTCTCGACCGACGCGATGTTGGCGTCGATGGCCTGTGTCGCCTCGAAGACGCGCGCCTGGACGGTCGCCACGTCAGCCTCGCCGACGAGCGCCGTCTGGGCCGGGTCCGCCTCGGGCGACGAGCACGCCGCGACGGCAGTCAGAAGGAGGAGGAAAGCGGACAGGCGGACGGTCACGGGCGGCGGGGCGGGGGAGACCGCAGATGGAGAGCACAAAAAACGCGGGCGGCCTGACGAACAGGCCGCCCGCGGGCGGAAGATCCGGAGAAAGGGCGCGGTTAGACCGTGCGCTTGCTGCCGGTCACCAGCTTGTACAGGAACAGGAGCAGGCACGCGCCCGCGATCGAGACGAGGAAGGCCCCGATGCTGAAGCCGTCGTTGATCGTCGGAATGCCGAGGAGCGGGCTGATGAGCCAGCCGGCGAGCATTGCGCCGACGATGCCGACGACGACGTTGAGCAGGACGCCCTGCTGGGCATCCGTGCCCATGATCTTGCTCGCGATCCAGCCGGCGAGGCCGCCGACGATGAGCCAGATGATGAAGTTCATGTCTGTTGAGGAGAGGTGAGGGGGGGCCGCGGCGGGCGCGACAGTCTGTCTCACGCAGCACACATCCAAAAGGTTCACTCTGGGTTCAACGAACTGCGCCGAGGCCGGCGAGACGGCCCGTCGCCCACGCCCAGAGGAAGTTGTAGCCGCCGATCGGCCCGAACGCGTCGAGAACCTCGCCGCAGAGGAAGAGGCCGGGCGCGCGGCGGCTCTCGAGCGTGCCCGGGTCGACCTCGCCGAGGGGGACGCCGCCGCCTGTCACCTCGGCCTTTTTGTAGCCCTCGTCGCCCGTGATGGCCAGCGGGAACGCGGCGAGCGCCGCGACGAGGCGCCGGCGCTCGTCCCGAGTGAGCTCCGCCCGCGTCCGCTCCGCCGGCACACCGGCGTGCTCGAGCAGCGCCTCGGCGAGGCGCGCCGGGACGTGCGCGCGGACCGTCGCGGCGACGGTCCCGGCGCCGGGCGCACGCAGCGCTGCGTCCCACGCGTCGGCGTCGAGGTCCGTCCACTGCACCTCGACCGGCTGATCCCTCCCGGCCATGCGGGCGAGCGTCGCGACGTGTGACATGTCCAGGACGGACGGGCCGGAGTAGCCGCGGTGCGTGAAGAGGAAGCCGCGCGGCTCGGGCAGGGGCCCCTTCGCACCGGGCGTGCGGACGCGTGCCGGCAGCGACACGCCGGCCAACGCCGCGTGTGGCGCGGGCACGCCGGCCGTCAGCGGCGTCAGCGCCGGGTACGCCGGGGCGAGCGTGTGGCCGAGGCGCGCGGCCGCGCGCAGCCCGAAGCCGTCGCTGCCCGTGTTCGGGACCGAGAGGCCGCCCGTCGCGAGAATCACGCGGTCCGCCGTGAGCGCTCCGGCCGACGTATCGAGGCGCCAGCCGTCGTCCTCGCGCTCGAGGCCGGTGACGCTCGTCTCGAAGCGCATGGCGACGCCGGCCGCTCGGCAGGCCGATGAGAGCGCATCGCGGACGTCCGTCGCGCGGTTCGAGGCGGGGAAGAGCTTGCCCGTCTCGGGCTCGAGCGCGAGCGGCAGGCCCAGGTCGGTCTCGAAGAAGGCGCGCTGCTGGTCCAGCGGCCACGAGCCGAGGATGCGCGCCAGCACGCGCGGCGACGACGCCGTGACGAAGCGCCTCGCATCGACCGCGCCGGGGAGCACGTTGCAGCGGCCGCCGCCCGAGACGACGATCTTCTTGCCGCCGAGGCGCGTCTTCTCGACGAGCGTGACGCGGGCGCCGGCGCGCGCCGCGAACAGCGCCGCGACGAAGCCGGCCGCGCCACCGCCGATCACGACGACGCGGGGGGAGGAGGAAGACAAAGAGTTTGGAGTTTGAGGTTTGGAGAGGCCAGGCGGCTCGCCACAGCCAGAACGTCGTGCCGAACGCGGCAGCCGCCAACTCCAAAGGGCGGGGCCACGGTTTCCCGAAAGGCGCTCAACCCGTTCCCTCTCCAAACTGCATGCCCCCGGCACCGCCGCACGCCCCGGCGCGTTGGCCCTCAAACAGCTCCCGTACCTGATGCTCGCTGACCTCCGCCGCCGCCTCGCCGCCCGCCGCGACGCCCGCCGCCTCGCCGCGATCACGCTCGACGCCGCCCGCGCCCGCGCCGGCCGCGGCGCCGCCTTCCTGGACGCGCTGGACCCGGCGTGGGCCGGCCGCGTGGACCTCCGGCGCCTCGAGCTCTCCGATGGCGCCGCGTGCGTCCTCGGCCAGCTCCACGGCGACTACCGCCTCGGCCTCGGCCGCGCGCGCGTCCTCGACCTCTCGAGCGCACCCGTCGCGAGCCTCTCGCCAGTCGACCTGGGCTTCCAGGCCACGCCGGGCGTTGGCGACGCGGCCGAGGCGCTGGACTATGCCCTGCTCACGCGTGCGTGGCGCGAGCAGGTCCGCGTTCGTACCGAGATGCCGGAGCGCGTCGCGGCCGCTGCACCACGGAACGCCGCCGCGCCGGTGCGGTAGCCTTGCCTCCCCTTCCCAACACGACGATGGCGCTGGACTGGACCGACGAGCAGCAGTCGACCTACGAGGACTTCCGCGAGGCCGTCAACATGTCCCCGAAGGAGATCTCGGACTGGCTCAAAACGGACGACTCGGTGCGCGTCGGCTACAAGGAGCACGACGGCGACGAGTCGGTCGGGCACGCCTCGGGGCGCCGCATCGTCGAGATCCGCCGCAAGAAGAAGGACGAGATGACGGCCGACGACGTAGCGCACATGGCGAAGGTCGCGGGATTCGTCCACCGCCACATGGCGCAGCGCCCGGACGGCGACATCGAGCACACGGGCTGGCGCTACTCGCTGATGAACTGGGGCCACGACCCGCTCAAGAATGAGTGAAGGCGGAAGGCGGAAGGCGGAAGGCGGAAGGCGGAAGGCTTGGACCGAACGCCTCAAGAAGTTCCGCATGTGCGCCGCCCATCACACTTGCCGAGCCAATCAAAATTGACATCCTGAACTCGTTTCAGGATGTCAATTTTAGGCGGCTATAGAAAGGCGAGATGCAGATCCTGAAACGAGTTCAGGATGACACGGTAGGGAGGGCGGTGGCAAATTCCGCCCGCCGCCCGCCGCCCGCCGCCCGCCGCCCGCCGCCCGCCGCCCGCCGCCCTTCGCCCTCGGTCACGCCTCCGCGGCGCGGGTGCCGCAGCGTTTGCAGAAGCGCGCGTCGGCGTCCATCTGGAGTCCGCAGGAGGCGCATGTCCGGCCGTCGGCACCGAACGCGGCGCTCTGCTGTGCCGAGCGGTTGAGCTCGACGGTGACGATGCCCGTCGGGACGGCGATGATGCCGTAGCCCATGATCATCAGCACGAGCGCGAGCGCCTGCCCGATCGGCGACTGCGGCGAGATGTCGCCGTAGCCGACGGTCGTCAGCGTGACGACGGCCCAGTAGACGCTGACCGGGATCGACGTAAAGCCCGAGTTCGGCAGGCGGCTCTCGATGACGTACATCAGCGCCCCGACGACCGTCACGAGCGTCAGCACGGCGGTCACGAAGACGAGGATCTTGCGGCGGCTCGAGGCCAGCGCCCGCCCGAGCGTCTCGGCCTCCGTGAGGTACGTCGCCAGCTTGAGGATGCGGAAGATGCGCAGCACGCGCAGGATCCGCACGACGAGCAGCACCTGCGCGCCGGGCACGACCAGGCTCACGAACGTCGGCAGGACGGACGCGAGGTCCACGAGGCCGTAGAAGCTGCGCGCGTAGCGGACCGGCCGCGCCACGACGGCGAGACGCAGGGCGTACTCGATCGAAAACAGGATGGTGAAGCCCCACTCGGCGACGAGAAAGGCTTGCGCGTGCTGCGCGTGGACCGTCGCGACGCTGTCCAGCATCACCACGGCGACGGACGCCACGATGGCGGCGATGAGCACGAGGTCGAACGTCCGGCCGGCCGGCGTGTCCGACAGGAACACGACGTCGTAGATGCGGCGGCGGCGGCGTCCGGCGGCGGGCACGAACTCAGGCATTGAACCGGCGGGGTGGGGCGGTAGAGTCTACGCGGCGCGACAACCGGGGCGCCGGCTCGCGCGTTGGCGAGATTCCCGGTCCACGCCCTCCACCCGAATGCGCCTCGCCCTGCTCCTGCTCCTCGCCGCGCCGCTCGCGCAGGCCCAGCCGTTCGTCCGCGAGGCGACCCCGTTCACGGTCCGCGACGCGGCCGGCGCCGTGGTCGAGTTCCCGTTCATCGGCGGCCTCTTCGAGCCGCGTCCGCTGCTCGCCGACCTCGACGGCGACGGCGACGCGGACCTCGTGCTGAACGTCGGCGGGGCGGGCCTCCAGCTGTTCGAGCGCGTCGGCGACCACTACGCCTGGCGGACGGACCGCCTGGGCGGCATCGAGCCCGGCAACTGGGCCGACTTCGGCGACCTCGACGGCGACGGCGACCTCGACCTCGTCACGCGCGGCGACCCCGGCCGCGTCCGGTTCTACCGCAACGTCGGGACCGCACAGGCGCCCGCGTTCCAGCTCGTGTCTAACCTGCTCCTCGACACGGCCGGCGAGGGCGTCGCCATCGAGGACTCGTCCATCCCGGACCTCGCGGACGTCGACGGCGACGGGGACCTCGACCTGCTCGCGGGCAAGGCCGACCTCGGCACGATCACGTTCTACCGCAACGACGGCGTCGGCCAGGACGGCGCGCCGCGCTTCACGTTCGTGACGAGTACCTACAAGGACATCCAGATCTACGAGTCCAACCCGCAGTGCGGCGGCCGCGCCGCGCCCGGCTCCGGGATGATGCCCGGCGACCCGACGCCCGGCGGCCCGGCCGCGCCGGCCCTCGCCGAGACGTCCCGCAAGCACGGCGCCAACGCCCTCCGCATCGTCGACGTGACTAACGACGGCCGGCCGGAGCTCTTCTGGGGCGACTTCTTCGCGCCGAGCCTCTACTTCTTCGGCAACACCGGCACGCCGCAGGACCCCGAGTTCACGCTCGTCTCGGACCGCTTCCCGGTCGGCCAGCCCCTCACGTCCGGCGGCTACAACGCCTCGACGTTTGGAGATGCGGACGCCGACGGCGACCTCGACCTCGTCGTCGGCGTGCAGCGCGGGCTGTGCTTCGACATCCGGTCGTCTGTCGACAACCTGCTCTTCTACGAGAACGCCGGGACGCCCGCGGTGCCGGACTTCCAGCGCCGCTCGGACCGCCTGCTGACGGCCATCGACGTCGGCTCCCGCGCGACCGTCGCCATCGAGGACATCGACGGCGACGGCGACCCGGACGTCATCGTCGGCTCGGAGTCCAGCCCGGACGCCTCGGGCCGCGCGCGCCTCGCGCTCTACCGCAACGTCGGCACGGCGGCGGCCCCGAGCCTCGTCCTCGAGGACGCCGACTGGCTGGGCCTCGCCTACGACTACGGCGGCTACGCGCCCGTCTTCGGCGACCTCGACGGCGACGGCGACCCGGACCTCATCGTCGGCGGCTTCAACGGCCGCTTCGCGCTCCTGCTCAACGAGGGCACGCGGACGGCGCCCAACTTCCGCCTCGTCGAGACGACGACCGGCACACCCGGCTTCGGCGGCGTCGACGCCGGGCAGTACGCCCGCGGCGCGCTCGGCGACGTCGACGGCGACGGCGACCTCGACCTCGTCACCGGCGCCTCGTCCGGCCGCGTCCGCCTCTACCGCAACACCGGCACGCCCCAGACGCCGAGCTTCGCGACCGTGGCCAACGGGACTCCTGCGCCAGAGGACCTGAGCTACGCGCTCGCCATCGGCCTTCCGGACGACACGGGCGAGGACAGCGCGCCTACGCTCGCCGACCTCGACGGCGACGGCGATCTCGACCTGCTCATCGGCACCTCGACCGGCCAGATCCTCGTCTACCGCAACACCGGCACGCGGACGGTGCCGCAGTTCACCGCCGAGGCGCCGGTCGTCGCCGGCCGCCGCCGAACCGTTCCCGCCGCCGCCGACATGGACGGCGACGGCGACGTGGACCTGCTCGCGGGGACGGACTCCGGCGGTCTCCTCTTCTGGCGTGCCCCCGGCGGCACGCCGGCCGAGGCGCTCCCGGGCCACGGCGCGACCGGCCTGCGCCTCGACGTGCGCCCGAACCCGTCGTCCGGCGCGGCGCGGTTCGTCGCGAGCGCGGCCGTCCGCGGCGAGGCCGTCGTGTTCGACGTGCGCGGCCGCGAGGTGCGCCGCGTCGCCTTCGAGGGCCTCGAGGCGGAGTGGGACGGCCGCGATGCCGCGGGGCGGGCGCTCCCTGCCGGCGTCTACCTCGTCCGCCTGACGGCCGACGGCGCGACTGCGACAGCGCAGTTCACGCGGATCGGATAGGGCGAGCGGGCACCGCACCAGAGGCTCAGGAAGTCTGCCCATCACCCGCGCCGACATTTAAAACCGTTAGGAACGGCGATCCGGATTCGCCCGAGTGGGATCGGAAGGCAGGAGAGAGAGGATAGAAAAACGGGCGCGAACGGAGTGTCAGGGCCAGTTGGGAGCATTGAGAATAGGTGAGGACTCTGTGGAGAGCACGTGCGAGGCGCATCATTTAGGCCACACACGGCTTTGTGCGATCCCGCAAGCAGGTTTAATTCGCCCTGGCGGCTTACTTTCGCCTGCGGATGGCCGATGCAGATGTCCACTCCGCCAGGTCCAGACGGGCGGCGCGGAACCTGCGCCCCGGAAGCGGACTAGGAGTTCACAGAGGCGGTTGCCCCGTTTCGCTTCTCGCCTCTACCTTAGCCCGACCCGCATCTCCCCCCTCCCTCGTTCCCCCTTTAGAGGCACCCCTCATGCTCAATGTGGCACTCGTAGGCCTGCTCGCCGGCTCGCTGGCGATCGGCGGCGGTGACAGCAAGAACCCCAAGACCGGCGACAAGCCGGTCGTGGACAATGCAGTCCCCGGCATCTTCATCTCGTCCGACGCTCAGGCCTCGGAGACTCCGGACACCATCCAGGACACGTACGCGTTCGGCCGCGCCAACCGCGCCACGCCGCTCCGCTTCTGGGCCAGCTACGCGTACGGCACGACCGACACGTTCTGGAACACGAGCGGCAACTCGGACGGCCCGGCCAACAACATCCAGATCGCGGGGACGGACGGCAAGATCGAGACCATGCGCGGCGTCTTCGGCGCCGAGGTCGGCCTGCCGATCAACCTCCTCGGCTTCGGCATCGCCGCTGGCGGCCAGCTCTCGCTCGCCCAGAACAAGTTCAAGCGCGAGGCGACCCAGACGGCGGGCAACAACGCGCCTTTCCCGTCTGGCGACGGCTTCATCGCCGGCGACCTGTCGAGCGGCTTCGAGATCCAGGGCATCAAGGTCTATGGCGCCGCGCGCGCCGGGGCCATCGGCGTCCACGGCGGCTACGTCTTCGACATGGGCGACGAACGTGAGTATGCCGCGGAGCCGCGCCTCGGCGGCGCTCAGCTCCCGACATCGCTCTCGAGCTCGGACGGCCGCGACGCCATCTTCTTCGGCGCGGACTTCGACTACCCGAGCGAGCGCTTCCGCCTCTTCGGCGCCGTCGACTACTACCTGCTCCAGCAGGGCGGCCCGGACAACCCGAACGTGCCGGGCGACCAGTCCATCGAGGACGGTGACGACCTGATGAACGCGATGTTCGGCGCAGGCTTCCGGTTCAGCATCGTCGAGCTCGGCGCAGCGGTCCAGATCCAGGCGCGTCTCTCGCAGCCGATCGTCGGCGACATCGGCACGGCGACGGGCATCGGCGGCTCGGCCGCGACGATCGCCCCGTACCTCCGCCTCGCGCCGCCGCAGCTCCCGGTCTCGATCTTCATCAAGGGCGCCGTCCTTGACGAGTACACGGAGTTCGGCTACGCCCTCGGCGGCTCGAACTCGCCGAAGCCGAAGGCCGGCTTCACGGCCGGCCTCACGTTCGGCTTCGACTGATCGGCGCCTGCGCTGATTGACCCGAAGGGACCGCCTGGCACGCGCCGGGCGGTCCCTTCTCATTTCCACCGGCCCCGTCTGCGTCCGTGCGTTCTGTCGCCCTCCTGCTCGCCGTCTCGGCTGCGCTCTGCGCGTGCGCGCTCACCCGCGGCGCGCTCACACCCGCCGAGCGCCTCGTCCGGACGCAGCAGCGCCTGGACGCCGCGCAGACGCCCGACGCCCGCCGCGACGCCGCCGAGGCGCTCCTCACCGACGCGCGGCTCTCGCCCATCGCCGGCACGCGCCGCGCCTTCGGCCGCGTCGTGGCCGGCATCGTTCCGGGCCGCCGGCCCTACCTCCGCGACACGCTCGTCGTCGTCGCCGCGGCGCTCGATGGGCCGCACGCCGCGACACTCGTCGAGATGGCGCGCGCCGTCGCACTCGAGGCGAACACGCGCGGCGCGATGCCCGAGCGCAGCGTTATGGTCGCGCTCTGGCCGGCGGGGCTGACCCCCGAGCAGGGCGTCGCCGCCGTCCGCGCCTTCCCGCTGTGGCCGGCCGATGCGGTCCGGATGACGCTCGTCCTCGCCGACGGCCTCGCGCCCGGCCTCGGCACGCCCGAGTCGCCCGTCGTCGCGTTCCAGACGGCCGGCCTGCCGGCCGATGCGGCCGTCGCGAACCTGACCGTGACTGTTCTCGGCGCCGCCGCGCGCCTCGACCTGCCCCGATGATGCTTCCCGTTCTCGCCACCGACTCGGTCTCGGACGACCTTGCGCGCGCCGTCGGCTACGCGCTGCTGTGGGGGCTCGAAGGCGTCGCGGTGCGAACCCTCGGCGGCGAGCGCGTCCCGTTCGTCAACGAGGCGGCGCTGCGGCGGCGCCTCGAGGAGAGCGAGATGCCGCTCGCGGCGGCCGACCCCGGCCTGTTCGAGGGCGACGCCCGCAGCCGCGCCGTCTGGCTCAACGACGTCGCCGCGTTTGACGACATGGCCGCCTTCTGCCGGCGCCTCGGCTGCCAGGTCGTCCGCATCGGCGCCCTCGCCGACGTGCCGCCCGGCGGTTCGTCGGACGCCGACACCTCGGTCCGCGTCGAGGCGCTGCGGATGCTCGGCGACGCCGCGCAGCGCCACGGCCTGCGCCTCGCCGTCCGCAACGACGCCGCGACGGCCATCGCAACCGGGGCCGACCTCGCCGCGCTGCTCGCCGCCGTCGAGCACCCCGCCATCGGCGCCGACTGGCGGCCTCTCGAGGCGGCCCACGCCGGCGAGAACATTCTCGACGGCCTCGAGGCGCTCCTCGCCGCGGCGCCCGTCTACTGCGTCGCGGTGAGAGACGAGCAGGCCGCGGACGACGGCGCGCGCGTCGACGCCGTCGTCGGGGCGGGGGAGGGGATGTGGGCCGAGCAGATCGCGCGCCTCGCGGCGGCCGGCTACGACGGGCCGCTCGCGCTCGAGGTGCCGGCGCGCCCCGCCGGGCCCGCTGGCCTCGCCTCGGCGACAGCGCTCATCCGCCTCGTGCGGGATGCGGCGCGTGCCGCCCGGCAGGCTAGCTTGGCGCCGTGACCGCCTCCGCCGCCCAGATGTCCGCCGGCGTTCACGTCGAGCCGCTGCGGCCGACGTGGGCGGCGCGTGCACAGTTCACGTGGGTCGCCGTGGTCGTCACCGCGACGTGCTCCGCATTCAGCCCCGGCCTCGTGCTGCACTCCGCCTTCCGCCCGACGGCGCGAACGTTCGTGCGGTGGATGCGCCCGTGGAGCCGCACGACGCTGTCCCTCATCGGGGTCCGGTCGCGCCTCGTCGTTCGCGCGCCGCTGCCCGACGGGCCTGTCGTGTTCGTCGCCAACCACCAGAACGCGCTCGACATCCTCGTGACGTCGGCGCGGCTGCCGCGTCCGTTCGTCTACGTCGCCCGGCACGAGCTGCGCGCGTGGCCCATCGTCGGGTGGGTGCTCGAGAAGACGGCGTGCGTCTTCATCGACCGCTCCAGCGCGCGGCGCGCCATCGAGACGCTGCGCGCGGCCGGCGAGCGGATCCGCGGCGGCGAGTCCGTGCTGCTGTTCCCCGAGGGCGGGCGGAGCTTCTCGCACACGCCCGAGCCGTTCATGCGCGGCTCGTTCCTGCTCGCGCTCGAGGCCGGCGTGCCCATCGTGCCCGTGACGCTTGTCGGAAACGCCGGCGTCCTCGACGAGCACGCGCACCTCGCGCGGACGGGCGAGACGCGCGTCGTCCTCAGCGCCCCCGTCGAGACGGACGGCCTCACGCGTGCCGACTCGGCCGCGCTGAGCGCCCGCATCCAGACGACCATCGAGGCGGAGCTGGCGGCGTTCGGATGAGAGGTTTAAGGTTTAATGTTTAAGGTGGGCATAATCAACCTTAAGCGTTAAACCTTAAACCGCATTCATCTTGACGAGATCCCCCGGAACGGCGTCGGTATCTTGGCCGGCTCCCGCATTCTGCCCATGAGACCGGCCGCCCTGCTCCTCTCCGCCCTCGTCCTGAGTGCCCTCTCAGGGTGCGACCTCAACGACTGCGGGCCGTTCCCCGATACCCGCGAAACGATTGCCGTCAGTGCGACGGCCGAGGCGCCGCGGGCGGCGTCCATCGTCGTGGCGCTCGTGCAGACGGAC
Source organism: Rhodothermales bacterium (assembly GCA_038243565.1). Classification (GTDB taxonomy): domain Bacteria; phylum Bacteroidota; class Rhodothermia; order Rhodothermales; family Rubricoccaceae; genus DASVSE01. Next base: position 1,271 of record JBBSQZ010000036.1, on the reverse strand, counting down.
GCGTTTCTGATTCACTCCGAGGCCGGCGTCCGGCCTGTCGTCGGCGAGACGGGCATCGTGCGGCTGAGCGGCTCAGTCGTGCGCCCCGTGCCTCGCGAACCCCTTGTGGCACGCCTCGCCGTTCGCTCAGACACCGTGTTCGTGTCGGTCGACGCAGCCAGCCTCGTTCGGCCGGCGTGCTCCCCGCCAGACTATCCGCCGGTCCTCGACGTGACGCTCGCGCTGCCGCCGGGTACGAGCATCCGGTCTGTGATCGTCCTGCCTCTCAACCCGCCCTTCCGGCCCGTTTCCACCGAGGGCGCGGCCGAGCGGCCGTTCCTCCTCGCCTAGCCCGCCGATATGGCCAAGTCCCGCAAGAGCAGCCTCACCGCCGCCCGCCCCGCGCCGCTCGAAGGCAACGCCGAGTGGAAGCGCCGCAGCCGCGTTCGCGCGACCGGGCCCGTGCTCCGGACCGAGACGTCGGCGTGGGAGCGGCTGCCGGGGTGGGCGCAGCACGCCATCTGCATCGGCTTCCTGCTCGTCGTCGCCGTCGGCTTCTTCGCGCCGACGACGATCGGCGGCAAGGCCTTCGCCGCGGGCGACACCGTGCAGTGGCGCGCGACGGCCGAGGCGCAGATCGCCTACGAGGCGCAGACGGGCCGCGCGGCGCTGTGGGCGCCCAACGTCTTCGGCGGCATGCCGGGCTACCTCGTGACGTACTCCGGCGCCGTCCCCGGCGCCGACTCCATCGTGACGTTCCTGCGGAGCCTGGGCCTCTGGCCGGCGGCGCACTTCTTCGTGCTCCTGCTCGGCATGTACCTCCTCGTGCTGTACCTCACGCGGACGAAGCTGCCGGGCGTCGTCGCCGCCGTCGGCTTCGGCCTCTCGACGTACCTCCCGATCATCCTCACGGCCGGCCACAACACCAAGTTCGTGGCGCTCGCCTTCGCGCCGTGGCTGCTGCTCGCCTTCGCGGCGCTCATCCGCCGAGAGCCCGGCACGAAGCGCATGAAGAGCGGCTTCCTGACGCTCCTCTTCGCGATCGCAGCGGCGACGAACCTCCGCGCGGGGCACGTTCAGATCACGTACTACGTCGTCGTCATCGCCGCGATCTGGTGGATCGCCGAGGGCGTGACGGCCTTCCGCTCCGGGACGCTCAAGACGTTCGGCTTCTCGACGGGCCTGCTCGCGCTCGGGTCGATTCTCGGGCTCGCGATCGTCGCGCACCCGTACCTCATGCAGCTCGAGTTCAAGGCGTTCACGACGCGCGGCGCCGCGGCGGCCGGCGGCGG
>JBBSQZ010000035.1:0-17207 GCA_038243565.1 Rhodothermales bacterium | reverse complement strand
TTCGTCCAGTTCCACCCGACGGGCCTCTACCGCCTCGGCATCCTCATCACCGAGGGCGCGCGCGGCGAGGGCGGCATCCTGCGCAACTCCGAGGGCGAGCGCTTCATGGAGCGCTACGCGCCGACGGTCAAGGACCTCGCCCCGCGCGACATGGTCTCGCAGTGCATCTACAAGGAGGTCCGCGAGGGCCGCGGCATCGACGGCAAGGACTACGTCCACCTCGACATGACGGGCGTCGGCAAGGACGTGCTCGAGCACAAGCTGCCCGAGATCTCGACCTTCTCGCGGGTCTACCTCGGTATCGACCCCGTCAAGCAGCCGATCCCGATCGCGCCGACGGCCCACTACGCCATGGGCGGCATCCCGACCAACGTCGACGGGCAGGTCGTCGCCTCGAGCGACCGCTCGGACATCGTCGAGGGCTTCTACGCCATCGGCGAGTGCGCCTGCGTCTCGGTCCACGGCGCCAACCGCCTCGGCACGAACTCGCTGCTCGACCTCGTCGTGTTCGGCCGCCGCGCCGGGATCGCGATGGCGACGGCCATCCGCCAGAACGGAAACGACCGCGAGCCGCTCCCGGCCAACCCCGAGGCCACGACGCGCGACATGCTGAACGCGATCCTCTCGCGCACGACCGGCGAGAAGGCCGTCTCGATCCGCACGGACCTCCAGGAGACGATGATGAAGAACGTCTCGGTCTACCGCACCGAGGAGACGCTCTCGGAGGCGGTGAACGACCTCCAGGCGCTCCGCGCCCGCGCCGCGACGGTCACGGTCGACGACAAGGGCGCGCGCTTCAACACGGACCTCATGGACGCCGTCGAGGTCCAGTTCATGGTCGACTACGCCGAGGCCATCGCCGTCTCGGCCCGCAACCGCACCGAGAGCCGCGGCGCCCACCTCCGCGAGGACTACTCCAGCCGAGACGACGACCAGTGGCTGAAGCACACGCTGTTCACCGCGGACCAGCAGGGCGGCACGGACATCGGCTACAAGGAGGTCATCATCACCCAGTTCCAGCCCAAGGAGCGCGTCTACTAGAAGGGCATGAGGAATGGGGCATGAGGCATGGGTAGAAGACCCCCTCATGGCCCATGACCCATGCCCCATCCCCTCGAAACAATGGAAGTCTCTAAGGTTGCTCCCACTGCCGGCGTCCAGGCCGCGCGCGCCGAGAAGGGCAAGCCAGTCAAGGCCGCGATGCACCTGAAGGTCCGCGTGCGGCGCTTCGACCCGACGAAGGACGAACGCCCGTCGTGGGCCGAGTACGAGGTCCCAGCGGACCCGATGGACCGCGTCCTCGACCTGCTGCTCTACATCAAGTGGCACCTCGACGGCACGCTGACCTTCCGCAAGAGCTGCGCCCACGGCATCTGCGGGTCGGACGCGATGCGCATCGACGGCGAGAACCACCTCGCCTGCTCGACGCTCGTCCACGACCTCGGCGTCAAGGACGGCGGGACGGTCACGCTCGAGCCGCTCCCGGCCGCGCAGGTCCTCAAGGACCTCGTCGTGGACACGACGGACTTCTTCGCGAAGTTTCGGGCCGTCATGCCGTACCTCATCAACACCGAGCCGACGCCGGAGAAGGAGCGCATCCAGAGCCCCGAGCAGCACGCGATCATCGAGGACGCGACCAAGTGCATCCAGTGCGGCGCGTGCACGCACTCGTGCCCGTCCACGTGGGCGGACCCGGACTACCTCGGCCCGGCGGCGATGCTCAAGGCCTTCCGCTACGTCTTCGACAGCCGCGACACCGAGCCCGAGGACCGGCTCAAGATCGTCGACTCGAAGGACGGCCTGTGGAAGTGCTACACCATCTTCAACTGCGTCCAGGCGTGCCCGAAGGGCATCGACATCACGCGCTGGCTCTCGGCGCTGAAGCGCAAGGCCGTTACGACGCGCTTCTGAGCACCTCGACCGAACGAGCGCCCCGGTTGCCGTGTGCAGCCGGGGCATTTTTGGGTAGGGCGATCCGGGATGCCCTCCTTGCGTGGGAAGACGCGGGTCGCGTCATTGCAGAATCTATTTCGGTACGCCGATGACCCGTTCGCTCCTCGCGCTCCTCGCACTTGCTCTCGTCCCCGCCCTCGCCGTCGCCCAGACGCCCGGAAGCTGCACGCTCGGCGTGGCGCAGGCGGACCTCGCCACGCCCGACCTCTCGGCGCGCCTCTTCAACATGGGCTCGCTGTTCTTCGGCAACGGCTCCCAGGCGGCGTACACCGTCCCGCGCGGACGCGGCACGTCGCCGGTCTTCGCCGCAGGGCTGTGGGCCGGCGGGCGCGTCAACGGTGAGGTCCGGACGGCCGGCGGCAACTATGGCGCGCCGAGCCTTGCGTTCACGTTCTGGCCCGGCCCGCTCGACGCCGGCGCGGCGCTCCCGAACCCGGCCGACTGCTCGGCCTACGACCGCATCTGGCTCGTGACGCCTCAGGACGTCGCGGCGGTCGAGGCGGGCGGCACGCCGTCGACCGACCTGCGCGAGTGGCCGGTCGGGCTCGGCGCGCCGGCCGTGAACGCGCAGGGGCAGCCCGTCCCGGTGGTCTCGCGCGGCCAGATCCTCGACCTCGCCGGCGGCGAGCGGCCGGTCCTCGGCGGCGGCCCGACGGCGTTCTGGGTCATGAACGACGTCGGCAACGTGCGCACGGAGGCGGGCCAGCAGCCGCTCGGCATCGAGGTGCAGGTGACGGCGTTCGCGCCGGCCGTCGGCGCGCTGGTGTTCCGTCAGAGCACGTTCTACCGCTACACGGTCGTCAACCGCAACTCAGTCCCGATCACGGACTTCCACGTCGGCTTCTTCAGTGACCCGGACCTCGGCGACGCGACGGACGACCGGGTGGGCGCGGACACGACGCGCGGCATGGCGTACGTCTACAATGCAGACAACGAGGACGGGGGAAACGGTTCGTTTCCGACGTACGGCACGCCGCCGCCAGCCTTCGGCTTCGACCTGCTGACGGGCTTCTACGGGTCCAGCTATTTCGCGAGCTCCCAGAGCAGCGGGAACGCCGATCCACGTCTCTCCTCTGAGGTTTACAACCGCCTGCGCGGCCTGTGGAGCGACGGCAGCGTCATCCGGGCGTACGGCAACGGTTACCAGCAGACGCAGGGCCAGGTCGTGCGCACGACCTACCCCGGCGACCCGGTGACGGGAACGCCGTGGAGCGAGGTCAACCCCGGAGGCGGGTTCCCGCCGAACCCTGGCGGCGACCGCCGCTTCATGCTCTCGGCCACACCCGTCACGCTCGCGCCCGGCGCCTCGACGACGGTCGACCTCGCGCTCGTCTTCGCGCAGGGCGCGGACTACCTCGACTCGATCACCGCGCTCCGCGCCGCGTCGGACCTCGTCCAGGCCGCGCACGACGACGGGACGCTCTTCTCGGGGCAACTCGGCGTGGGCACGGCCGCGGCGCCGACCCTCATCGCCCCGGCGGAGAATGCTTCCTTCTACGAGACGCCCGTGACGTTCTCGTGGGCGCCCGTCGCCGGCGCGACCGGCTACACGATCGAGATCAGCCCCACAGCAGACTTCGCGACCGTCGACGGCGAGTCCGTTTCCGGAACGAGCGTGACGCTGTCGCCGACCCACTTCCCGGGCAACCGGACCGAGCCCGTGTTCTGGCGCGTCCGCACGACGCAGGGGAGCCTCGACGGACCGCCGAGCGCGTCGCGCGCCGTCCGCGTCTACCGCTACGTCCGGGCGCCGCTGACGCTCGCGAGCGGCGCGCTGGCCTACGTCGAGACGACGGCGCCGGGCGGCGGGCCGGCCTGCGAGCCGAACGACCCGGACGAGGGCTGCTCTGAGGTCGGCGGCGACCTCGTGTTCGAGTCGCTCAACAGCACCGGCGCCTACCGGATGATCCTGAGGAGTAGCTCGTACGCGCCGTACGACTTCGCGCCCAACGACTTCGAGATCCGCTTTACCGCACGCGGCTCCTACGCCTACGCCGCCTCGGGCAACTCGACCGACGTTCAGCGCCTCTTCCGCGTGCCGTTCGAGGCGTGGGACATCGGCCCGACGGCGCCCGGCAGCGTCAACGATCCGTCCGACGACGTGCAACTCATCGTGCGGCTCACACGCACCTCCACCGAGGCCGAGATGTGCCGCTACGACTTCGTAACGCCCGTCTCGGGAGGGAGCGGACCCGTGACGCGCTTCATGACGACGTACTACCCGGTCGGCAACGACTACGCGGCCTACGACGCGCTCGCGGCGGCGGCCGTCGCTGCGGACCCGGCCGGATGCCCGACGGCCAACCCGACCGTCGCCGCGGCGCGCGCACTGGCTGACGTCCCCCGCGGCCGGCCGCTCGACGGCTTCCAGTTCGAAAAGGTCGGCGCCCAGTCCATCGCCGACCTCGACGGGGCGATCGTCCGCTTCTACACGAGCGACCGCGCTGTGGCGTCGGAGGGTGCACCCGCTGCAGCATCCGCGCTGCGCCTCGGCGCCGCGTTCCCGAACCCGGCGACCGCCTCGCTGACCGTCCCGGTGTCGCTGCCCACGGCCGGCCGCCTGCGCCTCGTCGACGTCCTCGGCCGGAGCGTGGTGGACGTGCGCCTCGAGGCGGGCGAGCAGCGCGTGCGCCTCGACACGCGGGCCATTGCGGCCGGCGTCTACGCCGTCGTCCTCGAGTCCGAGACGGGCCGCGCCGTACGGACTGTCACCGTCGTCCGCTAACTCCACCGCCCACCACCATGCGCCGACTGCTCCTCGGGCTCGCCCTGCTCGTCCCCGCCGGCGCGTCGGCCCAGGCACCGGGCTCGTGCGCTACGGGAAGGGCGACGGGCGACCTCGCCACGCCCGACCTCTTCGCTCGCGTCTTCAACACCGGCGCGCTGTTCTACGGGGCGATCGCGCCCGGGCAGGGGCGGGGTGGGCAGTACGTCGTCCCGCGCGGGCGCGGCACGTCGCCGGTCTTCGCGTCCGCGCTGTGGATCAGTGGAACCGTCGGGGGAGAGGCACGCTCAGCAGCGGGATCCTACGGCCACAATCAGTTCTGGCCGGGACCGCTCGACCCGAATGGGACGCTCCCGAATCCGGCCGACTGCTCCGCCTACGACCGCATCTACGTCGTCTCACCCGAGGACGTGGCGGCGGTCGAGGCGGGCGGCACACCGTCGGCCGACCTGCGCGAGTGGCCTGTCGGCCTCGGCGCACCGGCCGTCGACGCGCAGGGGCAGCCCGTCCCGGTGGTCTCGCGCGGCCAGATCCTCAACCTCGCCGGCGGCGAGCGGCCGGTCCTCGGCGGCGGCCCGACGGCGTTCTGGGTGATGAACGACGTCGGGAACGCGCGCGCGGAGGTGGGCCAGCAGCCGCTCGGCGTCGAGGTGCGCGTCACCGCGTTCGCGCCGAGCAGCGGCGCCCTCTCGTTTCGGCAGTCCACGTTCTACCGATTCACGGTCGTCAACCAGAACAGCGTCCCCATTGTGGATTCGCAGGTGGGGTTCTTCGTCGATCCCGACCTCGGCGACTCTGGGGACGACTACGTCGGCGTGGACACGACGCGGGGGATGGCGATCGTCTACAATGCCGACGACGCCGACGCGGCCTACGGAATCCCGCCCGCGCTCGGTTACGACCTGCTCTCCGGGCTCTGGGCGTCGTCGCGCCTCCTCGTCGACTTCAACCCCGGTGACGTGCCGGCCACGCCGGCCGAGTACGTCACCCGGATGCGAGGGCTGTGGAACGACGGCACGACGATCCGCGAGTTCGGCAACGGCTACGACGAATCGCAGGGTGCCGTCACCCGCTTCACCTACACCGGCGACCCGGTGACCGGCGCATTCTGGAGCGAGCGCCAGCCCACGCCCGGCGGGGCGCCGTCGCCCCAGCAAGAGAGGCGCTTCATGCTCTCGGCACCGGCCGTCACGCTTGCGCCGGGCGAGGCGCGTACCGTCGACCTCGCCATCGTCTTCGCGCAGGGCGCCGACCACCTCGACTCGATCACCGCCCTCCGCGCGGCGAGCGACGCCGTGCAGGCAGCCTACGATGCCGGCACGCTCCTCCCGACGGCCGCCGACGACGCGCCGACGCGCGCCGAGGCGCTCGCCCTCGGGAGCCCACAGCCGAACCCCGCAACCGCGGCGCTGGCCGTCCCGGTGTCGCTGCCCACAGCCGGCCGCCTGCGCCTCGTCGACGTCCTCGGCCGGAGCGTGGTGGACGTGCGCCTCGAGGCGGGCGAGCAGCGCGTGCGCCTCGACACGCGGGCCATTGCGGCCGGCGTCTACGCCGTCGTCCTCGAGTCCGCGGCAGGACGCGCGGTGCGGACCGTCACGGTCGTTCGCTGATCGTCACGGCCGCAGCAGCGTCTTGCCGACGTTGCTGCGGCCCTCGAGGTGGCGGTGCGCGCCGGCGGCGTCCTCGAACGGAAACACGCGGTCCACGTGCGGGCGGATCGCGCCGTCCGTCCACAGCTCGAGAAGACGGTTCGCCCACGCGGCGACGCGGTCCTGCGCGTGCCACAGGTGCCCCATGTTGACGCCGAGGACGCCTTTGTTGGCGCTCATCAGCGCGAACGGGTTGGAGCGCAGGTGCGGCGCGCCGAGGACGGCCTTCGCCAGCCCGAGCTTCCCGTTGCCGGCGGCCGACGAGACGCCGTAGACGACGAGGCGCCCCGACGGCGCAAGCGCGTCCAGGCTGCGGCCCCAGTGGCGCCCGCCGATGGCGTCGAGCACGAGGTCCACGCCCTCGCCGTCCGTGAGTTGCCGGACGACGTCCACGAAGTCGCGGTTGCGGTAGTCGATGGCATGGTCGTAGCCGCGCTCGCGGACGTAGTCGTGCTTGCCCGGCGAGGCGGTGCCGAACAGCTCGGCGCCGTAGAGCTTCCCGAGGTCCGCGCAGGCCGTCCCGACGCCGCCCGAGGCGCCATGGACGAGCACGCGCACGCGCCGGCCCACGTCCTCGGCCGGCCGCACGCTGCCCATCACGACCATCATCTGGAACGCGGTGAGGTAGTTGACCGGGATCGCGGCGCCGACCTCCGCGCTCATCCCGTCCGGCCGCCTGAACACGGCGATCTCGGGCACGACGACGTGCGAGCTGTAGCCGCCGAAGCGCGTCAGCGCGAGCACCGCGTCGCCCTCGTGGAACGCCTCGACGCCCGGCCCGACGGCCGCGACGGTCCCGCCGACCTCGTAGCCGACGACGGCCGGCAGCGGCGGCGCGTCCGGATAGATGCCCTGCCGGGCGAGCACGTCGGCGAAGTTGACGCCGGCCGCCTCGACGGCGATGAGGACCTCGCCGGCGGCGGGTGCGGGCGTCGTCGCCTCGCGGACCTCGAGGACCTCGGGGCCGCCCGTTTTGGGAATCCAGACCTGGCGCATCGGATCGTCGGTGATGGCCAGGCGGAACGCGCCGGGGCGTGCGGGGCTCCGCTAGCTCGCCCCCGCCGCGGCGCTCGCGGCTGCATCGGGCGGCGTGCCGGGTTCGGAGCGGACGTAGACGGTCCGCCGCGGGAACGGGATGTCGATGCCGTCGGCGTCGAAGCGCTCCTTGATGAGCCGCCGCAGCGTGCGCTCGGCCTCGAACTGCTCGCCGGGGCGCACCTTCGCGATCACGCGGGCATCGACAGACGACTCGCCGAGGGCGAGCACGCCCTGCACCTGCGGCTCCTCTTCCAGCAGGACGGCCTTCGCGGCATCGGTCGCCGCCCATGTCGTCGCCACCTCGCCGAGCACCTTCAGCGAGCGCTCGACGTCCTGCTCGTAGCTCAGCCCGACGGTGACGATGACGCGGGCGAAGCCGAGCGACTTGTTGCCGAACACGCGGAGCTCACCGGCCGGGATCATGAGCACCTCGCCGTCGAACGTCCGCGCCTTGATGAGCCGCAGGCCGACGTACTCGACGGTCCCGGTGTGGCCGTTGAACGTGATGAGGTCGCCCGAGCCGATCGTGTTGTCGAAGAGCAGGAAGAAGCCCGAGATGACGTCCTTGACGAGCGTCTGCGCGCCGAAGCCGACGGCGAGGCCCGCGACGCCGGCCGAGGCGAGCAGCGGCCCGATCTCGAAGCCGATCTCCGACAGGACCGTCACGCCGGCGAGCGTCCACACGGCGTACCGCGCGACCGAGCCCATGAGGTCCGCGAGCGTCAGCACGCGCGTGCGGTGCGCGAGGTTGTCGCTCGCATTCGCCGTGTCGGCCCACCGCCGCTTCACGCGCTTGACGAGCCCGAGCACGGCGAGCGCGAGGCCGACCGTGATCGCGATGCGGATCGCCGTCTCGCCGGCGCTCAGCAGCACGGCGCGGTCGAGGTAGCGGGCGAGGATCGGGGGCACGGCGAAGGCGGAAGGCGGAAGGCGGAAGGCGGACTTGGCGGACTTGGCGGACTTGGCGTGGCGCACCTCAGAATGTTCCAAACGTGCGCCGCTCACCATACCTGTCACAGACAACCAAATATGTCATCCCGATCCGAAGGACGGCGCAGCCCACTTGATCCGGGACCTCCTCGATGGTAGTCGGCGCGAGGCGTGATCAGTTGAGCACGGTCCACCGTCCAGGAGATCTCGGCTCGGGGGCCGGGATGACACAGAAGGAGGACCGTGCGTGATTCCGCCCTCTGCCTTCCGCCCTCCGTCAGTCCAGCGCGGCGAGGCCGGGGAGCGTCTGGCCCTCCATGAACTCGAGCATCGCGCCGCCGCCCGTCGAGACGTGCGTGACGGCGTCGGCGAGGCCGGCCTGCTCGATGGCGGCCACCGAGTCGCCGCCGCCGACGACGGTGAGGGCGCCCGCCTCGGTCACGTCGGCCATGGCGTGGGCGACGGCGAGCGTGCCCGCCGCAAACGGGGCCATCTCGAAGACGCCCATCGGGCCGTTCCAGACGACCGTCTTCGCGCCGCGGACCGCCTCGGCGTAGCGCGCCTGCGTTTCGGGGCCGACGTCGAGGCCCATCCGGCCGTCCGGGATGTCGCCCGAGACAGTCGTCACGTCCGCGTCCGCCGCGAAGCGGTCGGCCGTGACGTGGTCGGACGGGAGCAGGATCGTGTCCGGGAAGCGGGCGAGCAGGTCGCGCGCCTCGTCCAGCCGGTCGTCCTCGACCATCGACGTGCCGACGCTGTGGCCCTGCGCCTTGAGGAACGTGTAGGCCATCGCGCCGCCGACGAGGAGCCGGTCCACTTTCGGTGCGAGCGCCTCGATGACCCCGATCTTGTCCGACACCTTGGCGCCGCCGAGGACGGCGACGAACGGCCGCTCGGGTGCGTCCAGCGCCTTCGTGAGGAACTCGACCTCGCGGGCGAGGAGCAGGCCTGCCGCGTGCGGCAGCCGGTGCGCGACGCCCTCGGTGGACGCGTGCGCGCGGTGGACCGAGCCGAAGGCGTCGGACACGAACACGTCGCCGAGGCGCGCCATCTGGTCCGCGAGGGCGGGGTCGTTGGCCGTCTCGCCGGGCAGGAAGCGCGTGTTCTCGAGCAGCACGACGCTGCCCGCGGGCGCGTCCGCAATGCACGCTTCGGCGGCCGGGCCGACGGTCTCGGTGCAGAACACCACGGGCGCCTCGAGGAGCGCGTCGAGATGCTCGGCGACGGGCCGGAGCGAGGTCGCCGGGTCGGGCGCGCCTTTGGGCCGGCCGAGGTGCGACATCAGGACCGGCGTCCCGCCCGCGGCCAGGATCGCCTCGATGGTCGGGACCGCGGCGCGGATGCGCGTGTCGTCCGTGATCGCGCCATCGGCCATCGGGACGTTGAAGTCCACGCGGACGAGCACGCGGCGGCCGGCGAGGTCGAGGTCGGAAAGAGAATGCATGGGGAAGGGGGCATGGGGAATAGGAAATGGGGACTGGCAGATCCGGCCTGCCCGGTGAGAGCAGTCGCCAGTCCCCAGTCCCCATTCCCCAGTTCCCTTACTTCATCAGCAGGCTCACGAGGTCGACCGTCCGGTTCGCGTAGCCCCACTCGTTGTCGTACCAGCCGACGACCTTGACCTGCGTGCCCTGCGCCATCGTCAGCGGGGCGTCGAAGATGCAGGAGTGCGCGTTGTGGACGATGTCCGTCGAGACGATCGGCGCGTCCGAGTACTCGAGGATGCCCTTCATCGGGCCGTCGGCCGCGGTGCGGAAGGCGGCGTTGATCTCGTCCACCGTCGCCTCCTTCGTGAGGATGGCGGTGAGGTCCGTCAGCGAGCCGTCGGGGATCGGGACGCGCAGGGCGAAGCCGTCGAGCCTGCCGGCGAGCTCGGGCAGGACGAGGCCGACGGCCTTGGCGGCGCCGGTCGTCGTGGGGACGATCGAGAGGGCGGCGGCGCGGGCGCGGCGGAGGTCCTTGTGCGGCGCGTCCTGGAGGTTCTGGTCCGCCGTGTAGGCGTGGATCGTCGTCATGATGCCCTTCTCGACGCCGAAGGCGTCGTCGAGGACCTTCACCATCGGGGCGAGGCAGTTCGTCGTGCAGGACGCGTTCGAGACGATCGTCTCGGACCCGTCGAGCGTGTCGTCGTTGACGCCGATCACGACCGTCTTGATGCCGCCCTTGGCGGGCGCCGAGATGACGACCTTCTTCGCGCCGGCCTCGAGGTGCTTGCCCGCGCCGGCGGCGTCCGTGAAGTGGCCCGTCGACTCGATGACGACGTCGCAGCCCAGGTCGCCCCACGGCAGGTTGGCGGGGTCGCGCTCGGAGAAAACCTTGAACGAGTCGCCGCCGACGACGATCGAGTCGCCCTCGACGCGGACGTCCTCCTTGAGGACGCCGTGGACCGAGTCGTACTTGAGCAGGTGCGCGAGCGTCGCTGCGTCGGTGAGGTCGTTGACGGCGACGACGTCGATGTCGGCGCCGTGGCCGGCGGCCTTGCGCTCCAGGATGGAGCGAAGGACGAGGCGGCCGATGCGGCCGAAGCCGTTGATCCCGATGGTGAGTGCCATGACGAGCGCGTGCGAAGTGGGGGAGGGGAGCGGGCAGGTTAGGGGCGCGCTCCGTGCCGGGCCGGCCTCCTTCGGTGAAAACCGGCGCAAATGCGCCCGCGGCCGCGCCGCAGCGCGCCGGCCGCGGCGCTCCGCGTTGCCGCAGGGGCCCTCGGGCCGCTACCTTCGTCGGCTCCGCGCCGCGCGCCGCCTGTGCCCGCGCGTCGCGCTCACGCGACTCCGACCCCCGCCCGACCGCTCCCGATGGCTCAGATCAACCCGCCCAAGCCGCACGCCTCGCGCCGCCACGCCCTCCGCGAGGACGGGCTCCAGACGGCCGTCGTCGAGGGCGAGGCCTTCTTCGAGGAGCACCGCACGGCCGTCATCGCCACGGTCATCGCGCTCGTCGTGATCATCGCCGCCGTCGTGGGCTACCGCGCGTACCAGGCGAACCGCTCCGCGGAGGCCCAGCAGCTCCTCGGCGCCGTCCTCAACGACTACCAGGCCGGCAACTGGCAGGTCGCGCTCGACGGCACCGACGGCGCGCCGGGCCTGCTCGAGATCGCCGACACCTACGGCTCGACGCCGACGGGCCAGCAGGCCACGTTCCTCGCCGCCGACGCGCTGTTCCAGCTCGGCAAGACGGACGAGGCGCTCGCCAAGTACGAGGCCTACGACGGCGAGGGCCTCTTCAAGGCGTCGGCCCTCGCCGGCCGCGCCGCGATCACGGAGTCCAAGGGCGCCGCCGCCGCCGCCGCCGCGCTCTACGACCAGGCCGCCGCCGCGGACCCGACGCTGGCCTCAGCCCCGGGCTACCTCCTCGACGCCGCCCGCGCCCATGCCGCCGCGAACCAGATGGACCAGGCGACGGCCTCGCTCCAGACCATCCTCGACGACTACAAGGACGCGCCTGAGGTGCAGACGGCGCAGGTCGAGCTCGGCCGCCTGATGGCCACGGCCAACGCCGTCGGCACGGCGACGGGCACGATCCAGCCGGCGCCCGCCCGCGACACGACGGCCGCCGCCGCACCGCAGACGATCATGCTCCCGCCGGGCGTCACCGCGGCGCCGGCGCAGTAGAGCGCCGGCGCAGTAGGAGGCCGGGGGCGGCGGCTAGACCGACGGGCCCGTCTCGGGCGCCGGCCGTTCGGACTGGGCGAGCCGCGTGGGGCCCGCCTCCACGCCGAGCCCGCCTGCAGCGGCATGCCGGGGACTGGCCGCCATGAGATGCTCCGGGCCGAGCGTCTCGGCGAGGTCCAGCACGGCCGCCGCCTGCTCCGGCGTCACCGCCGCGCCTCGGCCGGCCATGACCTCACGGACGGCCGCGAGCTGCTCGGGCCGCGTGCCTGCAAGCGTGGTCGCCTCAGGGAGCCCGGCGTCCGTCCGGAGGACCATCGCCATCGCCGCCCGAACCTTCTCGCCCTCGACGGCGGCGTCCCCGGGAGCACCGCCAGCGAAGCGCGTGCCCGACTGAGCGTTTAGAGGCCCGTCCGGGTCTGTCTGGGAGGGGGCGACGTTGGAGAGGATCGGGCGCAGCCACTTGAGAAGCGGGAGATTCCAGCCCTTCTCGGTGAGCACGGGCTCCGTCATGCGCCATCCCACGTCGCTCTCCTTGAACGTGATCGTCGCCCGCGTCGCCTTCGAGTAGCCCTCGCCGAGCGCCGTGATTCCGCCCCACGTCTTGGGATCGGCGTAGCTCTGCGTGTGCGCGCTCATCGACAGGTACCCGGCGGGGCCCGGGACGTCGGTGCTGCTCTGCCGCATGTTGGCATCGCGCGTGGTCATGGTGGCCGTGACCGCGTTTTTCGTCGCGCCGAGCGCGCCGCTCACGACGTCGTCCGGCGTCTGGAGGATGGATTCGATCATCCTGCGGCTGAAGATGGCTGGCAGGCCGCCCTCCCGCGCGATGCTGAGTGACCGGTCGAGGGCGGCCTGGCCACCCTGCTGGGCGCCCTCCGCCCGGGCGCCCACCTCGCTCTTGATGCCGTCCCAGCTCAGCAGCGGGATCGGGTCGTGCGCGTCGACGAGGCGGTGGACGGCGCCTTCCTGGCAGTTGGGCTTGAGTGCAGGAGACCCGAAGGAGACCGTGTTCAGGACCTCGTGCCTGGCTCGGATGTCCGGGTCTGCCGCGAGCTCCTGCGCGACGATGCCGCCGAGGCTGTGGCCGGCAATGACGAGCTTGGTGCCCGGTGGGAGCGCCATGAGGTCCGCCTTGACGGAGCGGACGTAGGCATTCTCGAACCCGAGCCCGGCCCGGAGGTCCGTCATGAATCCCGTGCTCTGATGGGCCTGGTCGGCCCACGGGAGGTGCGTCCCGTTGATGCCGACGAGGACGATTTTCTCGGTCTTCCCTCCGCGCGTCATCTGCGCGGGCGTCAGCGAGTACGGGCCGCGGTCGGGCGCAGCGCTCGCCCCCTGGTTCACGAACGCGAACATGTCGGCGCTCGAGTCCAGCGTGACCCGGCCGTTCGGCCGGGGGCCGGAGAACGGGTCGGCAGTGGGGCGGCCGTCGTAGATCGGGTTGACCCGCATCGGGCCGGCGGGGACGAACGGGTCGGGCATGCCAGTGGTGGATCGTGAACGAGAGGCGAAGGAAGCTCCGGCCTCTGGCCATACGTGGGCCGGCTCCGGTTGGCTCCCGCTTGCAAGCGGGAGCGCGCCGCGTCGAGGCAGCGGGCGCACCGGCCGTGGCGCTACCTTTGCCGGCCCGTCCCCCGAGCCCATGCCGACCGTTCTCATCGCCGACGACGAGCCCGCCATCCGGCGCGCGCTCCGCGAGATCCTCGACTTTGAGGGCTACGCCGTCGAGGAGGCGGCCGACGGCGACGAGGCGCTCGCCAAGGCGACCGCCGGCGGCATCGACCTCGTCCTGCTCGACATCAAGATGCCGAAGCGGGACGGCATGGAGGTCCTCAAAGCCCTCCACGACGCCGAGTCCACCGTCCCGGTCGTGATGATCTCGGGCCACGGGACGGTCGAGACAGCCGTCGAGGCGACGCAGCTCGGCGCCGTCGACTTCCTCGAGAAGCCGCCGGACCTCAACCGGCTCCTCGTCACCGTCCGCGGCGCGCTCTCGCGCGGGCAGCTCCAGGTCGAGAACGTCCGCCTGAAGCAGGTCGTCCGCGACGACGCCCGGACGGCGCTCACGCCGATCGTCGGCGACAGCCCGGCCATCGGGCGCATCAAGGCGACCGTCGCGCGCGTCGCGCCGACCGAGGCCCGGATCCTCATCACGGGCGAGCCCGGCACGGGCAAGGAGCTCGTCGCCCGGCACCTCCACGCGCAGTCCACGCGCGCCGACGGGCCGCTCGTCGAGGTCAACTGCGCCGCGATCCCGGGCGAGCTGATCGAGTCCGAGCTCTTCGGCCACGAGAAGGGCGCCTTCACCGGGGCGACGAAGCAGCGCGTCGGCAAGTTCGAGCAGGCCGACGGCGGGACGCTCTTCCTCGACGAGATCGGCGACATGAGCCTGGACGCGCAGGCCAAGGTGCTGCGCGCGCTCCAGGAGAGCCGCATCACGCGCGTCGGCGGCGACCGCTCGATCCCGGTCGACGTCCGCGTCGTGGCGGCGACCAACCGCGACCTGCTCGCGCAGGTCGACGAGCACCGCTTCCGCGAGGACCTCTACCACCGCCTCTCGGTCATCCTCGTCCACGTGCCGCCGCTGCGCGAGCGCCGGCAGGACATCCCGGACATCGCGCGCTTCATCCTCGCGCAGGTCACGCGGCGCAACGGCCTGGGCGACAAGGACTTCACGCCCGACGCCCTCGACGCGCTCCAGAAGCTGGACTGGCGCGGCAACGTCCGCGAGCTCCGCAACGTCGTCGAGCGCCTGCTCATCCTCTCCGACGGCGACCACATCACGGCGGCCGACGTGGACCTCTTCGTGCGCCCCGGCGGGCCGGGACAAGACCCCGTCGCCGGCCTCATCGACCGCCACGAGACGCTCTTCGCCTTCCGCGACGAGGCCGAGGCGCTCTTTATCGCCCGCAAGCTCGACGAGTCCGACTGGAACGTCTCGGCGACGGCCGAGGCCATCGGCGTGCAGCGCTCGCACCTCTACACGAAGATGAAGGACTATGGCATCGAGAGGCCAGAATGATGGGGACTGGGGACCGGGAACTGGGGACTGAACCGGCCGGCGCCGTGCTGCGGCCGGTGCTGGTCGAGGCGCGGGGGCTCGGGAAGAGCTACCCGACGGCCGCGGGGCCGCTGACCGTGTTGCAGGACCTCGACGTCGAGATCCGAGCCGGCGAGATGGTCGCCGTCGTCGGCGAGAGCGGGACGGGCAAGAGCACGCTGCTGCACCTGCTCGGCACGCTGGACCGGCCGACGGAGGGCACGGTCCGCTTCCGCGGCGAGGACGTGTTCGGCCGCTCGGACGAGGCGCTCGCGGCGTTCCGCAACACCTCCATCGGCTTCGTCTTCCAGTTCCACCACCTGCTGCCCGAGTTCACGGCGCTCGAGAACGTCGAGATGCCGGCGCTCATCGCGAAGCAGAGCGGGCCGGAGATGCGCGCGCGCGCCGAGGCGCTCCTCGTCGGGCTCGGCCTGGGCGAGCGCCTCGGGCACCGGCCGAGCCAGATGTCGGGCGGCGAGCAGCAGCGCGTCGCCGTGGCCAGGGCGCTGATGAACCGGCCCGGCCTCGTGCTCATGGACGAGCCGACGGGCAACCTCGACGTCGCCACCGCGGGCCGGCTCCACGACGAGCTGCGGCGCCTCTCGCACACCGACGAGCAGGCGTTCGTGATCGTGACGCACAACCCCGCGCTGGCCGAGCTCGCGGACCGCACGCTGCGCCTCGACGGCGGGAGGCTGGTGGAAGGGTTGAAGGGTTGAATTTCCCCTTCCACCTCTCCACCCTTCCACCCTCTGCCAATCCGCGGTGAACGAACAACCGCGCGCGAAGCCGCCGCGTACGTTCCGGGAACCACAGCCAACCCGATGTCCGACATGGTCGTCGTCATGGAACCCGGCGCCTCCGAGGCCGACTACGAGGGCGTCGTCGAGCGCCTCGACAGCTACGGCTTCGGCGTCCACCGCCTCACCGGCGTGCAGCAGACCGTCTTCGGCGCGCTCGGCGTCAAGCCGGACTTCGACGTGCGCCACATCCGCACGCTCGACGGCGTCAAGGACGTGTTTCGCGTGACGAGCCCGTACAAGTTCGCCAGCCGCACGTGGCACCCCGAGGACACGGTCGTGGACGTGGACGGCGTGCCGGTCGGCGGGCCCGAGGTCGTCGTGATGGCCGGGCCGTGCTCGGTGGAATCCGAGGAGCAGATCGAGGCGTCGGCTGCGGCCGTGGCGACCGCCGGCGCGCGGATCCTGCGCGGCGGCGCCTTCAAGCCGCGGAGCAGCCCGTACGCCTTCCAGGGCATGGGCGAGGAGGGCCTCCGGATCATGCGCGACGCCGCCGACCGCCACGGCCTCAAGGTCATCACCGAGGTCATGGCGCAGGACCAGATCGACGTCGTGGCGAAGTACGCGCACGTCTTCCAGATCGGCGCGCGCAACATGCAGAACTTCTCGCTGCTCCGCGACATCGGGTCGGTCGGCCTGCCGGTCTTCCTCAAGCGCGGATTGGCCGCCACCATCGAGGAGTGGCTGATGAGCGCGGAGTACGTCCTCGCCGAGGGCAACCCGAACGTCATCCTCTGCGAGCGCGGCATCCGGACCTTCGAGACGGCGACGCGCAACACGCTGGACCTCTCGGCCGTGCCGGTCGTCCGCAAGCTCAGCCACCTGCCCATCGTCGTGGACCCGAGCCACGGCGTCGGCCTGCGGGACAAGATCATGCCGATGGCGCGCGCCGCCGTCGCCGCCGGCGCCGACGGCCTGATGATCGAGACGCACCCGGACCCGCCGTCCGCGCTCTCCGACGGCCCGCAGTCGCTCTACTTTGACGCCTTCGCGGACCTCATGGTGCAGGTCCGCCGCGTCGCCGAGGCCGTGGACCGGACCGTCGCCACCGGGCCGCCGGCTGCGCGCCTCGCGACGCTCGCGGCGTGATACACTGCGCCCGGCGGGCGCGAATCAGGCCGTGCGCCGCGTTTTCAAACCGCCTGGGTGCCCACGCGTGCCCGGGCATCTCTATGTTGACCCCCTTCTGACTCTCTATCCCCTCGTTCTATGTGCGGCATCGTTGGATACATCGGCAAGCGCGAAGCGGCGGACCTGCTCGTGAGCGGCCTGCGCCGCCTCGAGTACCGCGGCTACGACTCGGCCGGCATCGCCATCGTGAACGGCGACCTGTCGGTCCGAAAGAAGGAAGGCAAGGTCGACGGCCTCGCCCGGATGCTCGAGGCGAACCCGCTCCACGGGACCGTCGGGATGGGCCACACGCGGTGGGCCACGCACGGCGCGCCGACGGACGTCAACGCG
>JBBSQZ010000034.1:0-17450 GCA_038243565.1 Rhodothermales bacterium | reverse complement strand
CTGGCGCTCTGCCAATTGAGCTATCGGGCAGCGTCCCCGCCGCAGCGGGAGGCACAAGATACGCAGCCGCGTCGCTGCTTCAACCCGCCCTCTGACGCTGACGCGCTCTTCGACTTGTCTTCGAGCAGTCAGCGCTCCGGCGCCGCGGCGAGCGCCCCGACGAGCGCATCGACCTCGTCGACGGGCACGCCGCGCCACGCCGCGACCTGCTCCGCGATGACCGCGCGGACGCGCCCGCGAAGGTCCGCCACGTCGTCTACGGTCAGGCCCAGCGTCGGAACGGGCGGGAAGACGTGGAGGCGGCATGTGGCGGGGCTGAAGATCCAGCCCTGCGCCGGCAGCGCGTTCATCGTGCCGTCGACGGCGAGCGGCAGGATGGGCGTCTGCGTCTCGATCGCGAGGCGGAAGGCGCCGTCCTGGAACGCCTTGAGGCGGCCGTCGCGGCTGCGCGTGCCCTCGGCGAAGAACATCACCGAGCAGCGCTTCGCGAGCGCGGCGCGGGCGCGGCCGAGCACGCGCGCGCGGCTCTCCGTGTCGCCGCGGTCGACCGAGATGTCGCCCGCGAGCGTCATCTCCCAGCCGAGGACGGGCACGTCGAAGAGCGCCTTCTTCGCGACCCACTTCATCTCCCACGGCAGCCGCGAGATCAGCGGGATGTCCGCGTTGGACTGGTGGTTGCTCACGACGACGAACGGGCGCCGCGGGTCGGCCGGCATCTCGCCCGAGATGCGGACGGTCCACGCCGGGTTGACGCGCGTCACCTGGCCGCCGAACCAGCGGAACGTGCGGCCCGTGGCGTAGCGCGCCGGGTCGCGGTCGAACAGCCGCACGACGGCCATCACGGGCAGCGCCACGAGCACGATCGCCGCGATAGCGATCCAGGTGAGGGCGGACGTGAGAGCCTTCATGGTGGAGGAATCCGGTCGTCGGGAGCAGCGGCCTACGACGCGTGGCCGGCTCGGGCTCCCGCCGATGGAACGCCGAGGCGCCGCGCGCGATAGACGCCGCATGGACGTCGTCAAAGTGTTCGTCGAAGACCCCGCCGCGCCCGCTGGCGGCTCGCCGCCCGGCGCCGCCGAGCGGCCGGCCGACGCCTCGGCCGAGGCGTTCCTCGAGCGCCTCCGCGCACCCGTCTCGCCGGTCGCTCGCGCCTACCTCGCCGGGACGCACCTCAGCGACGGCCGTCCGCGCGTCGGCCTGACGGCGCTCGACGCGTCGGACGCGTTCACCGAGCCGCTCCTCGCGTGGGCCAAAGACCGGACGTGGACGCGCCTCTCGGCCGGCGGCCGCGCCGAGGGCATCCTCGACCGCGAGGCGCGCGACGCGCTCAGAAACCCGACCGGGACGCTCCTGCTCGCGCTCGCCCCCGGCCCGGTCCCGGCCGACATCCTCGCGACGATCGCGCTCGGCGACGCCGCGCTCTCGGCGCAGGCGCTCCGGACGTTCCTCATGGCCGACCCGGGCGCCGCGGTCCTGCGGCCGGTGCCGGCGCACGACGGTACCGACTGGTCAATCGACGCGCGGAGTCCGCTGCGGGCGAGCCTCGTCGCGGCGTTCCGCGCATGTCCGGCGCCGGCCGGCGTGCGCCGCTTCGTCGTGCCGCACGTCCGCGGCGAGGCCCGGTTCTACTTCGAGCAGTGGGGCCTCGAGACGCCGCCCCAGGGGACCGAGGAGCTATGACGACCGAGCAGGCCATGGACCGCGCCCTCGCGCTGGCCGCGCGCGCCGCCGGCGCCGCGTCGCCGAACCCGCTCGTCGGCGCCGTGATTCTCGGTCCGGACGGCGACGCCTGGGGCGAGGGCTGGCACGGGCAGGCCGGCGGGCCGCACGCCGAGGTCTGGGCCGTCCGCGACGCTGAGCGCCACGGTTTCGGCGCACGCCTCGCCGAGGCGACGCTCGTGGTCACGCTCGAGCCGTGCAGCCACTGGGGCCGGACGCCGCCCTGCGCCGACCTCGTCGTGGACACCGGCTTCGCGCGCGTCGTCGTCGCCCACGAGGATTCGTTTCCGGCCGTCGCCGGGCGCGGGATCGGGCGCATCCGCGACGCCGGCATCCCGGTCGAGGTCGGCGTGCGCGAGACCGAGGCGCGAGACCTCAACGCCGCCTTCCTCACGCACACCGCGACAGGCCGCCCGCTCGTGACGCTGAAAGTCGCCGCGACGCTGGACGGGCAGGTGGCGACGCACACCGGGGACAGCCGGTGGATCACCGGGCCGGAGGCGCGCGCGCGCGTCCACGCCTGGCGCGCCGAAACCGGTGCCATCCTCGTCGGCGCCGGCACGGCGCTCGCCGACGACCCCGCGCTGACGGTCCGCGACGCGGCGCTCGCGCCGGGCGCTCAGGGCCCGCTCCGGATCGTCCTCGACCGCGCGGGCGCGCTCCCGGCGGAGCTCCGCCTCTTCACCGACGGCCTGCCGACGCTCGCCGTCACCGCGCCGGACGCGACGCCTTCCTATGCCAAAGCGCTCCACGATGCCGGCGGCGCCGTCTGGACCATTCCCGAACGCGGCGGCCACCTCGACCTCGGCGCCCTCCTCGACCGCTTGGGCAGCAGCGAGACGCCCGGCGGCCGGCGCCTCGTGCAGTCCGTCTTCGTCGAGGCCGGCCCCGGCCTGGCGACGGCGCTGCTGCGCGCGCGCCTCGTGGACCGCCTGCGGTGGTTCGTCGCGCCGAAGCTCGTCGGCGCCGGAACGCCCGCCGTCCGCGCGCTCGGCGTCGACGCGATGGCCGAGGCGCTCGCCTTCGACCGGCCCGCGTGGGAGACCATCGGCCCCGACGCGCTGCTGAGCGCGTGGCGCCCGTCTCCGTAAGTCCCCAGTTCCCGCTTCCCAGTCCCCCGATGTTCACCGGAATCGTTGAAGAGGTCGCGCGCGTCGCGGCCGTGACGCCGCTCGAAGGCGGCCGCCGCCTGCGCCTCGCCTGCTCGTTCGCCCCGGAGCTCGAGGTCGACGAGAGCGTCGCCGTGGCGGGCGTCTGCCTGACGGTCGTCCAGAAAGATGCCGAGGCGTTCGAGGCCGTCGCCGTCGAGGAGACGCTGTCCAAGACGACGCTCGGGCGCCTCGCCGCGGGGCAGGGCGTCAACGTCGAGCGCGCCGTGCACCTCGGCGGGCGCCTCGACGGCCACCTCGTGCAGGGCCACGTGGACACGACGGGCGAGATCGCGCACGTCGAGGCGCTCGCCGACTCGCACCTCGTCACCGTCGCCTATCCGCCTGAGCACGCCGCCCTCGTCATCCCGCGCGGCAGCCTCTGCGTCGACGGCATCTCGCTGACGGTCGCGCGGCTGGACGACTCCGATCCGGGACGCCCGACGCTCACGCTGGCCATCATCCCGCACACCTGGGACAAGACGACGGCCGGCACGTGGGCGGCCGGTCGGCCCGTCAACCTCGAGTTCGACATGGTCGGCAAGTACGCCCTCCGCGCCGGGCGGGGCACGACGGAACGGCAGAGCAGGGCCTGACATGCGTGTCAGACGCGCCGAATGCAGCGCGGACGGAACGGCAGGGCGCCTCGGGGGATTCCTGAGCCTCTTCTGGAAGCGTCGGGGAACGCCGGATGGAGACCGCGCAAATCGTCAGGAATGCGGAGTCGGCACGGAGCATGCAGGACCTCTGGCACGTCACTGCCTCCCGACTGCCATGTCCGCTCTCTCCGCTGCCCGCCTCAACCCGACGTCGCTCTTCCTGCGCCTCGGGGTCCTGTCGGCCGCCGCCCTGAGCCTCATGCTTTTCTAGGCAGTGACTGCCTGCCGGCCTCGAGCCGGCGCCCCTTCGGCGCGCGCCCCCTTCCTTTCTCCCCGCGCGCCTGCCTTTCCCGTCTCGGTTGCTTTTCTGATTTAGCCTGTCTCTCTCGGGTCCCCTCTTTCTGCCCGACCCTGCCGCCCCGGCTGGCCCACTCATGGGTTCAGCCGGGGCGGCGGCGCGTTTGGGAAAGGCAGTTTGGAGAGGAGGAAGGAGTGGGCGCGTCGAGACGCG
The DNA here is from genome assembly GCA_038243565.1 of Rhodothermales bacterium. Taxonomy (GTDB): domain Bacteria; phylum Bacteroidota; class Rhodothermia; order Rhodothermales; family Rubricoccaceae; genus DASVSE01. The sequence continues at coordinate 13,473 of JBBSQZ010000034.1, read as the reverse complement.
TGTGGCCTCACAGTTTGGACTTTGAAGAGAATGCGGTTTGGAGAGGATGATCTGGTTCAGCACCGCGCCCGCCCTCTTCAGACTCCAAACTCTCTCACCCTGGCGGTCACACAGATCGCGGGTCCGAACCGCTAGCTTGCCCGCGTCCAGCCCGCGCCCCGATGCAGCCCATCACCGACCTCCTCATCCTCGACGACGATGCCGTCGCCCCCGTCTCGTCCGCGCCCGACGCGCGCACCGACGACCGCCCGCACGCCGCGGCGCCTCGTGACGGCGCGCCCGGCGCGCGGCGCGTCTACATCGAGACGTACGGCTGCCAGATGAACGTCGCCGACTCCGAGGTCGTCGCCGCGATCCTGCAGGCCGAGGGCTACGCGCTCGCCGCGACCGACGCCGAGGCGGACGTGGTGCTCATCAACACGTGCGCCATCCGCGAGAAGGCCGAGGACCGCGTGCGCGCGCGCCTCGGGACGCTCCGCGCGCGCAAGACGGCGCGCCTCGCCGCCCGCGAGCCGGACCTCACCATCGGGGTCCTCGGCTGCATGGCCGAGCGCCTGCGGACGAAGCTCCTCGACCAGGAAAAGCTCGTCGACGTCGTCGCCGGGCCGGACGCCTACCGCGACCTGCCGCGCCTGCTCTCGGCGACGCACGAGACCGGGCAGGCGGCCGTCAACGTGCAGCTCTCGCGCGAGGAGACGTACGCCGACCTCGCGCCCGTCCGGTTCGCCGCCAACGGCGTCTCGGCGTTCGTGTCCATCATGCGCGGCTGCGACAACATGTGCGCCTTCTGCGTCGTGCCGTTCACGCGCGGCCGCGAGCGCTCGCGCCCCGCGGCGTCCGTCCTCGACGAGGTCCGCACGCTCATCGACACGGGCTACAAGGAGGTGACCGTCCTCGGGCAGAACGTGAACTCGTACCGCGCGAGCCAGGACGGCGCGGACGTGGACTTCGCCGAGCTGCTCTACCGCATCTCGCTGCTCAGCCCGGAGCTCCGCATCCGCTATTCGACGTCGCACCCGAAGGACTGCTCGGACGCGCTCCTGCACGTCCACCGCGAGCGCCCGACCGTCACCAACTTCATCCACCTGCCGGTCCAGCACGGCAACACGGACGTCCTCCAGCGGATGCGCCGCACCTACAGCCGCGACGCCTACCTCGAGCTCATCGACCGCGCCCGCTCGGTCGTCCCGGACCTCGCTCTCTCGACCGACATCATCGCCGGCTTCTGCGGCGAGACGGACGCCGAGCACGCGGACACGCTCTCGCTCATGGACGCCGTCGGCTACGACTCGGCGTTCATGTTCGCCTACTCCGAGCGGCCGGACACCTACGCCGCGCGCAAGCTCGCCGACGACGTGCCCGAGGCCGTCAAGAAGGCGCGCCTCGCGGAGATCATCACGCGCCAGAACGCGACGAGCCTCGCGCGCAACACGGCCCAGGTCGGCCGCCGCGAGACGGTCCTGGTCGAGGGCCGCTCGAAGCGCTCCGAGGCGCAGCTCTGCGGGCGGACGGACGGCAACCGGATGGTCGTCTTCGACCGCCCCGAGACGCCCGCCTTCGAGGCGCCGCTCGACGCCGGCGACTACGCGACCGTCGAGGTCACGGCGGCGACGAGTGCCACGCTCCGCGGCCGCTTCCTCGCCCGGACGACGCTCGCCGGGGCGACGCTCGCCGGGGCGATGGCCGCCTGAACCGAACCCCGGGAACCGGAGGGCGAGCGGGGAATTTGAACGGTGTTCAATTACCGGCCACCGGCCTCCCCCCATGTCCCGTCTCTCGCGCTTCGCCCTTCTCCCGCTCGTCGCCCTGCTCGCGCTCTCGGCGTGCGACAGCAACAGCGACTCATTCAACATCGACGACTACACCGGCACGTACCGCGGCACCGCGACGCTGGCGTTCCAGAACGCCCCGACGACGACCGCCCCCGTCACCGTCACCGTGGCCAAGAGCGGCACCAACGTCGTCACGGCGACCATCGACGCCGCCGCCGTCGACGGCGGCGACGACCCGGCGCCCATCGTCTTCCCCGGCACGTACAGCAGCACCGGCGCGCTCTTCACCGCAGCGGCGCCTGGCAGTTCCGTCTCCATCACCGTCGACGGCGGCGGCGACATCGGCGGCAGCGGCAACATCGACCTCTTCGGCGTCGGCATCGCGCTCAGCCCGTCGGGCCGCGTCACCAGCAGCAAATTCAACCTCGCCGTAGCCCTCAAGGTGACGAGCGGCAACGCCGACGTGCCGACCGGATCGACCGGCACGGCCACCATCACCGCGACGCGCTAGCCGCTCGAGGCAGCAGATTCTGAGAGGGCCTCGGCGAGAACCGTCGGGGCCCTCCCCATTTCTGCCGACGGGCGAGAGCCGCGGAGCGCCCGGCAGACACGCGCCGAGGCAGTCCGGTCGGGGAACGGCGCATCGGGCCGGGCCTACCTTTCGGGCTCCCACTTCAGCACGCGATGGACCGGCAGGCGCTTCAGGAACGGTTCGGCATCCTCGGCGACAGCCCCGCGCTGCGCGGCGTGCTGGACCGCGTGCGGCAGGTCGCCCCGGCCGACATCGCTGTGCTGCTCGAGGGCGAGTCGGGCACGGGCAAGGAGCTCATCGCGGCCGCGATCCACGGCCTCTCGGCCAGGCGCCACAAGCGCCTCGTCGTCGTGAACTGCGGCGCGATCCCCGAGGGCCTCATCGAAAGCGAGCTGTTCGGCGCCGAGAAGGGCGCGTACACCGGCTCGGTCGAGCGCCGGACGGGCTTCTTCGAGGAGGCCGACGGCGGGACGATCCTCCTCGACGAGATCGGCGAGATGCCGCTGCTGGCGCAGGTGAAGCTGCTGCGCGTGCTCGAGACGGGCGAGTTCAGCCGCGTCGGCGGCGCGGCGGCGCTCAAGACGGACGCGCGCGTCGTCGCGGCGACGAACAAGGACCTCGGCGCCGAGGTCGCGGCGGGGCGTTTCCGCGAGGACCTCTACTACCGCCTCTCGGCCGTGCAGCTGCACATCCCGCCGCTGCGCGAGCGCGGCGCCGACGTGCCGCTGCTGTTCGACGCGTTCATGCAGCGCTTCTCGCGGCAGTACGACGCGCCGCACCTGCGCCTCGCGCCCGACGCGGTCGCGCTCGTCTCGCGGTACCCGTGGCCCGGCAACGTCCGCGAGCTCCGCAACGTCGCCGAGCAGACCGTGGTGCTGGTGCGGCAGAGCCCCGTCCCGGCCGAGGCGATCCGGCCGTTCCTGCGCGGCGTCACGGCCGGCGCCGGGACGGCCGTCTCGCGGCCGCCGGCCGGCGACGAGGCGAGCGAGCGCGAGCTCGTCTACGGCGCGCTGCTCGAGCTGCGGGCGGACCTCCGAGAGGTCCGCGACCTCGTTCGCCGCCTCGCCGCGGGCGCGCCGCTCGCTATGCCCGAGGCGGCGCCGGCCGGGGCGCTGATGCGCCTGCCGGACCCTGCCGCGCCGTTCGCGCCGGCCCCGTCCACCTTCGCGTTCGCCCCGGAGCCGTTCGAGCCCCAGCAAGAGGTCGCGTACGAGCCGCCCGACGACGAGGCGCCGGTCACCTACACCGCCGCCGAGACGACGTTCGAGATCGAGCCGCCGGCCCCGCCGCAGACGTTCGACGCCAGCATCGATGCACTCGCCGTCCTCCCGACGATGGAGCACGCCGAGACGGCGCTCATCCGCGAGGCGCTGCGCCGCACGGGCGGCAACCGCCGCGAGACGGCCGAGGCGCTCGGCATCTCGGAGCGCACGCTCTACCGCAAGATCCGCGACATGGACGAAGGCTGAGGAGATGCGAGTTTGGAGTTTGAGATTTGGAGAGTTAGGACGTCACGCTCATATCATCACCGTCTAGTACGGCTGGTGCTATGACTTGACGGACGAAACAGCGGGCGCGGGTCCGCCGGTTGGAGAGGTCACTACACGACTCCCCGGCCTCCGCGCCCGCTGCTATGACGGCCGTCACACCCGAAGCTATCGCCACAGAGGCGCTCGTCTCCACCGCCGACCTCTTCCTCGTCGTCTACGCGCTCATCGACGACCTCTACCGCGCCCTCGTCCCGGACCGCGTCCGCCTGCGGCCAGGACACCACCGCATGACGCTCTCCGACCCCGAGGTCATCACGCTCTCGCTCATGCAGGAAGCCCTCTCGACCGACTCCGAGCACGCCTTCGTCCGTTTCGTCCAGCGCGACCACCCGACGCTCTTTCCCGGCCTGCACGACCGCAGCCGCTACCACCGCCGCCGAAAAGCACTCGTGGACGTGCAGCGGGTGCTCTTCGCGCGCCTCGCGGCCGAGCTCGACCAGGGCGCCGCGTGGCACATCCTCGACTCGGCGCCGGTCGAGACGACAAAGGTCGAGCGCAGCCAGACCGGCAAGCGGTCGATCCCCGAAGCGGCGTACCACTTCAAGAGCGTCCGGCACCTGCTGTTCTTTGGCCTGCGGCTGCACCTGGTCATCACCGACGAGGGCTCGGTGGCCGAGTTCGCGCTCGCGCCGGCAAACGAGGGCGAGCGAGACGTCGCAGACGCGATGCTGCGCGGCGTGAGCGCGCCCGAGACCGGGCTCGTACTCGGCGATGCGGGCTACGTCGGCGAGGACTTCCGGCGCCGCGTCGCGGCGACCGGCCACACCCTCTGGGCGGTCCCGAAGGACTCAACGGTGCCGCCGGAGGGCATCACCGAGGCGGAGTCGAAGGCGTGGCGTCGGTGGCTGCGCTCGAAGCGCGCGCTCGTCGAGACGGTGTTTGCAATGCTGGCGGACCAGTTTCAGGCGGAGACAACGCGTGCGCGGAGCCTGCTCGGGGTGCAGACGCGGATGGTGGCGAAGCTGCTGGCGTTCGACCTCGGTGTGTACCTCAACCGGCTCTTTGGCCGGCCATCGCTGGCGATCAAGAGCCTCTATGCATAGCACCAGCCGTTCTAGTTTTTCGGCACCGCCTCGGTCTCCCCTCTCTTCAAACTCCAAACGTCAAACGCTCCCGCTTCGATGCTCCGGCTGACCCCACTGCTCATCCTCCTCGCCGGCTGCGCGTACAGCTTCTCCGGCGCCTCGATCCCGGAGCACCTCCGGACGGTCGCGGTCCCGCTCGCCGAGAACGGCGCCGCGGGCGGGCCCAACGCCCTGGACCAGCGCCTCACCGACGCCCTCGTGCAGCGCTTCGCCGACCGCTCGCGCCTGAGCCTCGTCTCGGACGAGGATGCCGCCGACGCGGTCGTCCGCGCCACCATCGTGCAGTACGCCGTCGTGCCGGCGGCCGTGACGGGCACCAACCTCGCGCAGCTCAACCGCGTCACCGTCGGCGTGCGCGTCGTCGTGGCAGACCGCGTCGAGGCGCGGGACCTGCTGGACCGGACGTTCTCGGCCAACGAGGACTTCGCGCCGGCAGAGGGCCTGCAGGGCGAGGCGCAGGCCGCCGAGCGCGCCGTCGCGCAGGTCGCCCGTGACGCGTTCACCGCCGCCACATCGGACTGGTAGCGCGCGCGGAACTGCCGGCCGGGGCCGTACTTTGCTGCCCCGCGACTGCCTCCCATGCTCGGCGCAGACCCCACCGCCTCGGACCCGCCCGCACGGCCCGCGCTCCAGCGCCCGGCCGAGCTGCTCGCGGGCGGTCGCCCCGCCGACGCCGCGGCGGCGCTCCAGGCCGTCGTCGCCGGCGCCCCGACGTACGCCGCGGCGTTCGTGCTGCTCGGCGTCGCGCTCGACGCCGCCGGGCGGCCCGGCGAGGCGCTCGCCGCGTGGCACCGCGCGGCCTTCCTCGTCCCGAACAGCCCGCTCGTGCTGCGCGAGCGCCGCCGCCTCCTCGAGGCGACCGCGGCGCCCGAGCCTCTCGAGGAGCCCGCAGCTGAACCGGCCGAAGCGCCCGCCGACGAGGCGCAAATCGAGGAGGCTCTGGTCGCCGAGACGTCGACTGACGCATTCCTGGCCGGCGAGACGCCGGACGACGAGTCGCTGGCTGACCCATTTCCGGCCGTCGAGGCGGAGCCTGTCGAGGCGGCGGACGACGCCGACTGGATGCCGGCGCACGACGACGAGCCGCTCGAGGGAGCCGATGCGCCCGACGCCGCGGCGCCGGACGCCCTCGAGACGGCCCCGCTGGACGACTTCATCTTCGCCGACACGCCGACCGAGGCGGCCGACGACGCCTTCGACCCGGACAGCTTCGACTTCTCCGCCTTCGACATCGGTGACGACGACGATGCGGCCTGGCTTACCGAGCCTGCATCCGGACCACCGACCTCAGGCCCGACGACCATCGACCTCGCCGAGTTTGGCCTCGCGGACGACGACGAGATGACGGCCTCCTTCGACCCGCCCGCCGACCTCGCAGACTGGGCCGAGACCACCGACGCGAGCGTCCGCCTGATGCCGCCCGAGGCGGCAGAGCCCGCCCCAGAGACGCCCGAGCCCGACGGTGAGGCGCCCGACGAGGCCGTCTTCCAGGATGTGCCCGAGCCGCCTGCGGGCCCGCTCGACGCGCCCGTCTCAAACGATCTCGCGCCCGAGGCGCCGCCCGCTGAGGCTGCGTGGACGCCGGACCCGCCGGCCAGCCCGGCCTCCGTCGCCGACGAGCTCGACTCGCTCATCGCGAGCCTCGAGACGGCGCCGCGCATCCGCCCGGACCCCGCCTTCTCCGGCCCGGCCGTCCGCGCCACCGAGGCCGACGTCGACGCGATGGCGTCTGAGACGCTCGCGCGCATCTACGCCGCGCAAAACCAGTACGTCCGCGCGGCGCTCGTCTACGAGACGCTCGCCGCGCGCGAGCCAGACCGCGCCGGCGAGATGCTGGCGCAAGCCGCCGAGATGCGCCGCCGCGGATGACCGAGCACCCGCTCGCGCGCCTCCTCCGCCCCGGCCCGCGCGTCGTCGTCGGGCTGATGTCCGGCACGTCGCTGGACGGCATCGACGCGGCTGTGGTGCGGCTGGACGGGCACGGCCGCGGCGTCCGCGCCGAGACGCTCGCGTTCGTCTCGGAGCCGTACGACGCCGCGCTGCGCGACGCCATCCGCGCCTGCACGCAGGCCGCGACGTCCGACGTGCGCCTCGTGTCCCAGCTGAACGTGCGCCTCGGCCACCGCTTCGCGGATGCGGCCGAGGCGGCGCTGCGTGAGGCGGGAATCGCGGTGCCGGACCTCGTCGGGTCGCACGGGCAGACGGTCCAGCACGTGCCCGTCGCCGAGGACTGCGCCGGCGTGCCCACGCGCTCGACGCTCCAGATCGGCTGCCCGGCCGTCCTCGCTGCGCGCCTCGGGGCGCCCGTCGTGGCGGATTTCCGCGTAATGGACGTGGCGCTCGGCGGCCAGGGCGCGCCGCTCGCGCCCGTCCTCGACGCCGCGCTCTTCTCGAGCGACGACGAGACGCGCGTGCTGCTCAACCTCGGCGGCATCGCCAACCTCACCGTGCTGCCGGCCGGCAAACCGCCGAGCCTCGCCTTCGACACCGGCCCCGCCAACCTCGTCTCGGACGCCCTCGCACTCGCCCTCACCGGCGACCCCGTCGACCACGACGGCGCGCTCGCCTCGGCCGGCACGCCGGACGCTGCGCTCCTCGCCACGCTTCTCGCCGACCCGTTCTTCGCCGCACCGCCGCCCAAGTCGACCGGCCGCGAGCACTTCGGGGCGGACTACGCCAGGCGCCTGCTCGGGGCGGGCGTCGAGCGCCCGGCCGATCTGCTCGCGACGGCCGTCGCGCTGACGGCGCGGACGGTGGCGGACGCCGTGCACCGCGAAGCGCCTGGGGCGGCGCGCGTGATCGCGTCCGGCGGCGGCGTCCGCAACCCGGCGCTGATGCGGGCACTCGCCGCGGCGCTCACCGTCCCGCTCGAGACGACAGCGGCTTACGGCCTCGACCCCGACGCCAAGGAGGCCGTCTTGTTCGCGCTCCTCGCGCACGAGTGGGCCGCGGGAATCCGCACCGGCCTGCCCGGCGTCACCGGCGCATCGCATCCCGCCTTCCAGGGCTCGCTCACGCTCCCGTGACGCCTCCACTTCCGACGATCTCGTGCCCGATTCCGACGCCTCGGCCCCTTCCGACGCCCCCTTTACGCCCGTCCAGCAGGTCGGCGAGTTCGGGCTCATCGAGCGCCTCGGCGCGCGCCTCACGACGCCCCGCCCCAAGACGCTCGTCGAGGGCATCGGCGACGACTGCGCCGTCTACGCCGTCGCCCCCGGCCGCGTGCAGGTCGTGACGACGGACGCGCTCGTCGAGGGCGTCCACTTCGACCGGGCGTTCGCGCCGCTCGGCATGATCGGCTGGAAGGCCCTCGCCACGGCCGTGAGCGATATCGTCGCGATGAACGCGGACCCGCTCTATGCCACTGTCGCGCTCGGCCTGCCGAACAACGTCTCGGTCGAGGGCGCCGAGACGCTCTACGACGGCATCAACGCCGCGTGCGAGGCCTACGGTATGGCCGTCGTCGGCGGCGACACGACGGCCTCGGCGCGGCTCACGCTCACGGTGACGGTCATCGGCGAAGCTGCTGAGGAGGACGTCGTCTACCGCCGCGGCGCCCAGCCCGGCGACGTGCTCGTCGTGACCGGCGACCTCGGCGCCGCCGCGGCGGGCCTCCAGGTGCTCCTCGCCGGAAAGGACGCGCCGGACGCCGAGGGCGACGCGCAGGTGCGGCTCCAGGACTTCGCGTACGCCGTCGAGCGGCAGCTCATGCCCCAGGCGCGCCTGGACCGTATCCGCGCGTGGCGCGCCGCCGGCATCCGCCCGACGGCCCTCATCGACGTCTCGGACGGGCTCGCGAGCGAGGTCCACCACATCTGCGAGGCCTCGGCCGTCGGCGCCGTGGTCGAGGCGGGCCTGCTGCCGGTCCACGTGCAGACGTTCAAGGCCGCCGAGCGCTTCGAGACGCGGGCGGACGCCTACGCGCTCTACGGCGGCGAGGACTACGAGCTGCTCGCGGCCTTCTCCGAGGCGGACCTCGAGAAGCTGCCCGAGGGAACGGCGGCCGTGGTCGGGCGCCTCGTCGAGCCTGAGGCGGGCGTCGTGCTGGCGCTGCCGGACGGCCGGACCGCCCCGCTCCGCGCCGCGGGCTACAAGCACTATTAGGGTTGAAGGGTGGGGAGGTTGAAAGGTGGAAGGGAAAATGCGGGGACAAGCACGCCCCTCGGGCATTTCCCCTTCAACCCTTCCACCCCTCAACCTTTCCAACCCTATTCGACCCAGTCCGCGACGAAGATGTTGGTGTCGCGGGAGCGCGTGTGGTCGGCGCGGCGGTTGCTCGCGAAGACGACGCGGGTGCCGTCGGGCGAGAAGAGCGGGAAGGCGTCGAAGGTGTCCGAGAACGAGACGCGCTCGAGGCCCGAGCCGTCCGTGTTGACCATGTAGAGGTCGAACGTCCGGCCGCCGGTGCCGTCCTGGACCGAGCGCTGGTTGGTGGCGAAGAGGATGCGCTGGCCGTCGGGGAACCACGAGGGCGCCCAGTTGGCGCCCGGGAGGTCCGTGACCTGCCGCGCGTCCGAGCCGTCGGCGTTGGCGACGAAGATGTTGAGCTCGCCGGGCTCGATCATGTCCTCGGCGAGGAGGCGCTGGTAGTCGGCGAGGTCGTCGCCCGTCGGCCGCGAGGCGCGCCAGACGATCTGCCTGGAGTCCGGCGAGAAGAAGGCGCCGCCGTCGTAGCCGGGCGTGTCGGTGAGCTGGAGCAGGTCGCCCGTCGCGAGCTCGAGGCGCCACAGCTCGAGGTCGCCCGAGCGCGTCGACGTAAAGATCATGTAGCGGCCGTCGGGGCTGACGGTGCCCTCGGCGTCGTAGCCCGGGTTCTGGACGAGCGGGCGGACGTCGCGGCCGTCGGGCGTGGCCGTGTAGATGTCGAACGTCGAGAAGATGTCCCAGACGTAGCGCCCCGAGGCGCTGGCCTTCGAGGTCGGGCACTCGCGCGCGCCGGCGTGCGTCGAGGCGTAGAGGACGCGCCCGCCGTAGGGGCCGCTCTGGGGCATGAAGTAGCCGCAGGTCGTGCGCCCCTGGCCGGTCGAGGCGAGGTGGTAGCGGCCCAGCGCGGGGCCGGCCGAGAGGCCGCCGGGGACCGGCGATCCGTCGGCGTTCATCACGAACTGCTGGTCGCAGCCCTGCGGGTTGAGCGCGTCCCAGTCGGACTGGAAGATGAGCTGCCGGCCGTCGAAGCTCCAGTACGCCTCGGCGTTGTTGCCGCCGAAGGTCAGCTGCCGGATGTTGCGGAGGTGCCGCTCGCCGGGGTAGTGCAGCGAGTCCGACGCGGCCTGCCCCGCGGCGCTCATCGCGGGCGCCGAGGCGGCGGGCGCCGAGGCGCTGGCTGGCGCTGCGGCGCGCTGGGTGGCGCAGCCACCAAGTGCGAGGGCGAGGGCGAACGCGGCGAGCGGTTTCGGGGACATCGGCGGGGAGGCGGGTAAACAGGCCCAACCCGGCAGCCGCGGCGCGTGTTGCGGCGCCGCGGCCCTTCCCCCGATTTTGACCCGGCGCGGGCGTTGCGGTGCTCGACCGACGCGGACCAGCCATCAGACGCCCCAGTGAGGCGTCTCTACGGGTCGGTCGGCGGGTTCGTCACACCTCGGCGGCGGAACAAACTTGGGCGCCTCGGTCAAACCCATCCCCCATCCCCCATCCCCCATCCCTACTCCACCGGAAACGTGTGGTACGTCCGCGGGAAGGGCTCCGGGCGGAGCGTGTAGTGCCACCACTCCTTGGAGTAGTTCTCGAAGCCGTGGCGGCCCATCGCGGCGCGGAGCGTGTCGCGGTTGCGGCGCGCCTCGGCGGGGATGCCGCGGACGTCCGTCGCGGCGCGCGGCGAGAGGCAGTCGAAGGCGGTGCCCATGTCGAGGTCGCCGTCGTCGAAGCGCTCGGGGCGGTCGCGGTCGCAGCGCGGGAGCGGGCCCGCGGCGGGGTCCGGAAAGACCGTCCGGACGTGGGTGGATGCCGGGCGGCGGACCATCGTCAGGTCCACGGTCGCGCCGCGCGTGTGGCCGCTGCGCGTGGCGATGTAGCCGCGGCGGAAGAGCGTCCCGGTCGGCTCGGTCGGGTAGAAGCCGCGCTTCATCGTGGCCTGCCCGGAGCGCGCCCAGCGGACGAAGTGGTCCACGGCCATCTGCGGGCGGTAGCAGTCGTAGACCTTCAGGCCGAAGCCCTGCGCCGCGAGGTCCCGGTCGACGCGCGCGAGCGCCTCGGCGGCCTGCGTCGCGAGGATGCACGTCGGGGCGTTGTAGCCGTCGATCCGCTCGCCGACGAAGTTGTACGCCCCGAAGTAGCGCATCTCCTGCGCGATCTCCGGCGCGATGTCGGCGAGGTGGACGAAGCCGTCGGGCAGCGGCGGCGCGGTGCGCTTCGGCGTGGCCGGCGGCGCCTCGGCAGGCGGCCCGGCGTCCGCCTCGAGGCCCGAGCGCGACGTGTCGGCGGCCGCCTCGAGGCCTCCGGCAGACGGCTCGGAGCCAGCGCATCCGCCGAAGGCGGCGAGGCTGAGGAGCGAGACGGCGGCGACGAGGCTGAGAACCGGGGGCATCACACGGACGGAGGGCGTGCGGCAAGCTAGCCGCACGCCCTCCGAGAAGCCGCCCGGCTGCGAAGCCGTCGTGGCGCGTTGCCCGCTGATCAGAACCCGCCGGCTGCGCCAGACCGCCGGCCCTAGATGTGGATCCACGGCCCCAGGAGTTCCATCGTGCGGTCTCCGATGCCGCGGACCTCCGTCAGCTCGGCCGCGCTGCCGAAGCGGCCGTGGACGCGCCGGTACTCGAGGATGCGCCCGGCGAGGGCGGGGCCGATGCGCGGCAGGCGCTGGAGCTGCTCGGTCGTCGCCGTGTTGATGTTCGTCCGGACTGGCGGCGGCTTGCGGCCGCTGCTGCGCCGCGTGGACGACGGGACGGCGGCGGTTTCGGGAGGCGCATCCGCCGCGAAGGCGGCCGGGTCCGGCGTCTCGGCGAGCGCCTCGTCGGGCGACCCGGTGGCCGTGCTGTCCACGAGCGTGTCCGCGGGCGCCGCGGCGTCCGAGACGAGGCGGGCGGGCTCGGCAGGCGCCTCGTGGCGGTCCGCGGCGAGGAAGGCGGCGTCGGCAGCGGCGTAGAAGTCTGGGGCGACGGGCGTCTCGACCGCCTGCCAGCGCTGGGTGGCGAGGCCGCCGGCGAGGGCGAGCACGAGCAGGACGGCGGCGCGGCCTTCGGTGCCGGTGAGGCCGGCGCGGGTCTGGAGCGAGTAGAGCCAGGGCATGGGGCGAGGGGTCGGCGCGCGCCGGAGGTGGCGCACGTCCGGCAAGACGCGCCGCGGCGCCCGGTCTAACCCGCGGCGCGAGAAAAGGCGGGCGTGATGGTCGGCGTTCGAATCAACCCGTGTGGCAAGAGAGTTTGGAGTTTGAAGTTTGGAGAGGGCGAGCGCTCTGAGTGATGCCTTGCCTGTCTCCAAACTTCAAACTGTGCCGAGCGAGGTACCGCGCGGGGCACACTGCCTACCTGAGCACGCCCGCCATGATCGTCCGCACCGACGCCGTCGTCCTCCGCACGCTCGACTATGGCGAGACGAGCCGCATCGCGACGCTGCTCACGCGCTCGCACGGCGTCGTGGGCGCGCTCGCGCGCGGTGCGCGGCGCCCGACGTCCACCTTCGGCTCGACGCTCCAGCCGATGTCGGCCGTGCAGGTCGTGTTCTACCACCGCCCGGGGCGCGGCCTCCAGACGCTCAAGGAGGCGTCGCACATCGTGCGCTGGAAGACGCTGACACAGGACTTCCACCGCGTGCCGCTCGGCCTGCGCGCCGTCGAGGTCGCGCGCGCGGTCCTCGGCGAGGGCGAGGCGCACCCGCTCGCGCTCGACCTGCTCATCCGGACGCTCGCCATCGTCGACGCCGCCGAGACGCCGGACAACGCCATCCCGTGGTTCCAGCTGCGCCTCGCGAGCCTGCTCGGCTTCGCGCCGGACATCCAGCGCGACGACGTGCTCGCACTCGAGGAGCACGGGACCCTCCTGCTCGAGAGCGGCGCCGTCGCGCCGCTCGACGGCGCCGACGACGAGGCGTTCACCGGCCGCCGCAGCTTCGGCGGCGGCGTCCGCGCGTCGCGCGCTGCGCTGCGGGCCTTCGCCGTCCTCGCCCGCACCGACGCCGAGACGGCCACGCGCATGCGCCTCGACGCCGCCACGCGCCGCGAGGCCGAGGCGCTCGTCGACGCGTACCTGCGGACGCACACGGACAGCCCGTTCCGCGAGAAGGTGCGCGGCGTCGCCGACCAGATCGACGCCGGCCTCGCCGCGCGAAATCCAAAGGAGGATGAGCTCTGAACGGTTAGCCCGGCACATACAGGTCCCCCGGACGGGGGAATGTGTAGAAGGATATGGCTCAAAGGCGTCAGAACCGGTCTGGCACGTTGTGCCGCAGGGGCCTGCGCTCTACTTTGCCCCTGCACCGACCGACACACCCATGAGCCGACGCCAGCTGACGAGCAAACAGCACGCCTTCCTCGAGTTCCTCCAGGGGCACCTCCGCGAGCACCGCCTCTGGCCGACGTACCGCGAGATCGTGGACCACTT
>JBBSQZ010000033.1:0-17534 GCA_038243565.1 Rhodothermales bacterium | reverse complement strand
TTATCCTCCGCCGCGCCGCATCAACTCCGTTATGCGGCGCGGCGGAGGATAAGACTACAATACTACAATGTCGGTCGGTAGTCAAGGCGCTTTCACGTGCATCACAAGCCCCATATTCGCGACGTAGACATAACGAGTAATGGGCGGACGCGGTCCGGATAAACGCGGGCCGGCCGTCCGGATAACATGCGGAGGTTACGAACGACGCCGTTGCGAGTCTAGGGCTTACAGCCGCCCCCCCCGGGTTTATCCCGACACCGTCCGCATAACGCGCATGACCGTTCTCGTCGCCGAGCCATCCGCTCCGTTCACCTCCCCGAGCACGCCGCCGCGCCTGCTCGACGCCGTTCGCACCGCCTGCCGCGTCCGACACTACTCCATCCGCACCAAGCAGGCCTACGCCTCCTGGATCCGACGCTTCTGCCTCTTCCACCGAGGCGCTGACGGTCGCCCGCAGCATCCGTCCACCCTCGCCGAGCCCCACGCCGCCGCCTTCCTCGCGCACCTCGCCGAGGACCGGCACGTCGCCGCCTCGACCCAGAACCAGGCGCTCGCCGCGCTGCTCTTCCTCTACGACGCCGTCCTCGGGCTGACGCTCGGCACCGTCGACGCCTTCCCCCGCGCCAAGCGGCCGAAGCGGCTCCCGGTCGTGCTCACGCGGCACGAGGTCGAGGCGCTCCTCTCGCACATGAGCGGCACGCCGCGCCTCGTGGCTCAGCTGCTCTACGGCTCGGGCCTGCGCCTCTTGGAGGGGCTCCGGCTGCGCGTCAAGGACGTCCAGTTCGAGAGCGGCACGTCGGGCGCCCATCTCATTGTCCGGGAGGGCAAGGGCGACCGGGACCGTGTGGCGCTCCTTCCGTCGAGCGTCGAGGAGGCGCTCCGCGACCAGATCGAGGGCGTGCGCCGGCTCCACCGCCAGGATCTCGACACGGGTGTGGGCGCGGTCCACCTGCCGCACGCGCTCGCGCACAAGTACCCCAACGCCGCGACCGAGACGGGCTGGCAGTACGTCTTCCCGGCCACCGCGACGGCGATCGACCCGCGCACGGGCGTCCGCCGTCGGCACCACCTCTCGGAGTCGATGATCCAGAAGGCGGTCCGGCGGGCGTCGCAGGAGGCGGAGTTGGAGAAGCCGGCGCACCCGCACGCGTTCCGTCACTCGTTCGCGACGCACCTGCTGGAGCGCGGCGCGGACATCCGGACGGTGCCCCGCCCCGCCGCGGCGGGCGGGGAGCTGCTCGGGCACAAGGACGTGCGGACGACGGAGATCTACACGCACGTGCTCAACCGGGGCGTGCGCGGCGTCGTGAGTCCGCTCGACCGCCCGTGACCGGTGAGCCGCTGCTCTCGAAGCGAGCGCCGCCGCCGAAGATCCCGTCGCCTGAAGGACATGGACAACGTCCTTCTACTCCCCCACGGCGGCGGCGAGGAACAGCTGCTGGAACTGCGCCTCGACCCCGAGCCGCGCGCGGTCGCTCCGCGCCTCGACCAAGCGAGCCTGGAGCAGCGACACCGCCTGGAGCGTCGTCTCACCTGCCTGAAAGCGGGCGCGCTCGGCCGCGAGCGCCTCGGCGGCGGCCCGCACGCGCACCCCAGCGACGTCGGTCTGCGCGCGCAGCGCGTCGAGCCCGATGAGGCGCTCGCGGACATCGAGCACGACGGCGCGGCGTGCGTCTTCGGCCTCGGCTCGGAGCAGGGCGGCGGTCGCCTCGGCCTGCCGGACGCGCGCCCGCGTCGCGCCTCGGTCGAAGATGGGGACCGAGACGCCGAGGCGAAGCCCGCCGGCGCGGTTGTCGCCGAACTGGCCGGGCAGGCTCGTGCCATCGGCGGCGCTCGTGTAGCTCGTCCCCAGGGACGCGTTCAGCGCAATCTGGGGCAGGCGCGCTGCTCGTGCCGCGCGGCCGTCCGATTCGGCCGCCTCGACGGCGACGGCCGCCGCGCGCAGGTCGGGGCGGGCGGCAAGCGCCCGGCGTACGGCGTCCGTCTCGGCCGAGACGGACGCGGCGTCCGGCTGGGCTGCGCTTGTCAGCGTGCCGGGCACCGTGAACGTGGCCTCCTGCTCCGGGTCGAGTCCCAGCGTTCGGACCAGGCGCGCCTCGGCAAGGGCCCGGTGGCGAGCTGCGGCGAGGACGGCCGCCTGCGCCGTCGCGACGCGCTCCTGCTGCTGCGCCTGCTCGTAGGCCGCCCGCTCGCCGAGCTCGACCTGCGCCGTCACCTCGGCGAGCAGGTCGCGCTGCGCCGCCACGTCCTCCTCGGCCACGCGCCGCGCGGCGTCGGCCTGCGCGACAGCGAGGTAGCCCTGGAGCACGACGACCGTCGCCTGCTGCACGGCCCGTGCCCGGCCCAGCTCGGCCTGCCGCACGCCCGCGTCGGCCGCGCGCGCCTCGGCGCGGCGCGCGAATCCGTCGAAGACGACGTACTCGGCGCTCACCCCGACGTCGATCGTCTCGACGGTCGCCTGCGTGAGCCCGCCGCTCGTCTGGTCGAACGAGAGTCCGTAGCGCTGCCCACCACCGACGTAGACGCCCAGGCTCGGCCACCGACGTCCGTCGACGGCTTCGACCGCGACGCGCGCCGACTGAATCTGCGCGTCGGCGCGGAGCACGTCCGTCGCGCGCGTCTGGGCGAGCGCGAGCGCCTCGCCGAGCGGCACGACGCGAGGCTGCGCCGCGACCGGGGCGACGGTGACGAGGCAGATGAGAAGAGCGGCGGCGCGCATCGGGACGGGGGCGGTTCGCCTCCTGTCCAGTCAAGTGCCGTGCCGGCGCACCGAACGGGCCTGAACGGCGGCTGCGTGCCGGTCGGGCTGTGCGGCAGCGCCCGGCCGGTGTGCGCTGCCGCACGTTCTGGCTCACCGAGCCCCGCTCACAGACGCACGTCGGACACGATGCGGCCGTCGAGCATCTCGACCGTTCGCGTTCCGATTGCGGCCCAACGCTCCGAGTGCGTCACGTGGACGACCGTCACGCCGTCGCGCGCGGTCATCTCCCGCAGCGCTTCGACCACCGCCTCGCCCTGCGCCGCGTGCAGGTTGCCCGTCGGCTCGTCGGCGAGCACGAGGCGCGGCCGTCCAGCGAGCGCGCGGGCGACGCCGACGAGCTGCTGCTGCCCACCCGACAGCTCCGTCGGGAAACGGTCCGCCTTGCCCGAGAGCCCAAACCGCTCGAGCACGTCTGCCACACGGCGCCCGCGCTCGGCCGAGGCGACGCCCTGATAGCGGAGCGGCTCGGCGACGTTCTCGGCCACCGTCAGGTCGTCCAGAAGATGGTATGCCTGGAAGACGTGCGCGATGGCCTCGCGCGCGAGCGTCGCCCGCGCGCGGTCTTTCATCGCCGCCGTGTCCTGCCCGGCGAACCAGACGGTGCCGGCCGTGGGCCGGTCCAGCAGGCCCATCAGCGTCAGCAGCGTGCTCTTGCCCGAGCCGGACGGCCCGACGAGCGTCACGAACTCGCCCGGCGCGACGTCCAGGCTCACGCCGTGCAGCACGGGCGCGTCGCGCCGGCGCGTGCGGTACGTGTACGAAACGTCGCGGAGGGAGACGAGGGATGGCATCGGCGAAACCAAAACGGATGGAATGAGGTAGATCGCGACCCCTTTTCTAGACAGCTATGGCACTCAGCATCAAGCACCCCGAGGCAGATCGCCTCGCGCGCGAGCTCTCCCACACGACCGGCGAGACGATCACCGAGGCCGTCACGAAAGCGATCCGCGAGCGCCTCGTCCGCGAGACGGGCCAGAACCCGGACGCCATCCTAGCAGAGATCAAGCGGGTACAGGCCCGAGTCGCCGCGGCGCCGCTTCTCGACGACCGGACGGACGACGAGATCCTCGGGTACGACGAAAACGGCCTTCCCACATGAGCCCCATCGTCATCGACTCGTCCGCCCTCATCTCCATCTTGCAAGGCGAACCGGAGGCAGACCGGCTCGCGCGGGCCATCCTCGCCGCTCCACTGCGCCGCCTCTCGGCGGCAACGCTCGTCGAGTCTGGTATCGTGATGCAGAGACGACGAGACGACGTCGGCGCGCGCGAGCTCGACTTCGCCCTGACGCAGTTTGGCGTCGAGACGGTGCCGCTCACGGCCGCGCATGCCGCACTCGCTCGTGACGCGTTCCGACACTTCGACAAAGGCAGGCACCCCGCCGGGCTCAACGTCGGCGACTGCTTCGCCTACGCCCTCGCCCGCGCGCTCGACGAGCCGTTGCTGTTCGTCGGCGACGACTTCTCGCAGACGGACATCGCCGCAGTCGTGTACTGAGGCGCTCATTCGGAACGGAGCGCGCGGACCGGGTCGGCCGTCGCCGCACGGAGGGCCTGGAAGCCCACGGTCCCGACGGCCACCGCGAGCACGAGACCGGCGGCACCAAGGAAAGCAGCCGGATCCAGAGCCGCGCGGTACGCGAAGCCCTCGGCCCACCGGCCCATCGCGACGGCGGCCAGCGGCAGCGCGAGGGCGCAGGCGACGAGCACGAGCCCCACGACGTCCTTCGAGAGGAGCACGACGATCTGTGTGACCGTGGCTCCGAGCGTACGGCGGATGCCGACCTCCTTCCGCCGCTGCTCGGACAGGAACGAGACCAGCCCGAACAAGCCGATGCAGGCCACCGCCAGCGCGAGCGCCGAGAAGGCCCCGAACACTCGTCCCAGCGTCCGCTCCCCGTCGTAGGCTTGGCCCAAGCGGACGTCGAGCGGGTAGGCGTTGAACGGGGCGTCGGGGTTGACGCGGGTCCAGGCGGCCTCCACACGGGCCAGCGTCGGCGGACTGTCGTCGCGGAGGCGGACGAGCGTCAGGTTGGGGTCCGGGCTGAGGGTCAGGACCACCGGCTCGATGGGAGCGTGGAGCGAGAGGTAGTTGAAGTCGTCGAGCACGCCGACGACCGTCCGGTCGCTCTCGACCGTCGTGCCGTTCTCCTGGACGAGCGTCAGCGTCAGGCGATGCCCGACCGGGCTCTCGGCCCACCCCAGCGCGCGCGCGGCGGATTCGTTGAGGAGCACGGCGCTCTCGGCGTCGGACGCGCGGTCGGCGGCGAAGCTGCGGCCGGCTGCCAGGGTCATGCCGAGCGTCTCGACGTAGTCCACGGTGACGGGCATCAGGAGCATCTGCCGCGCCGAGTCCGCCCCCTCCGGGCGCACGGGAACCGGGTCGAGCGGCTGGCCCATCAGCCGAGGCGTCCCGGCCACGCCCACGACGCCGGGCTCGGCGAGGAGTGCCTCTTTGAGGAGCGGAAACCGGTCTGCGTCGAGGACGACCACGTGGTGGTCATCGTAGCCGAGGTCCCGCTCCTGCATAAAGTGGAGCTGTCCCTGCACGACGGCCACGGCGACGAGCAGCGCCGCCGCGATGGCGAACTGACCCACCAGGAGCGTCTTGCGCACGCCAGCGCCCGAGGCGGACGTGCTCCCTCGGCCTCGGAGGGTGCGCGCCGGTTGGCCGCCGCTGAGGATGAGGGCGGGGTACAGCCCAGCCCCGATGCCGACGACGCCCCACAGTGCGCCGAGGCCCAGGCCCCACATCCAGGGCTCGACGTCTCTCAGGCTGACCGCCTTCCCTGCGAGCGCGTTGAACGATGGCATCGCCAGCGCAGCGAGCACCACCGCCAGGCCGAGCGACACGCCCGCAACGACGAGCGCTTCGGTCAGGAACTGGCCGACGAGCTCGCGGCGTCCAGCGCCCAGCGCCTTCCGCAGGCCGACTTCTCCCTCGCGCACGCTGGCTCGGGCGGTCGCGAGGCTCACGTAGTTGGCGCTGGCGAGGAGCAGGACGACGAGGGCCACGAGGGAGAGCATCCACACGTAGGATCGCGTCCCGCCCGGCTCCGGGTTGCCCTCCACCGAGGCGTCGAAGTGGATGGCAGAGATCGGCTGCGCGCGAAGCGTGGCGCCAGCGGTTGGAAGCTGTGCGAGCGCGGCGTCGAACGCAGATCGCGACGCCCCCACCTCGAGCCGAGCGTAGGTGTACATCGGGAAGTCCGAGACGTCTCCGCCCACCGCGGCCACGAGCGTGGGCATCGAGACGAGCGCATCGGGGTGGAAGTGAGCGGCCGCCGGCACCGGCTCCATCACGCCGGTAACGTCGAGGTCCTGGCCCCAGAGCTCCATCGTCCGCCCGACCACGTCGGTCGTCCCGAAGTATTTCCGGGCGAGGGGTGCGGTGAGGATCATAGTGCCCTGCGCCTGGAGTGCCGTCTCCGGATCGCCCGAAAGCAGCGTATAGCCGAGCACCCCAGGCGTCGTGGCGTCGGCGAAGGCGAGGCGCTCCTCGACGAACACCTCGTTCCCGGCCCGCAGCTTGGAGGGCGCGAACAGAGGCCAGATGCGCGCAACGTCTTCCACCGTCCCCGGCGCCACCGCGCCGAGGGCGGGGCCGACCGAGCCGGGTGTCCGGGCGCCGTCGCCCGAGAGAATGCGGACGGTCCGGTCGGCGTCAAGGCTGAACCGGTCGTACGAGATCTCGTCGCGGACGTAGAGCGCGAGCAGAATCACACATGCCATGCCGAGCGCGAGGCCGCTCACGTTGAGGGCGGCGTACCCGCGCTCGCGCCGCATCCGGCGGAGGGCGATGAGGAGGTGGGTCTTCAGCATGGGTCTATTCGGAACGGAGGGCACGGACGGGGTCGGCCGTCGCCGCGCGGACGGCGTGGACGCCAGCGGCGAGCAGCGCCAGCACGAGCACCCCCACGCCGACGCCCACGAACGGCCCGACGCTGAGCGGCGCGGGGTAGGCGAACCCCTCGAGCCACCGCCGCGCCAGCCACCACGACACCGGCGCCGCGATGACGAGCGCAACAACGACGAGGCGCGCGAACTCGCCCGAGAGGCGCGCCACGAGCCCGGCGACCGTCGCGCCGAGCACCTTGCGGATGCCGATCTCCTTGGTCCGCCGCTCGGCCGCGTGCGCGGCCAGCCCGAACACGCCGAGGCACGCCAGCACGACGGCCACGAGCCCGACGGCACCGAAGAGCTGCCCGAGCTGCCGGTCCTGCCGCATCTGGTCCGCGAAGGCGTCGCTCACGAAGTGCGGCTCGAACGGGTACTCGGGCGCCAGGCGCTCCCACATCGCCCGGAGCGTCCCGAGCGTGCGCGCGTCCGACGAGCGGAGCTGGACGGCGAGCAGGGCCGTGCTCTCGAACTCGGCCAGCGGAGACACGACGACGGGCACGATCGCCTCGCGCGGCCCCTCGACGTGGAAGTCGCGCACGACGCCCACGACCTCGCTCGGCGTCTCGCCCCCGCCCGCTACGACCGTCTTGCCGATGGCCATAGACGGGTCCGCCGTCATCAGGCCGAGCGCGCGTGCAGCCGTCTCGTTCAGGACCACGACGGCGCCGGGCGGGCTGTCCGGGGCGAACCATGCGCCCGCCACCATCTCGAGTCCCAGCGTCGCGGGATAGTCGGCGTCGGCGCTGAGGGTGCGCACTCCGATGTCGTCCGACGGGTTGTCGGGCGTCTGCGAAGGCGAGAGAGACATCATCATGTTGAAGCCGCCGGGGACGACCGAGGCGACGCTGGCGCGGGCGACGCCGGGGATCGCCTCGGCCTGCTGCTTCATCACGCCCCGGACCTGCGACAGGCGGTCGGCCTGGAGGCCGAGCGTCACCACGCGGTCGCCCTCGAAGCCGAGGTCGCGCGTGCGGAGCGCGTCGAGCTGGCTCCACACGACGGCCGTCGAGGCGAGCAGCACAGCCGTGACGGCGAACTGGAACACGACGAGGCCCTGGCGGACGCGCGTCCCGCCGCGCCCGTCCGTCGCCATGCCGCGGAGCGCCGTGACGGGCCGGAAGCGGGCGAGCACGAGCGCCGGGTAGGCCCCGGCGAGGAGGCCCGCCGAGAGCGCGAGCAGCGGCACAGCCGCCCACTCGGCCGGGCCGAGCGCGCCCAGCGCCACGCGCTTGGCGAAGAAGGCATTGAACGCCGGCAGCCCGACGGCCACGAGCCCGACCGCGACCACGCCCGCCGCGAGTGCCAGCACGAGCGCCTCGGCGAGGAAGAGCCGCACGAGCTGCCACCGGTCCGCGCCGAGCGTCTTGCGGACGCCGACCTCGGTCGAACGGGCCATCGCGAGCGCCGTCGCGAGGGTGGCATAGTTCACGCACGCCAGCAGCAGCACGAGGCCGGCGATGGCCGAGAAGAGGACGAGGTAGAGCGGCCGCCCCGTCATCCCCTCCTGCGGCGAGTCGAAGTGCTGCTGGACGAACTGCGGCGTCCCGGCGCCGGTCGGCGTGTAGGGCCCGAATGCACGGCCGGCGCGGATCAGCGGGGCGAGCGCGGTCTGGACGGCCACGGTGTCGGCGAGCGAGGCGAGGCGGACGTACGTCGGGACGCCCTGGTCGAGAGCGGGCGCCGTGCCGTCGAACGTGGCGACCCGTGTCTGACCCGAGACGAGCAGCTCGAACTGGAACGACGAGGCGCCGGGCGGGTCGGCCGCGATGCCCGTCACGGTCGCGGCGACCGGCGCGGGGTCCCGGAGCCCGAAGCCGGTCCGCTCGACGTAGACCGTCTCCCCCACCGGGTCGGCGGCGCCGAAGAGGGAGCGCGCGAGCGACTCGGTGAGGACCGTCTCGTTCGGGCCGTCGAGCGCCGTCCGCGCGTCGCCCTCGAGCAGCGGGAACGAGAAGACGTGGAAGAACGACGGGTCCGCGAAGCGCACCTCGTCCACGACGACGCCCTCGGACGTGGGCGTGCGGCGGACGAGGCCCGGCTGGTCGGTCGTCGCGGCGACGGCCTCGACGCCGGTCGTGTGGGCGAGCGCCTCGGCGGCGCCCTCGGGCGCCATCATCAGGTTCATCGTCTCGCTGCCCCACTCCATCTGCTGCCGGATCTCGACGATGCGCTCGGCGCCTTCGTGGAAGCGGTCGAAGCTCAGCTCGTCCTGGACGTAGAGCCCGGCTAGGAAACAGCACGCGAGCCCGACGGCGAGCCCGCCGACGTGGACGGCCGTCGTGCCGGGGCGGCGGGCGAGGCGGCGGAAGGCGAGCCGGAGGGCTGTTGGAAACATCGAACCGGTGGATGTGGAGACAGACGAGCGCATCGAGGCGCTCTATTCGGAGCGGAGCGACCGGACGGGGTCGGCCGTCGCAGCGCGGAGCGTGTGAAGGCTGACGGTCGCCATTGCAACCGCTAGCGCAATCGCCCCGGCGACGAGGAACGGGACCGGCGAGAGCGCCACGCGCGACGCGAACCCGTCGAGCCACCGCGAGAGCGCCCACGCCGCGACGGGAACGGCGATGGCGAACCCGACCAGGACGGGCCGCGCGAAGTCGGCCGTCAGGCGCGCCACGATCTGGCCCACCGTCGCGCCGAGCACCTTGCGCACGCCGACCTCCTTGCGCCGCCGCTGCACGGCGTACGCCGCGAGCCCGAACAGGCCGAGCGCGGCCACGACGATGGCCAGCCCCGCGAACAGCCCGAATGCCCGCGCGAGGCGCTCCTCAGCGCGGTACTGCGCCGCCACGGCGTCGCCGAGCGCCGCGGCCTCGAACGGGAAGCCCTGCACGCGCGACGCCCAGGCCGCGGCCAGACCGGCCCGCACCGACGCCTCGGCGCCGGGCGCGACGCGCACCACCGCCCAGCTCGCGTTCCCCGACAGGTCGAAGAAGACCTGCGGGCCGGGGACGTGCGCGACGCCGTGGTGCGCGTAGTCCGCGAGCACGCCCACGACCTCGCCCGGCCAGCGGCCCGACGTCTCGATGAGCTTGTCGACGGCCTCCTCGGGCGTCCACCCGAGTGCATGGGCGGCCGCCTCGTTGAGGAGCACGGCCGTCTCCGCGTCCGAGGCGACGTCCGGCGACAGGTCGCGGCCCGCGACCACGCGCAGGCCGAGCGCGCGGGCGTAGTCGGCATCGGCGATGACGGCCTCCATGTTCTGCGTTGCCCCCGAGGCGCCTCGAGCCGCGACCTGCTGCGACTCCCAGCCGGTCTCCGTCGGCGGCGCGCCCGTCAGCGAGACGGCACGGACGCCGGCGACGCCCCCGAAGGCGGCCTTGATGTCGGCCGCCGTCTGGGCGCTCAGGTCGCTCACGGGCACGAGGAGCACGCCGTCGCGGTCGAACCCGACCGGTGCCGCGCGGAGGTGCTGGAGCTGCGACCCGACGACGAGCGTCGCGACGAGGAGCACCGTCGAGACGGCGAACTGGAACACGACGAGGCCGCCCCGCAGCCGCGAGGCCCGCGGGCCGGACTGCACCTGCCCGCGGAGCGTCTCGGCCGGCCGGAAGCCGGACAGCGCGAGCGCCGGGTAGGCCCCGGCGAGCAGCCCCACGCCCACGACGAGCGCGGCACCGGTCCCGAGCGTCCGCGGCGCGACGAGGTCGGCCAGCGTCAGCCCGGCGTCGGTGAGGGCGTCGTAGCCGGGGAGCGCGAGCGCGACGAGGCCCAGCGCCACGACGCCCGACAGGACCGCGAGCACGACCGCCTCGACCAGGAACTGCACGACGAGACCGGCGCGGTCCGCCCCGACGGCCTTGCGGACGCCGATCTCGCGCGCCCGCTCCGCGCTCCGCGCCGTGGCAAGGTTGACGAAGTTGACGACGGCGATCGCGAGCACGAACAGGCCGACGAGGCTCAGGATGCGGAGCAGCTCAGGCGATCCGGCCCGATGCATCGGCATCGCGAGGCGGCCGTCGCCCGCGAGGTAGATGCCGCGCAGCGGCTGCGCGATCAGGGCCGAGTGCTGCCCGCCCTCGGCCATCGCGTCGCCGACGCCGGCGTCGAACGCGCGCTGGACGCGGCGCACGAACGCCGCGCGGTCCGCGCCCGGCCGGAGGCGGGCGTAGAGCGTGAGGTCGAACTGCCCCCAGGCACCCTCGGCCCAGTCGGGCCGGAGCGTCGAGAACGAGACGAGCCCGTCGAAGGCGAGGTGCGACCGGCCGCCGTCGGCCACGATGCCCGTGACCGTGTACGGACCGCCGTCGTCTACCTCGACCACGGACCCGAGCGCCTGGGCGCCGAGGCGCGCGGCCGTCGCCTCGGTGAGGACGATGCTGTTGGGATGGGCGAGGGCGGTCCGGGCGTCGCCCGCGACGAGACGGTAGCCGTTGAGGACGTCGAGGAAGCCCGCGCCGGCGAAGAGGACCTCGGCCGTCTGCGTGCCGCCGGGGAGCGGGACGCGCAGGCGGCTGTCTCTGGCACCGGCGACCGCCTCGACGGCCGGGTCGGCGGAGACGACGGCGAGCAGCGGGCGCGGCATGGACGGGATGCCCTGCGCGTTCCCGCCGGCGTCGGTGAGGTCGACGCCGAGGCGCACGACGCGGTCGCCGTCGGCGTGCTGGCGGTCCGCCCCGCGCTCGGCGGCGACGTGGAGCGCGATGAGCGCGCAGCACGCGAGCCCGAGCGACAGCCCGAGGCCGTTGACGAGGGCGTCCGCCGGGCGGCGGCGGAGCGTGCGGACGGCGGAGCGAAAGGCGAAGGGCATCGCGATGGTGAAGCGTGAGAGGGGGGCCGATGGTCGCGCCTACCGGCCGCGCGCGTCGAGCGCTGTTCTGAGGGCCGCGCGGAACGCCTCCGGCTGGTCGATCCAGAGGGTGTGCCCGGCGTCGGGGAGCAGCGACAGCGTGGCATTCGGATACCGGGCGACGATGCCCGGCCAGAACTCGGCGCCCGGGTCGATAAAATCCTGTTCGCCGACGATGAACGTGAGCGGACCGGCGTACGCCCGGAGTGCGGGGTCGTAGCGGTCGTACCGGGCGACCCAGCCGTCCTCGCCCCCTTCGTTCGCGAGCAGGGCCGGGTACACCTTCTCGTTGTAGAAGGCCATGCCGCCGCGCGTCTGCCGCCACCGCTCGGCGTGCGTCCCGTTGTAGGCCGTGAACTGGACGCGCCAGCGGTCCGTGCGGGTCTTGCCCGTCGCGGGCGCCACGTCCAGCCCTTCGGCTGCGATGACCGCCGCGGCGCGCGCACCCGCGTCCGCCTGCGCGGCCAGGTACCGCTGTTGCTGTGCGGCAATGTAGACGGTGTCCTGGATCGACTTGCCGAGCGCCTCGAACAGGCCGGGGCCGGGCTCTGCCCCCGGCGCGAACGGGAACACGGGGCCGGCGAGGACGAGGGTGGCCACGCGGTCCGGGTGGGCGTCGAGGTAGGCGTAGGCGAGGGCCGTGCCCATCGAGTGGCCGAGCAGCGTCACCCGGTGGAGCCCGAGGTCGGCGCGCAGCGCCTCGATGTCCGACACCATGCGGTCGATGGAGAGCAGGCTGTCGGCAGCGGGCGAGCGGAGGCTGCCGCGCTGGTCGAACAGCACGAAGTGGTGCGTGTCCGCGAGCGGGAGCACGGCGTCGAAGAGGTAGCTGTGGTCCGCGCCGAAGCCGCCGTGGAGCACGAGGACGGTGTCGCCGGGCGCCGCGGCGCGGCCGACCTCGACGACGTACAGCGAGACCCCGTCGTCGGTGCGGAGGTACCACTGCTCGGCCCCGGCCGGGAGGTACTGGGCGGACGCCGGCACCGTGACGGCGAGCACGAACAGGGCGAAGAGCAGCATGCGCATGGCGAAACCGGGAGGGTGAAGGGGTGGGGGTTAGTGGCGGACGGAGAGGCTCGAGCGCGTGCCCTCGCCGAGCGCCTCGAGGCGGCGCCACGCTGCCGAGCGGGCCGTCCACGCGGTCCAAGCCTCGACGCTCTCGAAGGCGAACTCCGCCGAAACGGTGCTCTGGGCGCCCGACACGACGGTCAGCGCCGTCAGGGCGTCGTCCTCGTCGAGCGCCGCCGCGAGCGCGGCCACGGCGTCCGTCGCGCTCGCGCCGCCCGGCGCCGGCACGGTCGCCTCGACGCTGAAGACGACCGGCCGGACGCCCGTGTGGAAGCCGGCGAGCTGGCGGGCCTGGACCATCAGCGCCCGCTGCGTCCGGCCGAGCGCCTCGATGTTGGGCGTGAGGGGACGAACCCGGACGGGCTGGGCGTCGCGGGCGGTCTCGCCGTCGCCGAGCACCTGGAGGGTCCAGCCGCCGTCGGCCCACGTGACGACGGCGGCGTCGGAGTCGGCGGCGCGAGGCGCACCGGGGGCGAGAAAGTCGACCCCGCCGGTGCGCGTGTGCTGGAGCACGACGATGGCCGGCGACTGGGTGGTCTGGGCGGACGCCGAGGCGCTGGCGAGAAGGACGAGTGCGGGAAGGAGGATGCGCATGGCCGTGGCGGTGTGGGTGAGAGGAGAGAATCATTCGGAGCGAAGAGACCGGGCGGGGTCGCGGCGCGCCGCGCGCAGCGCCTGACCGCCCACGGCACCGACGGCGAAGACGAGGGCCAGCGCGACGGCACCGGCGAAGAGGCCCGGGCCGAGCGGCACGCGGTACGCGAACCCGTCGAGCCACGTCCGCATCGCCCACACCGACGCCGGCACGGCGACGAGCGCCGCCACGCCAACGAGCACGACCGTCTCGCGCGTCAGCAGGCCCACGATCTGCCGCACGCTCGCGCCGAGCACGCGGCGCACGCCGATCTCCTTCGTCCGCCGCTCCGCCGTGTACGCGGCGAGCCCGAACAGGCCGAGGCACGCGATGAGGATCGCGACGCCGGCGAAGGCCGCGAGCACGCCGCCGAGGCGCCGCTCGGAGGCGTACAGCTTGGCGACAGCGTCGTCCATGAACGTGACCTCGGGCACCGCCTGCCCACCGACGCCGGCGAGCGCCGCGCGGATGCCGTCCAGCGTCGGCGCGATGGCGCCCGGTCGCAGGCGCACGAGGAGGACGGGGTAGCTCAGCGCCAGCCCTTCTTCCCACGGCTTGTTGACGTGCACCAGCATCGGCGTGATCGCGCTACGGAACGAGTCGACGTGCTGGTCCGCGACGACGCCGACGACCGTCACGTCATCCTCGCCGAACACGAACGAGCGGCCGACGGCGTCTCGTGGCGAGCCCCAGCCGAGGTCCGCGACTGCGGTGGCGTTGAGCACGACGGCGGCCGTGCGGTCGCTCGGGCGGTCGTCGAGGTCGCGGCCGGCGAGCAGAGGAGCTCCGAGCGCGCTGAGGTAGCCCGGCTCCGCGCCGACGACGCGCGCGTCGAAGTCGCGGCCGTTGACCGGGAAGCGGTACGTCGAGCCGGCGTTGGACGGGTAGCTGTCGGCCGGGACAGCCGCGGCGACGCCCGGAAGCGCGGCGACGGCGCGCGCGGCGACATCGAACTGCTGCGCGAGGCGCGGCCCGTCGAGGTCGACGACCACGAGGCCGTCGGCGGCGTAGCCGGGGTCCTCGGTCTGCGCATAACGGAGCTGCGAGAGAACGACGGCCGTCCCGGCGAGCAGCCCCACCGCGACGACGAGCTGCACCACGACGAGCGTCTGCCGCAGCCGCCCCGCGCCGCGAGGCGCCGCCGACCCGCGGAGCGCCGCGACGGGCCGCATCCCGGAGAGCACGAGCGCCGGGTAAACGCCCGCGACGAGCCCGGTGACGAGCGACAGCGCGAGCGCCGCGCCCACAAACCGGACGTCCACGTCGCCCGCGCCGATCTCCGACCCGAACAGGGCGTTGAAGCCAGGCCGCAACGCGATGGCAAGCAGAACGGCGGCGACGCCTGACAACCCGGCGAGCACGACCGACTCGGTCAGAAACTGCGCGGCCACACTCCACCGGCCCGCGCCGACGGCCTTGCGCACACCGACCTCCCGCGCTCGCCGCGACGCGCGCGCCGTGGCCAGGTTGACGTAGTTGATCGCGCCGAGCAGCAGCACAAACAGCGCGACGGTTGAGAACAGCCGCAGCGCCTCGGTGTCGCCGCGGAAGCCGTCCGGGCGCGAGACCTCGGACATATGGAGGTCCGCGAGCGGGACGACGCCATAGTCGGGCTTCGGCGGTCCGACCCCGCTGCTCGCGAGGTGCTCTGAGACGATGCGGGCGAAGACGGGCGCGAGGTCGGCGTCGGTGCGGCCCGGCGCGAGGCGCAGGTACGTGCTCGGCCCGCTCATGTCCCATCTCCCGTCACGCTCGTCCGCGGGCAGCGAGGCGCGCGAGAGGAGCGCATCGGCCGTCAGGACGTCGGTCCGGCCGGACGAGTCGGCGAGGATGCCGGTCACGGCGACGTCGAGCGTGTCGGACCACCGCTCGAGGCGAAGCGTCTGGTCGACGGCGTCGGCGTCGCCGAAGAGACGCCGCGCGGCGCTCTCTTTCAGCACGATGCCTGGATCGCGGAGCACGCGCGACCGGTCGCCGCGGAGCAGGCGGAAGGCGAAGAGGTCGAAGAAGCCGTCCGACGGCGCATGCACGTCGAGCGTGAACACGCCGTCGCGGCCCGGCACGCGTACGCCCTGGACACCTCCGCGCGCGACCACGACGGCCTTCTCGACAGCCGCGTCCTCCATGAGCGCCGCGGCGAGTGGCACCTGCGTGCTGAGGCCCGGCGTGCTCTCTTCGTTGAAGTGGCCGTTCAGCGACACGGCGCGCAGACGGTCCTCGTGCGGGTGGAACGTGTCCACATCGTTCTCGGCGCGGACGAACATCCCGACGAGCAGGCAACACGCGAGCGCCACGGCGAGACCGACGCCGTTCAGCAGGGCGTACCCGCGGTCACGCCGCAGCGTCCGAAGGGCGATGGTGAGATGGTGACGAAACATGGCAGCGGGCGACTGGGAAATGGGGACAGGCAGACCGTGCGTCAGAGCGGGAGCGCCTCGGAGGCGACCCCTCCTTCCTCTTTCCTCCTTCCTCCTTCCTCTCCCGACGGCATCTTGAACTCCTGCGCCATCACGTGCTCGCTCACCACGCGCCCGTCGAACAGGTTGACGACGCGCTGCGCGTACTCGGCGTCGGACGGCGAGTGGGTCACCATGATGATCGTCGTGCCGGCGGCGTTGAGCTCCGCCAGCAGGTCCATCACGGCCGCGCCGTTCTTGGAGTCCAGGTTGCCCGTCGGCTCGTCGGCGAGCAGCAGCGCGGGGCTCGCCACGACGGCGCGCGCGATGGCGACGCGCTGCTGCTGCCCGCCCGAGAGTTGCTGCGGCGTGTGCGCGCGCCGGTGCGCCATGCCGACCCGGTCCAGGGCGGCCTCGGTCCGCTCGCGGCGCTCGGCCTTCGTCGCCTTGAGGTAGACCAGCGGAAGCTCGACGTTCTCGGCGACGGTGAGCTCGTCGATGAGGTTGAAGCTCTGGAACACGAACCCGAGCGTCCCGCGGCGGCGCTTGGCGCGCTCGCGCTCGCTCAGCGTCGCCACCTCCTCGCCGGCGAGCAGGAACGAGCCCGACGACGGCCGGTCGAGCAGCCCGAGCAGGTTCAGGAGCGTGCTCTTGCCGCAGCCGGACGGCCCCATGACGGCGACGAACTCGCCGGGCTGGATGCTGAGCGAGACGCCGTTCAGGGCCGTCGTCTCGACCTCGTCGGTCGCGTAGACCTTGCGCAGGTCGTGGAGGTGGATGAGCGGGGCGTCGGACATGGACGGAGCGTCTGGGTGGATCGAAACTGAAGAAGGCGGCGAGGCGGCGCTACTCGAGCACGGGCTACTCGAGCACGAGGCGCTCGGCGTCGCCGAAGGCGGCGTAGTTGGACACCACGACGCGGTCGCCGGGCTCGAGGCCCGAGAGCACCTCGAAGGCCTGCGGCGTCTGCCGGCCGAGCTCGACCGAGCGCCGCGTGGCGCTCTTCCCGCCCGGCGAGAGGACGTAGGCCCACTGCCCGCCGGTGTCTCCGTAGAAGCCGCCGCGGGCGAGCATCCGCGCCCGCTCGGGGTCGCCGAGCTCGAGGCGTAGCCGCACCGACTGCCCGCGCCGCGCCGTGGCCGGGCTCGGCCCGACGAAGACCATCTCGGCCGTGAAGCGGCCCGCCGTGACCTCGGGCTCGACCGTCCGCACGACGAGCGTGTACTCGGTCCCGCCGACCGTCGCCGTGGCACGCTGGCCTGGCGCGACGCGCGGCAGGTAGTGCTCGTCGATGAGCGCCCGCACCTTGACCTCGTCGAGCACGTCGATCTGGCCGAGACGCGCGCCCTTCTGCTTGAGCTCGCCCGCCTCGACCTCGACGGCCGAGATCTGGCCCGCGGCCGGCGCGCGGACCGTGAGGCTGTTCGACGAGCGCCGCACGAGCGCGAGGTTGTCGCGCAGCCGCTCGACCGAGGCGCCCATGTCGCGGCTCTGCACGGACCGCTGGGACTCCTGCTGGCGCTGGCCCTCGGCCGTCAGCTCGCGGCGGCGCCGCGAGTAGGCTAGCTCGTCGCGGATGGCGTCGATGTCCTTCTGCGGGGCCGCGCCACGCGCGACGAGCCCGCCGACGCGCGCCTCGTCGCGCTCGAGGCGCGTGATGTCGTAGTCGAGCTGCGCCACCTGCTGCTCGAGGTCGAGCGCGGACTGGTCCATCTGCAAGCGGTTCTCGCGGAGGCGCGCGGCCTGCTCCTCCATCTGCGACTCGCTCCCCATCACCTCGAGCGCGAGGTCGTCGTTGCGCAGCGTGAACAGCACCTGCCCCGCCCGCACGGTGTCGCCCTCCGAGACGAAACGCCGCACGCCCTGCCCGCCCTCGACGGCGTCGAGGTAGATCGGCCGCAGCGGGCTCACGGTCCCCGTCACGGCGACGTACTCCTGGAACGGGCCGTCGGCGACGGTCGCGATCGTCAGGCGGTCCGTCTCGACG
>JBBSQZ010000032.1:0-17651 GCA_038243565.1 Rhodothermales bacterium | reverse complement strand
CGGCTACGACCCGGCCGACGTATTCGCAAAGCGCCTCAACGCGCAGATCGCGCGCAAGCGCGCCGCGGGGAACGGCCGCACCACTCAGCGCTCCGTCGAGTGGTTCGAGCAAGACGTGGAGTAAGAACGTTTGGCGTTTGAAGGTTGAAGAGGGTGATAGATCCGAGTCGTCTCAGGAATCGCCATCCCGTCCTCTCTTCAACCTCCAAACTTCAAGCTGCTTTCCGCCCTGCCTATCTTTGACGGTCATCGCCGATTCGCACCATGAACCTGTCCTCCGTCTCCCTCGTCCTCGCCTTCCTGATGAGCGGCGCACAGTGCAGCAGCGCGCCCATCGACCTGCCCGAGAGTGCCTCGGCGGACAGCACCGCATCGGGCGGCACCGCGGCGAGCGACACGACCGGCGCCTCGCTCCGCATCCGCGCCGTCGGCGACGTGATGATCGGGACGGACTTCCCGCGAGGCTACCTCCCGCCCGACGACCGCTCGGTCCTCACCGGCGTCCACGACCTCCTCCAGGACGCCGACCTGACGTTCGCCAACCTCGAGGGCCCGTTCCTCGACGGCGGCTCGTCCACGAAGTGCGCGCCCACCTCGACGCAGTGCTACGCCTTCCGCACGCCGACGCGCTACGGGCAGTACCTCGCCGACGCGGGCATCGACATGGCGTCGCTGGCCAACAACCACGCGCAGGACTTCGGCGAGGAGGGCCGGACGTCCACGATGGAGATGCTGGACCGCCTCGGCATCCACCACTCGGGCCGCGCCGGGACGGTCGCGAGCTTCGTGAAGAACGGCCGCCGCGTGGCGCTCGTCGCGTACCACGCCGCGGACCACTCGAACTGGCTCAACGACGAGCCCGCCGCGGGCCGCTTCATCGCCGAGGTGGCCGCAACCCACGACGTCGTGATCGTGTCGTTCCACGGCGGCGCCGAGGGCGGCCGCATCCACGTCCCGCAGGGCCGCGAGACGTTCCTCGGCGAGGACCGCGGCGACCTCC
The DNA here is from genome assembly GCA_038243565.1 of Rhodothermales bacterium. Classification (GTDB taxonomy): domain Bacteria; phylum Bacteroidota; class Rhodothermia; order Rhodothermales; family Rubricoccaceae; genus DASVSE01. Next base: position 16,651 of record JBBSQZ010000032.1, on the reverse strand, counting down.
GCCTCTTCGCGCACACCGTCGTCGACGCCGGAGCGGACCTCGTGCTGGGCAGCGGGCCGCACGTCCCGCGCGGCGTCGAGCTGTACAAGGGCCGGCTCATCGCGTACTCGCTGGGCAACTTCGCCACGTACGGCCGCTTCACCATCCGCGGCAACACGGCGCTCGCGCCGGTCCTCGAGGTGACGGTCGGGCCGGACGGCGCCTTCGAGGCGGGCCGCATCCTCGCCGCGAAGCAGGTCGGCGAGGGCATCCCCGAGGCGGACCCGTCGGGCGCCGTCATCGGGCTCATGCGCGAGCTCTCGGCGGAGGACTTCCCGGACTCCGAGGCGACGGTCGAGGCGGACGGCCGCATCGTGCGGCGCACAGCCGGACGCTGAGCGACGCCGGGTCGCCCGCTCGCGGAACATCGCGCTCCCGGCTCCGTGCGGGGGGTTGCGTTTCTCCGGCCGCGGGCCTATCGTGCCGCCCGGCCACGCCCCTTCCCCTTCCCTCCCGCCTATCATGTACTGGACGCTCGAACTCGCGGCGACGCTCGAAGACGCGCCCTGGCCCGCGACCAAGGACGAGCTCATCGACTACGCCGACCGCACGGGCGCGCCGGCCGAGGTCATCCAGAACCTCGAGGAGATGGAGGACGACGGCGAGCCGTACGAGTCCATCGAGGAGGTCTGGCCGGACTACCCGACCCAGAACGAGGACTTCTACTTCGAGGACGACTGAGCACGCCCTGCACGACCTGACGAGCCTCCGGCCCTCTGCGGGACGGGGGCTCGCGGCGTTTCAGGGCATGAGGCACGGGCCATGAGGCATGGGGCGAATTGCCTTTCCCCCATGGCCCTTTCCTCATGCCTCATGCCCTTTCCTCAGGCCTCGAGGGCCTGCGTGGCGAACTCGAACGAGACGAGCGCGTCGTCGATGAACTGGCGCGCGGCGCGGTCCGCGGAGCCCGCCGTGCGGAAGTCGGCGCGGGAGACGTGCAGCGGGAAGCCGTCCTGCAGGACCGCGAAGGCGAAGCCCGCGCTGGCGCGCCGGATCTCGAGGGCGAAGCCGCGGTGGTGGAACGTCTGGCGCGTGGGCACGGGCGGGGCGGAAATAAAGGCGGGCACGTGTGGAATCGGCTGAGTGTGCCCGGCCTGTTGCGATCCGCCCGCCGCGCGGCCGCGCCAGCGCGATTTCGTTCGTTTCGGCGTGCTGGCGTGACAGCGCGCCCCGCTGAACCGGCGCCCGTCTCAGGATGCGACGGCCGTCTCGCCCGCGATCCCGAGGCGCGTCCGCGCGTCCACGACGACGGCGCGGAACGTCTCGAGGTCGTCGGCGAGGTCGCGCGCAGAGGCGCGCGTCGGCCGGCCGGCGCGGGCGGCGCGCTCGACGGCGTCGGCGCGGGCGGCGAGGGCCGCGGCGCCGAGCGTGCCGCTGGACGCCTTGAGCTTGTGCGCCGACGCGGCGACGGTGGCGTCGTCGGCGAGGTCGGCGACGAGCGCGCGGTCCGTGTCGAGGTAGGCCGCGAGGATCTCGTCGGCGAGCGCGTCGTCGCCCTCGGTGAGCGTGCGGAGATGCGCGAGCAGGTGCTCGGGCGTCGGGAGGCCGTCGGGGCGCGTCATCGTGAGCGGCGCGGGCGCGGCGTGGCCGAGCGTGCGCCCCGTCGCTGCGGCGAGGGCGGCCTCGAGCGCGTCGAGGCGCAGCGGCTTGGCGAGGTAGGCGTCCATGCCGGCAGCGAGGCAGCGCTCGGCGTCGCCGGCGACGGCGTTGGCTGTCAGCGCGATGATGGTCGGCTGCGGGCCGTCCGCGGCGCGGATGGCGCGCGTCGCGTCGAGGCCGTCCATCTCGGGCATCTGCACGTCCATCAGCACGACGGCGTAGCCGCCGCGGGCGACGGCGGCGACGGCCGCGCGGCCCGTCTCGACGACGTCGGCCTCGACGCCGAGGTGCCGCAGCAGGCCCAGCGCGACGCGCTGGTTGACGGCGTGGTCCTCGGCGAGGAGCACGCGCAGCGGCACCGCGTCGGGGGCACCGGCGGCGGAGCAGGTCGCGAGCGGCGGAGCCGTGGGCGGATGCAGCGCGGCACGCAGCGCCGCACGGAAGGCGGCGGCGCGGACCGGCCGCGCCACGACGCCGTCGATGAGGCGCGACGCGCGGCATGCGTCGCCGACGGGCGCGGCGAGCAGGATCGGGCCGGCCCCGGCGCCGGCGTGCGCCCGCAGGCGCTCGGCCGCGTCGAGGCCCGACAGGCCCGCGAGGTCGTGGTCCACGACGGCGACGTCGTAGCGGCCGCCGGCGTCGAGGAAGGCGAGCGCGTCCTCGGCGGAAGTCGTGACGTGCGGCACGAAGCCGGCCTCGCGGGCGAGGTCCGCGAGCGCGTCCGTCGCCGCGGCCGAGTCGTCGACGACGAGCAGCGCGGCGCCCTGCCCGAACGGCGCCTCGGGCGCGGGCGCCTCGCCGACGGGCAGGGCGAGCGTGAGGTGGAACGTCGAGCCGCGGCCGGGCTCGGACTCGGCCCACAGGCGGCCGCCCATCTGCTCGGCGAGGCGCCGCGAGATGGCCAGCCCGAGGCCCGAGCCGCCGTAGCGCCGCGTCGTGGACGCGTCGACCTGCACGAACGGCTCGAAGAGCCTCTCGAGGCGGTCCGCGGCGATGCCGATGCCCGAGTCCGTCACGGCGACGTGGAGTTCGGCCGTGCCCCGCGTCACGGCCGCGCGTACGTCCACGACGATCTCGCCCGCCGCGGTGAACTTGACGGCGTTCGAGATGAGGTTGAGCAGGATCTGGCGCAGCCGCGTCGCGTCGCCGACGACGAGAGCCGGCACACTGGGGCGGACGTGGCCGACGATGCCGACCTGCCGGCGCCCGGCCGCCGCGGCGACGTCCAGCGTGTCCTCGACGAGCGCGCGCAGGCTGAGCGGCCGCGCCTCGAGCTCGATGCGGCCGGCCTCGATCTTCGAGAAGTCCAGGATGTCCGTGATGACGCCGAGGAGGGCGTCGCCCGAGGCGCGGATCGTCGCGAGCGCCTCGCGCTGGTCGGCCGAGAGCGGCGTCGTCGCGAGGACGTCCGTCATGCCGATGACGCCGTTGAGCGGCGTCCGGATCTCGTGGCTCATCGTGGCCAGGAAGTCGCTCTTGGTGCGGGCCGCGGCGAGGGCGTCCTCGCGGGCGGCGTCGAGGCGCTGCATCGCCTGGTGGCGCGTCCGGAAGAGGAACGTGCCCAAGACGGCGAGCGCGCCGAGCGTCGCGAGGAAGGCGTCGCGCGGGACCTGCGGATCGGGCACCGAGAACGCGACGGCGGTCGTCGCGGCGACGAAGGCGACCGAGTAGAGCCCGAGCGCGCGCGTCGTCTGGAAGCCCGCCGAGCAGCCGATGAAGACGAGGATCAGGCCGAGGGCCGAGGTCGGGGAGAGGCCGTTGGTGTGCGCCAGCCCGAGTTGCCACCCCGAGACGGCGACGAAGAACGTGTAGACGAGCCGCAGCGCGTGCCGCTGCACCCAGTCGCTGACGAACGTCAGCCCGACGAGCGCGACCGCGGCGATGGCGACGGCGAGGCGCCCCGCCGCCGGCTCCACGTCGCCCGGCGCATCGGCGCGGACCAGCAGCCCGATGCCGACGAGCACGGCCGCGCCGGCGACGAGCAGGGTCCGGGTGAGGCGGAGCGGGGAGATCGGCGGGCGCGAGGGCATGGGCCGGCAGTTTCGACCCGGTCAGGGTCGGTTCGTAACGCCGCCCGCCGCCCGCGGGTGCAGGCAGAGCGGGCATCGGGCATCCTCCAGAGCGCGCAAACGCCGCGCCACGAGGCTACGCGCGCGCCCGGCTATCTTCTGCGCCCGCCTTCCGTGACGCCATGACGACTGCCTCCGACCCGAATTCCGCCCCGCCGTCCGAGCCTGCCCCCGCGCAGGCGGGGGGCCGCCCCGCCCGAGGCGCCGAGCTGGTCGTCGACGTCGTCGCGTTCGGCGACCGTGGCAAGAGCATCGCGCGGCTGGACCTGCCGGGCTCCGATCCGGACCGCGGCGGCTATATCGTGTTCGTGCCCGGCGCCGTCCCCGGCGACCGCGTGCGCGTCCGCATCGCGAAGCGCAAGAAGGGCTACGCCGAGGCGCGCGTGCTCGAGCTCCTCGAGGCGAGCCCGCTGCGCGTGGACCCGCGCTGCCCGTACGCCTTCGTCTGCGGCGGCTGCACGTGGCAGCACCTCGGCTACGACGCGCAGCTCGAGATGAAGCGCGAGGCCGTCGAGCGGAGCCTCACGCACGCGCTCGACCTCGGCGGCGTGCCGGTGCGGCCGACGATCGGGGCAGACCGGCCCGAGGGCTCGGGCGGCGTCTACTATTACCGCAACAAGATGGAGTTCTCGTTCGCGGCGCAGCGCTGGCTCACCGACGCCGAGATCGCGACGGAGGAGCACTTCGACCGCAACTTCGCCCTCGGCCTGCACGTCCCCGGCCGCTTCGACAAGGTCCTGGACCTCAAGACGTGCTTCCTGCAGTCCGAGTGGTCCGCGCGCCTCGTCAACGGCGTCCGCGACCTCGCGCGGCGCGAGGGCTGGGAGCCGTGGCACGCCCGCGAGAACCGGGGCTTCCTGCGGCACCTCGTCATCCGCACGCCGGCCTACACGGACGACCGGATGGTCAACATCGTCACGTGGGCCCGCGACGACGCCCGCATGGCGACGCTCGCGGACTTCCTCCGCGCCGAGTTTCCCGAGACGACGACGCTCGTCAACACGGTCAACGAGGGGCTCGCGAACACGTCGTACGGCGACGCCTACACGGTTTTCGGGGCGGGGACGGTGCGCGACCGGATCGGGCAGCACACGTTCGAGATCGCGTCCAACGCCTTCTTCCAGACCAACACGCGGCAGGCGGAGAAGCTCTACGCCGTCGCCGCCGAGATGGCGGGCTTCCAGCCGACGGACCTCGTCTACGACCTCTACTGCGGCACCGGCACGATCTCGCTGTTCGTGGCGGACCAAGTCGCCCGCGTCGTCGGCGTCGAGCTGGTCGAGGAGGCCGTCGTCAACGCCCGCGCCGCGGCCGAGGCGAACGGCGTCTCGAACGCGACGTTCGTCGCGGGCGACATGCTGAAGCTGTTCACGCCCGAGTTCGTCGCCGCCAACGGCCGGCCGGACGTGCTGATCGTGGACCCGCCGCGCGCCGGGATGCACCCCAAGGTGGTGGATCAGATCGCGGCGCTGCGGCCCGAGCGGATCGTCTACGTCTCGTGCAACCCGCGCACGCAGTCCGATGACCTCGCACGGCTCATGGAGGCGACGGGCAACGGCTACCGCGTCGAGGCGGTGCAGCCCGTCGACCTGTTCCCGCACACGACGCACACCGAGTGCGTCGTCGGCCTGCGCGCGGTGTAGGCGGGCTGATCACACGCTCGCGTATGCCGCCAGAAACGCGTCGCGGCCGATTCCGCTCTGCCGGAGCACGGCCCGCAGCGTCGAGCCCTTGATCGTCCGGTGATTCGGGAGCGTGAGCGGCGTTCGCGTGCCGTCCGCGTTCTGCCGCGCGAGCGCGATGTGGTTTCCCTCCCGGACGACGTGAAACCCGAGCGCGCCGAGTGCCGCGAGGACGCGCGCGACCGGGGCGTCCGCCGGGAAGCGTTCCGACATCAGGCCGCCAGCCTGGCCTCGGCGACGAATACCTCGAGAACAGGGCTGCCATCGTCATCGAGCACGTCGGGGCCGAACGTCTCGACGTGGAAGGCGACCGCGCTCTGCGCGTCGGCCAGCGCCTCCTCGTACGTCTCGCCCTGCCCGACGACGGCCCCGCGGATGCCGATCGGGTAGGCGACGTAGCCGTCCGGGTGCTTCTCGACGATGATCTTGATGTGCTTGATCATGGCTGGTGGCTCTTGTTTCGCCCCAAGCTACTCGGCGGGGTCACACTCGCCTTCGTCGGCGGCAGGTTCAAGTGGCACGGCGGCAGTTCCAAGTCAGCAGTCGAATCAGAGAGCACCCGAGTTGATCGCGCGGTCCGGCGTTCCCGTGCGGCGCTACACCTCGACGATATCCACGTGCGCCTCGACGAGGCGCTTCTCGATGAGCGCGGGCCAGTACGCGATGACTTCGGAGGCGCGCGGGCGGCCGCCAGCGAAGCCCGTCACGGCGGACGGCCCCGTCAGGATCAGCGGCGCGATCTCGCGGCCGAACGCGTCTACGGCGGCACGGTCCTGGCCGCGGACCGAGACGCGGAGCTGGACCTCGTCGAGGTCCGCCTCGCGCTCCGCGTCGGCGTCGGTGCGCTCGGAGAGGGCCGAGAGGCCGATGATCTCGGCGCGGTACTCGTCGAACTCCAGGCCGAGCGCGTCGAGGCGGTCCTTGAGGATCTCGGCGGCCTTGCGCGCCTTCGCCGCGGCGTCGGGCCACGCGTAGACGAGCGTCGACGTGGCTTTCCAGCCGTCCGAGTAGGCGCCGGAGACCTTCAGGAAGGGCGTCGCCGGCTGGCCGGTGATGCCCGAGACGCGGACGCGGTCGCCGCCCTCGTCCTCGAGGCAGATCGACGTGAAGTCCGCGATGCAGTCCGGCGTGATGTAGTCCTGGGGGTCGCCGATCTCGTAGAGGAGCTGCTCGGCGACGGTCCCGCGCGAGACGAGCCCGCCCGTGCCGCCATGCTTGGTGACGACGAACGAGCCGTCGGCGTTCGCCTCGACGATCGGGAAGCCGACGCAGGCGAGATCCGGGACCGTCTGCCAGTCCGTAAAGTTGCCGCCCGAGGACTGCGCGCCGCACTCGAGGATGTGCCCGGCGACCGTCCCGGCGGCCATCTTGTCCCAGTCGTCCCACGCCCAGCCGAACCTGTGGACGAGCGGCGCGAGCGTCAGCCCGGTGTCCGTCGTCCGGCCCGTGACCACGACGTCGGCGCCCATCTCGAGGGCCCGAGCGATGGGCTGCGCGCCGAGGTAGGCGTTCGCCGACACGACGTGGTCGCGGAAGCCGGCGAGCGGCTCGCCGGTCTCCATGTGCTTCATCTCGGCGCCGCCGTCGATCAGCTCGTCGAGGCGCGGGAGGAGGTCGTCGCCGGTCACGACGGCGATTTTGAGGCCCGTGACGCCCTTCTTGCGGGCGCCCTCGGCGATGGCGCGGGCGCACGCCTCGGGGTTCACGCCGCCGGCGTTCGAGATGATCTTGAAGCGCTTCTCGACGATGTCCGCCGCGAGCTCCGTCACGACGTCGACGAAATCGCGGGCGTAGCCCATGTTCGGGTCGCGGAGCTTCTGCTTCTGCATGATGGACATGGTGACCTCGGCGAGGTAGTCCATCACGAGCACGTCGATCGGGCCGTTGCGGGCCTGGTCGATGGGGGCGCGGGCGAGGTCGCCCCAGAAGCCCTGGCCGGAGGCGATGCGGAAGGGTGCGGAGTCGGGCATGGGGGAGGGGAGAAGCGCTTCCGGAAGCTAGCACCGCGGCGGACGAGCCACGAGCGGGCGCCTCTCAACGACGGCCTCCGAGGGCGCGGCTGAGCGCCTCGGCCGGGCCCCAGTGGCCGCGGCGCCGCAGCCAGAGCGCCGCCTTGAGCGGGTCCACGGCGCGGGCGGCGGCGAAGATGAGGAAGCCGACCGTCGCGGCGCGGACGGCCGTCCAGAACGCGGCCTCCCACGTCGAGCCGACGGCGACGACGACGGCGACGATGAGCGCGATCGGCAGCCAGAACGCTGGCCGGGCGAGGTCCCGGAGCGCTCCGCGAACCGCCTCGCTCTGGGACGTCGCGCGCGACGGAACAGGCAGGTTTCCCGCGCCGCGTTCGAGTGCTCGCTCGACGCGCGCGCCCACGCTCGTCCGCCGAAACGCCCACGCCGTGACGCTGCCCGCGACGGCGCCCCACGCCGCGATCCAGCCGGCGAGGATCGCGGCGAGGCCGGGCAGGCCGATGCCGTGCGCGCGCACCCAGCCCGCGAGCGCCTCGACGGCCTTGAGCAGGTTCTCGCCGACGAGCAGGTACTGGAGCACGAGCCCCTGCGACGCCGCCCACATGCCGACGAGCGCGCCGGCGACGAACAGGGCGGGGCGCGTCCAGCCGAGCAGGCGGACGGCGGCGCTGAAGAGCAGGCCCTGGACCGTGATGGCGAGCATCGGGCGGAGGCGGCTGCCGGCCGGCGAGAGTGCCTTGAGGCCGGCCGAGACGAACGGCACCCAGACGACGCGCGGGCGGTGCGCCAGCCCGTCGCCGGCGAAGGCCATCACGACGGCCTGCGTCGTCGAGAGGCCGAGGCCAGCGAGGGGGACGCGCGCGGCGTGGAGCGCCGACCCGACGGTGGCCTCGATGCCGCCGGCACCGGCGCCGAACAGGCCGATCCGCGCCCAGTCGTCCCGGGCGACGCACAGCGCGCGGAGCGCCTCGGCGGCGTCGGGCGCCGCGGCGTCCACGGTCGCGTCGAACGCCTGCCCGAGGCGCGCCTCGATGTCGGGCACGAGGCCCTCGCGGACGACGACGACGACGACGGCCGGATCGGCCGCGGCGATGGTAGGCCACGCCGCCATGTGGCCGCCGCCTGCCGCCTCGGCCGGGCCGAACTCGTCCAACACGACGAGGCCCGGCGGGTTTTCCACCAGCGCCTCGGCCCACGCGAGCACGCGCGCCGAGGCGTCGGGATTGAAGTGGTACGGGACGCCGGCGGCGCCGCGCGTCTCGGTCCGCTCGGCAAAAAGCGTCGTCTCGCCCGTCGCGACCCACTCGAGCGTGTAGCGGGCAGCCCCGCCGCCGGCCGGCCCTCGGCCCTCGGCGCGTGCGACGAAGCCGTCGACGCGCGTCCCGCGGTCTTTTGCCCACGCAGCGAGGCCAGCCAGGGCGTGTGTCTTCCCGCTGCCGACGGGTCCGGTGAGAGCAATCAGGAGCACGGTCGTGGCGTCGGGTGAAGCAGGCGAGGCAGGCGTTACGCGAACGGCGAGGCCTTCGCGGCCATCGCCAGCTTCTGCGTGTCGAGCGCGATCACGAGCTCCTCGTTCGTCGGGACGACCCACACCGGGACAGCGCTGTCGGCCGTCGTGATGCGCATCTCGCGGCCGTTCGCTGCGGCGTTGGCCTCGGCGTCCAGCGTCATCCCGAGCCCCTCGAGGCCGGCGAGAACCTGAGCGCGGATCGGGTCCGCGAACGTCCCGATGCCCGCCGTGAACGCGACCGCGTCGACGCCGCCGAGGACGGCGATGTAGCGCCCGAGGTAGGACTTGACGCGGTAGCAGAACACGTCGACGGCGGTCTGGCAGCGCGCGTCGCCCTTCGCCGCCTCGGCGAGCAGGTCGCGCATGTCGGCCGCGTAGCCGCTCAGCCCGAGCAGGCCCGAGTAGCGGTTCAGCATCGCCTGCACCTCGGCGAGCGTCATCTCCTCCTTCGCCACGATGTCGAACACGATCGACGGGTCGATGTCGCCCGAGCGCGTGCCCATCACGAGGCCCTCGAGCGGCGTCATGCCCATCGACGTGTCCACCGATTTGCCGCCGCGGACGGCGCAGGCCGAGCAGCCGTTGCCGAGGTGCAGCGTGATGACGCGCGCCGTCGTCGGGTCCAGCCCCTGGAGCTCCGCGAGGCGCCGCGACACGTACTGGTGGCTCGTGCCGTGGAAGCCGTAGCGCCGGATGCGGTGCCGCCGGTAGAGGCGGTTCGGGAGCGCGTAGAGGTACGCCTCCGGCGGGAGCGTCTGGTGGAACGCCGTGTCGAAGACGGCCACCTGCGGGACGTCCGGGAAGAGCGCCTGCGCGGCGAGGATGCCCTGGAGGTTGGCCGGGTTGTGCAGCGGCGCGAGGTCGAACGCGTCGCGGATGGCCTCGACCACCTCGGCGTCGATGAGCGCGGACTCGGCGAACCGCTCGCCACCGTGGACGACGCGGTGCCCGACGGCCTCGACGGCCGGGAGCGGCTCGCCCTCGGGCGTGCGCGCTGCGGCGAGGCGTGCGAGGAGCGCGTCCAGCGCCGCCGTGTGGTTCGGCGCCGCGAGCGTGTCCCGCGCCGCCTTCTCGCCGCCGACGCGGAACGAGATGAGGCTGGACACGGCCCCGATGCGCTCGACCTGCCCGGACGCCAGCTGGACGCCTGTCGCAGCGTCGAGCAGGTCCATCTTGAGCGACGACGAGCCGGCGTTGAGGACGAGGATGGTCATGGCGGAGGAGTTTGGAGACCAGACGTTTGGAGAGGCCGACCGTCTGGAGCCGGCTCTGGACCGTCTCCCAACTTCCAGTCCCCAAACGTCTCCCCCGAACCGCGCGCGCCGCGCCGGGTTCGCGTCCTTTCCGCGCAGCCTTCCATGGACGACCAGATCTACCTCGTCATCGCTGGGACCTTCGTCGGGTTCACCGCGCTCGCGTTCTTCCTGCTCTACCCGATCTACCGCTTCCTCACGCGCGAGGAGTCGGCCGACAAGCACTGGACGCCCGACGCCGTTGCGCGGCGTCAGGCGCGTCACGGCGACGGCACGACCCTGCCGCCCGCCCCGCCGCCGGACCCTGACGCACCGTGACGCGCGCGCTCCTCATCCTGACACTCGCTGCGACGAGCGCCGCGGCGCAGACGCCCGAGCAGGCCGTCGTCACGGCCGAGGCGCGCCTCGCGCAGGGCGACACGCTCGAGGCGCTCCGGATCGTCCGCGACGTGCAGGAGCGATCGTCGAACACGGCCGGCCTCGAGCGCATCCGCCTCGTCGCCGAGCGGACCGGCGCAGGCCTGCGGCGCTACCCGCCGCCCGCGCGGCGCCGCCTCGTCGCCCGGACGGCCCGCCGCCTGCTGCGCCTCGACCCGGGAAGCCCGCTCGCCCTCGAGACGCTCGCCGACGACGCCGTCGCCACCGTCTTGTTCGCGCGCGACCGCGGCGCCCGCCTCGGTCTGGACCTGGAATCGACGCCTACGTCGTCTAACGTCCGCCTGCGCGGTTCGCGCTTCGACATCGCCGAGCGCGCCCGGACGCAGCCGATGCTGGACCGGACCGGCCCCGGCCGCGACGCTGCCCGCCGCGCGCAGGCGCTGCTCGACACGCTCCTCGCCGTCGATCCGGCCGGCGCCGCGCCGTTCCTCGTCGCCCTTGCCACCGCAGACGAGGACTGGACACGCCTCGACTCGGTCGCCCGCCGTCTACCGATCAGAAGTCTTGCCCAGGGACTCGCTACGTGGCGCCTCGGACGCACGGCCGACGCCGAGCGCGCGTTCGACGCCGGGCTGGCCGCGCTTCCCGAGGCTGAGCGGGCGCGCCTCGAGTCCGTCGCCGCTCTGCTTCCGCCCGACAGCCTCGCCGCCTATGCCGCCGATCCTGCTGGCGCCGCGCGGCGTTTCTGGGCTCGCGAGGACCCGCGGCGCATCACGCCCGAACGGGAGCGGCGCCTCGAGCACCTCGCCCGCGCGGTCGAGGCCGACGCCCTCTTTGGCCGCCCGCTCGGCGCGCTGTTCTCGGACCAGCCGCGACGCGGGCTCGAGACCGACCGCGGGCGCATCTGGCTCCGCTACGGCCGGCCGACGCGTGAAGCCGGCTTCACACCGTCGGGAAACGTCCCGGCGTACGAGCGCGACGAGCTCGCCGCGTTCGTCGTGTGGGAGTACGACGGCCTCGACGGCGGGACGCGCTTTGTCTTCGACGACGCGACGCGCAACGGCCGCTACCGGACCTACAGCCCACCCGCCTCGGCCTACGCCACGGCATCAGGACGCGCGTCGGCGGACGATTACGTGACCGAGGACCGCCGCTTGCAGCGCGAGGCGCCCGAACTGTTCGCCGACGCGACGGCGACGCACCTGCCGCTTATCGTCGCCCGCTTCCGAAACGAAGACGGATCGACCGAGGCCATCGCCGCCTTCCCGGTGGTCGCCGGCGCCGAGGCGGCGCTGTTTTTCGACACGATGCGCGTCGGGCAGACGGGCGCCTCGGTGGTGCGGATCGGGCGAGACGCGACGCTGCGAGCCGAGACGCTCGGTCTGAGCGGGTTTGCCCGCGCCGAAGCGGACGTCGAGCCGCTGGCGCGGTCCGGCTTCGGCGTCAGCGACCTCTTGCTGACTGGCGGCGGCGGGCCGAGCGTCGTGCGCCGCGGCGAGGCGCTCGTGCCGCTCGCCGCCGACACGCTCTCGCGCAGCGCGGCCGTCTCGGTCTACGCCGAGGTCTACGGCCTCGCCCTTCCCGGCGGTAGGAGCAACGCCGAGGCCGAGGTGCGCCTCGTGCCGACCGACACGCGCTCCGGCGTCGGCCGAACGGTCGGGCGACTCTTCGGCCGCGGCCGCCCCCGCGGCGTCTCGACGGCCGTCGACCTCTCGGGCTCGACCGAAACCGACGCCGTGGCGCTCGCGCTCGATGCCCGCGCCCTCCCGCCGGGCCCGTACCGCCTCGTGCTTCGGATCACGGACCGCTCCTCGGGGCAGACCGCCGAGGACGAACTGACGGTCGTGCTGGAATAGCGACCCGCAGCGTGCGGCGCGTATCCCTGCCGCGGTTCACGTGTCCCGTCTTTAGAGCAGGTTCTGTCATCGAACGACGACGCTGCGCTGCGTCGCGACGAAGCCGTCGCTGCTGGCGCGAACGACGTACGCTCCAGCAGGCAGGTCGGCGTCGAGCGCGAATGCGTGGTCCCCGGCTCCGAGAAGGCCATCGTGGACGGTGCTCACGTTGCGGCCACGCACGTCGTAGAGCGCCACCCGGACATGCCGCGGCTGGTCTACGTGGAGCGAGACGGACGCTGCGGCAATCTCGTTCTACAGCGCGCTGGACGTCGAGATTGCCCCGCTTCGCTCGCAATGACACAACTTGGGTTAGAGAACCGAATTTCCGCCGGAGAGCGGCTCACACATCCTGCAGAAAGACGAAACCGGCGCCGTTCTCGCGCCTCTTTCGCGCGCCCGCCCGTTCCTCGGCGCGTACTCTTGCCCCGCTCCGCTCTGCGCCCATGATCCGATTCCGACCGCCCCGCGCCGCGCTCGTCGCGGCCGCCCTGTTCGCCACGCTCCCGACGACGGCGTGCGCCCAGACGCCGCTCGGCGTCGCGAGCCCGCCCGCCCAGGGCGAGATCGCCCAGAGCCGCCGCACGGCGATCACGGCCGCCGTCGAGGCGGCGAGCCCGGGCGTCGTCTCGATCAACGTCATCGAGGTGCGGCAGGTGCGCGTCCGCGACCCCTTCGCCGACTTCTTCGGCGGCGTCCCGAGCCGCGTCTACGAGCAGCAGGTGCAGGGCCTCGGCTCCGGCTTCATCGTGTCCGCGGACGGCTACATCGTCACCAACGACCACGTCGCCGGCAATGCGACCAAGGTCACCGTCGCCTTCCCCGACGGGACGACGCTCGACGCGCGCCTCGTGGGCAGCGATCCGGAAACAGACATCGCGCTGCTGAAGGTCGAGCCGACCGAGGCGCTGCCGTTCCTCGCCTTCGACCCCGAGCACGACCCCATCGTCGGCGAGTGGGCGATCGCGCTCGGCAACCCGTTCGGCCTGTTCGAGGCCGCCGAGCCGACCGTCACGGTCGGCGTCGTGTCGGCCATCGGCCGCGACTTCCCGGCGCAGCAGGGCCGCACCTTCCGCGACCTCATCCAGACCGACGCCGCCATCAACAGCGGCAACTCGGGCGGGCCGCTCGTCAACGCGGCGGGCCGCGTGATGGGCATGAACACGTTCATCTACTCGCAGTCCGGCGGCTCGGTCGGTCTCGGCTTCGCCGTCCCGGCGTGGCGCATCCAGCGCGTGATCGAGGAGTTGCGGGCGACGGGCAGCGTCAACCGCTCGTTCTACACCGGCCTCAACGTGCGCCCCGTCACAGACCGGATGGCGCGGCAGCTCGGCCTCGAGTCCACGAGCGGCCTCGTCGTGGTGAGCGTGGACGAGGGAAGCCCTGCGGCGCGCGCCGGCCTCAAGCCGTACGACCTCATCGTGTCCATCGCCGGCTCACCCGTCCGCACCAACGAGGACGTCCGGCAGCGCCTCGTGGACAACCGCCCGGGCGACACCGTCGTGCTCGGCATCGTCCGTGACGGGCAGCCGACGACGGTGCGCGTCACCCTCGGCACCACGGCAGGATGAGGAACCCGATGACTGAGGACGGAAGACGGAAGACGGACGGTGTGGCTGGACGCACGGGGCGGGGATCCGTCCTCTGTCTTCTGACCTCCGCCCTCCTCTTCGCCGGCTGCCTGCCGTCGAGCGGGCGCCAGAACGACCGCTCGATGTCTGCGGCGGACTCGGCCTCGGTCCGCGTCGCCGAGACGGTGCCGGTGGACTCGCTCGATCTCGGATGGGAGGCATCGGCGCGGCCGGACGACCCGATGCCGCTGCCGACGACGCTTGCATGGATCGGCGAGGGCGAGGCGGCGCAACTCATCGTCGTCGAGACGCAGGAGGCGAGTATCCGGCTGTTTACGGGCTCGGGACGTGTGGCGCGGCGCATCAACATCGGCGGCGGGGCGGAGTCGTACCCGTACCTCGCCGGCGTCCGCGGCGACTCGGCCGTCGTGCTCGAGCGCGGGACGCACCGCCTCGCGTTCGTCCCGCTGGACAGCTCCGGCGTCGTCCGCCGCATCCCCGTGCCCGACAGCGCCGCGGCCGCCCTCGTCACCGACTCGTCCATCTACGTCCGGACCGGCGGCGGCTCTGAAGGCCACCCGGCGTTCCTGATGCGCCTCGACGCGCGCGGGCGCGTGGCCGAGGCGCACCCGTTCCGGGGCCAGCCGTGGCGCGCGGCGGGCTTTCTGCGTGCGTGGAACGGCCGCGTCCTCGCCCTGAGCGGCTACCGTCCCGTCCTCGATGTTCTGAGGCCCGGCATGGCGCCGGCGGCGCCGCTGGACACGCTCGCGCTGAGCGGCTTCTCGTCGCCCGAGCTCATGCGCTCCGCCCAGTTCATGCGCGGCGACGTCGAGCAGCCGCCGCTGCTGACATCTACGGCCGCGGCGCTGGGCGACCGCCTGTTCGTCGTCAACATGCGCGACGACCACGTGCGGATCGACGTCTACGGCGCCTCGGGGCGCCTCCAGCGCGTCCTCGTGCAGCGGAAGCCATGGCTGACGCTCGCCTACATCCCGGTCGACATCGCCGTGCGGCAGGTCGGCGAGACGGTCGAGTTCGGGGTCCTGATGCAGCGCCCGTCGGGCCTCATCCAGCAGGCCGACAGCCGCGTGCTTCTGTACAGGTGGAAAGGTTGAAAGGTAAAAGGGGTGAAGGGGAAATGCAGTTCAACGCGGTCTTTCCCCTTCCACCTTTCCCACCCTTCCACCCTGTCACCCTTCGTCGAGCACGCGCGCTGAGGCGCGGCGGACCTTCCGCGTGCGGCTCGGCGCCTGCGGCGCCTCGAGGCGGCCGGCGTCGCGGGCATGCGCCACGGCCGCCTCGACGAAGCCGACGAACAGCGGGTGCGGCGTGCTCACCGTCGAGCGGTACTCCGGGTGGAACTGGACGCCGACGAAGAACGGGTGCGCCGGAGAGTCCGAAGCGGACCCTGCCCCGTCCCCCGAGCCGGGGTCGCCGGCGGCGGGCTGCGGGAGTTCGACGATCTCGACGAGGTCCTTGTCTGCGTAGACGCCCGTGAGCTTCATGCCGCCCTCGCGGAGCGCGTAGCGGAGATCGTTCGTGACCTCGTAGCGGTGGCGGTGGCGCTCCAGGACCGTCCCGCCGTCGGGCAGGCCGTAGAGGGTCGCGGCGAGCGAGCCCGCCGTGAGACGGCACGGGAAGGCGCCCAAGCGCATCGTGCCGCCCTTGTCCGTCACCGTCTTCTGCTCGGCCATCATCGAGACGACCGGGAACGGCGCGTCCGGGTCGAACTCGGTCGAGTTGGCGCCGGCGAGGCCGAGGACGTTGCGCGCGAACTCGATCACGGCGACCTGCATCCCGAGGCAGATGCCGAAGAACGGGACGCCGCGCGTCCGCGCCCAGCGGACGGCCTCGATCTTGCCCGCGATGCCGCGGTCGCCGAAGCCCGGCGCGACGAGCACGCCGCTCGCGCCCTGGAGCGCCGCATCCACGTTCTCGGCCGTGAGGTCGTCCGAGAGAACCGAGCGGAGCTCGACCTGCACGCCGGCGTGCGCGGCCGCGAGCAGCAGGCTCTCGTTGATCGACTTGTACGCGTCCTGGTGCTCGACGTACTTGCCGACGAGGGCGACCGTGACCTTGCCGCCGGGGTTCTTGAGGCGCCGCAGCGTCTCGACCCAGCCCGCCATGTCCGCGTCCGGATCGACGGCGAGCGCCTCGGTCCGCCCGAGGCGCTCGAGGACGACCTCGTCCAGCTTCTGCTCGCGCAGCAGCAGCGGCACCTCGTAGATCGACTCGGCGTCGAGGCTCGCCACGACGGCGCGCGGCTCGACGTTGCAGAAGAGGGCGATTTTGCGGCGGATGTCGTCGTCGAGCGGGTACTCCGAGCGGCACACGAGGACGTCCGGCTGGAGGCCGTAGCTCTGGAGCGTCTTGACGGAGTGCTGCGTCGGCTTCGTCTTGAGCTCGCCGGCTGCGGCGAGGTACGGCACGAGCGTGAGGTGGACGAGGGCGGTGCGCGCGCGGCCCTCCTCGAGCGAGATCTGGCGGATCGCCTCGAGGTACGGCAGCGACTCGATGTCGCCCGCCGTCCCGCCGATCTCGGTGATGATGACGTCGTAGTCGCCGGTCTCGGCGAGGCGGCGCATCCAGCCCTTGATCTCGTCGATGACGTGCGGGACGATCTGGACCGTCTTGCCGAGGTACGCGCCGGCGCGCTCCTTGGCGATGACGCCCGAGTAGACGCGG
>JBBSQZ010000031.1:0-17838 GCA_038243565.1 Rhodothermales bacterium | reverse complement strand
CGGATGCCGGGCGCGCTGCTCGCGCGCGTGCTCGCGCAGGGCGAGGCCAACGCCGGCTCGGGCGGCTACCTCCAGACGGCCGGCATCGAGCGGACGCCCGCGGGCTGGGCCGTCGGCGGGCAGCCGCTCGACGAGGCGCGGACGTACCTCGTCGCCACGAGCGACTTCCTGGTGTCCGGCCGCGAGGCGGGTCTGGAGTACCTCAACGCCGAGACGAACCCGGACGTCGTGATCGCCGGCCGCCACGGCGACGTGCGGCGAGCCCTCATCGACCAGCTCGCGCGCGTCTACGGCGCGCCCCGGTGAGACGCCAGACAGATCCGTATAGCTAACCCAAGTTGTGTCATTGCGAGCGAAGCGCACCGAAGGTCGGCGCAGCCCAGCAATCTCGAGATACAGCGCGCTGCATCTCGAGATTGCTGGGCTGCGCTCCTCGCAATGACAGTCCTTGCAGAGCTACTTACCGAACATCCAGGAGCGTCACGTCGAAGATCAGCGTCGAGCAGGCGGGGATGCGCTGCGAGCCGTCCGTGTTGAGCACGATGTTGCCGTAGGGGTCGGCGAGCGGCACGCCGCCGTAGCCGAGGCGCGGCGGGATCGTGAGGATCCGCCGCCCGCCGATGCGCATCGGCGGGATCTCGGGGACCTGCGCCTCCGGGAACGCCTCCGTCCCGCCGATGCCGAGCCGGAAGCCGTCCACCGTGTTGCGGAGCGGGAATGTCGCCGACTGCCCGGTCGTCGTGCTGTCGAACACGGCGCCGTTGGTGAGCCGGCCGACGTAGCGGATGGTCACGATGCTGACCTGGTTCGCCGGCTGCCCCGTGCTGGTGCCGACGTCCTCGTAGGTGAGCGGCGCGACGTCGCAGGTGATGGGCACGAGCGGGTCCACCGAGTCGCACCCGGAGGCGGCGACGACGAGGGCGAGCAGGGCGAGGCGGGCAGTCTGGCGGATCAAAGTGGAGGCGGAGGTCTGAGAAGCCGCCAAGCTACCGGGCCGACGCGCGGCTGGCCCGTCCGGCACGCCTTTTCACCCTTCCAGCGCGGGACCGTTCAGCGGGATCGCCGCGGGGTCGGTGGCGGCGTGGTGGGCGCGGAGGCTCTCGAAGCCGAGGCGCAGGACCGCCTCGCGCCAGCCCACCCACGCGACGGCCTCGATGCCCTCGCCGTCCTCCGGCTCGAACGCCTCGGCCGTCGTCGTCATCGCGTACCAGCGCGTCGTCTTGACGGCGAAGGCGTCCTTGCGCGGCCAGATGTAGCCGTGGAGCGTCGGCCCGAGGTCCTGCACGACGCGGATCGAGGCGGCCGGGATGCCGACCTCTTCGGAGACCTCGCGGACGGCCGCGCGCTCGAACGTCTCGCCCGGGTCCAGCTTGCCCTTGGGCAGGTCCCACACGCCGCGGCGGAAGATCATCAGCACGTCGAGCGCCTCGCCCGGCGCGCGCGAGGCGCGGACGACGTAGCCGCCGCCGGCGTCGACGGGCATGGGTGGCCAGAAGTCGCCGTCGGGGTCCACGTTGAGGACGGCGCGGCGCGGGATGGCAGGCACGGCGGGCGGGTCGGCGCGGGTGAGCGCGAGCGCCGACTTGTCGAGGACGAGCACGCGTCCGAGCTGGCCGTCCGGCGCGAGCGCCTCGGCCTCGGCGTCGCCGAGCGTCGTCTGGAGCCGGAACGGCTCGCCGGGCGCGTCCCACCCGTCGTCCGGGACGATCGGGCAGCCAGTGGCAAACGTCGGCAGGAAAAGCAACATCTCAAATTCGGTTTAAGGTTTAAGGCTTAATGTTCTCACCCTTAAACATTAAACCTTAAACCGCATTTATCGGGCTCTGCCCGAGAGCAGCGCCGCGGCGACGGCGCCGAAGACGTACGAGGCCGGCAGCGCGAGGACCGAGAAGGCGATCCACGACCGGGCGAGGTGCCCCGGCCCGGCGCCGAGTGACCAGAAGGCGAGCGCGATGACGGCCTCGAGCACGACCGCCGTCACGACCGTCGCGACGGCGGCGCGGCCGAACGGGCGGCGTGGCGGCTCCATCTAGGCGGCCTTCGGAGCGGCGGCCGCCCCGTCGCCTGCGGGCGTGACGTTCATCTTGGCGAGCGCCTCGGCATCGGCCGTGAACTTGGTCAGCCCGGCGTCCGTGAGCGGATGCTTGAGCAGCTTCTTGATGATGTCGAGCGGGATCGTCGCCACGTCGGCGCCGGCCTCGGCGCACTGCACGACGTGCATCGGGCCGCGGATCGACGCCGCGAGCACTTCGGTCTCGTAGCCGTAGATCGCGTACGCGTTCACGATCTGGCGGACGAGCTCCATCCCGTCGTGCGCGATGTCGTCAAGACGCCCGACGAACGGGCTGATGTAGGCCGCGCCGGCCTTGGCCGCGATGAGCGCCTGCGGCAGCGAGAAGCAGAGCGTGCAGTTGGTCCGGATGCCCTCGTCGGCGAGCGCCTTGATGGCCTTGATGCCGTCGAGGGTGAGCGGCACCTTCACCACGACGTTGTCGGCGAGCGTCGCGATGTGGCGGCCCTGCTCCATGATCTCGTCGAAGGTCGTCGTGGTGACCTCGGCCGAGACGTCGCCGGGGGTGATGGAGCAGATCTCCTTGATGTGGGCGTCGAAGTCGTGGGCGCCGGCCTTGAGCATCAGCGACGGGTTGGTCGTGACGCCGTCGAGCACGCCCATGTCGGCGGCTTCGCGGATCTCGCCGAGGTCGGCGGTGTCGATGAAGAACTTCATGGTGGGGCTGGGGAATGTGAAGTGGGCGGCGGTCCCGTCTCAGGGTCCCGTCGTGGTCGTCTCCGGAGAGAACGAGGCGCAGCGCAATCGGGTCCGCCGCGAGGCACGGCGCGGCGCAACTTGAACCTCGCGCCGCGTACCGGGTACCTCCTCTTCCCCACCCCCTCCCCCGATGAGACTGACCGAGTACGAACGGACGGCGCAGCGCGACGTCGAGCGCTGGGAGCGCGGCGAGTCGCTGGCGCAGCAGGCTCTCAGCTTCGCGATGAAGCCCGTCGACTGGGCCTTCGACCGCTTCGTGCCGGCGTCCGTGCTGGACCCGCTCACGGACGCGCTCACGTCGGCCCTCACGGCCCTCAACGACGCCTCGGCGTGGACCTTCGACGCCAAGGGCGTCCTCGAGAAGGCGCACGCGGCCGGCATCGAGGCCGAGACCGTCGAAGACCTGCGCGACGTGCCGCTCGAGAAGCTCGACGCGCTCGCGAAGCCGTACACGTCCGAGAACGCGGTTTTGGCGGCGCTCTCCGGCGGCGGGACCGGCCTCGGCGGCCTCCTCATGCTCGCGGCGGACCTGCCGATCCTGTTCACGGTCAACTTCCGGCTCATCCAGCAGGTGGCCGCGGCGTACGGCTTCCCGCTCCAGGGCCCCGAGTTCACGCCGCTCGTGGTGTCCATCTTCAACGTCGCGGCGAGCGGCAGCCGCGAGGCGAAGTCCGACGCGCTGCGTGAGCTCTCGGTCGCGGGCGCGGCGTTCGCGCACGGCTCGGGCTACCGCGGGCGGGCGGCGCAGGGCACGGTGCGCGAGCAGATGGGCCACCTGCCGCGCGAGATCGCCAAGAACCTCGCCTCGGCCAAGGTCGGGCAGTTGATTCCGATCGCGGGGGCCGCCATCGGCGCGGGCGTGAACTACTGGTTCACGGACCAGACGGCGCAGGCGGCCGTGGCGCTCTGCCGCGTGCTCTACCTCGAGCGCAAGGAGCGGCTCTGACCCGGTGGCCCGGCCGCACACAGATCGGATCCTGACCTACTGGGACATGTGCCGCCGCGAGGGCACAAGTCTTCAGCGAGGCATGAACTTCCGCATTCGGCCGGACCACTCGGTCCTGCTCACGTCGGTACTTCCGAACGCGCCCTACGTCGACCGCTTCGAGGACGACGGCTCGACACTCATCTACGAGGGGCACGATGAGCGCCGGGTCTCGGGCGGCCCGGATCCGAAGGCGCTGGACCAGCCCGGCGTCTTCCCGGGCGGCGGCCTCACGCAGAACGGCAAGTTCTACGATGCGGCGCGCGGATACGCAAGTGGTGAGCATCCGGCTGAGCGTGTGCAGGTGTACGAGAAGCTCCGGGCCGGCATCTGGGCGGACAACGGGACGTTCCACCTCCTCGACGCATGGCAGGAGCGTGCTGGCTCACGCTCCGTTTTCAAGTTCCGCCTCGTAGCTGTCGATGACGACGAGCGCCGCGACCTTCCGGCTCTCCCCGAGAGACGGCGGCTGATCCCGGGGGCGATCAAACAGGAAGTCTGGCTGCGGGACCGTGGGCAATGCGTGGAGTGCGGCGCGACGGACGAACTCCACTTCGACCACATCATCCCCTACTCGCGCGGAGGCTCGTCGTCGACGGCAGCAAATGTTCAGCTGCTCTGCGCCCGGCACAACCTGAGCAAGGGGGCGCGGATCGCGTAGCCGTCTACTGCCGGGGCACGTCGGTCGGCATCGGCGCCGCGGCCGCGCCGCGGTACCTTGGCCGCGCACGCGCCGCCCGCCCGCATCGACCCGTTGGCACCCGTCCCGACCTTCCGTTCTGCGCGGCCCGCCCGCGCCTCGATGGCCCTGCCAATGACTCCGATTTCGACCGCCGGGCGCCTCGCCGCCCTGCTCGCCCTCGTGGCGCTCCTCGCGCCCGCCGCGGCCGCCCAGACCTCGGGCGAGATCTCGGGCCGCGTCACCGAGCGCGGGACCGGCGAGGGCATCCCGGGCGCGACCGTCCTCATCGAGGGCACCAACTTCGGGACGGCGGCCGACGCCGAGGGGCGCTTCCGCTTCTCCGTCACCGAGGGCCGCTACACGCTGCGCGTGACGTCGCTCGGGTACGCGCCCGAGACGGCGCAGGCGGCCGTCCGCCGCCGCGAGACGACGGTCGTCAACGTGGCGCTGCGCGCGGTCGAGGTCCAGGCCGGCGGCGCCGTCGTGGAGGGGCAGGCCGAGCAGGGTGTGGGCGTCTCGGCCATCGACCCGCGCGTCTCGAGGGCGGTGCCGACGCCGCTCGCCGACATCACGCGGTCGGTCCAGACCGAGCTCGGGGTGACGTCCAGCAACGAGCTCTCCAACGCCTTCTCGGTCCGCGGCGGCAACTACGACGAGAACCAGTTCTTCATCGACGGCTTCGAGATCTACCGCCCGCTGCGCATCTCGCAGGGCGAGCAGGAAGGGCTGGGCCTCATCAACGGCGACCTCACGGACCGCCTGACGCTCTTCGCCGGCGGCTTCCCGGTCCGCTACGGCGGCAAGCTCGCCTCGGTCCTCGACGCGACGTACGCCCGCCCGCAGGGCGTCTTCCGCGGGACCGTCTACGGCTCGACGCTCGACGCCGGCGCGCAGGTCCAGGGCCAGCTCGGGCGCGGCGTCGGCCTCGCCGTTGCGGCCCGGTCGGCCCGCCCGCAGCGCTTCTTTGCCGGCCAGGAGCTCGAGGGCACCTACGACCCCGACTTCCGCGACGTCCAGGGCGTCCTCGACGCGCGCCTCGGCCGCAGCACGAGCCTGCGCGTGGACGCGCTCTACGCGCGGCACCGCTTCCGCCTCCAGCCGCAGCAGCGCGAGACGACGTTCGGCATCTTCCCGAACCTCGTCCGCACCGTCGCCATCGACTTCTCGGGCCTCGAGACGGACGGCTACGACATCGGCTTCGGCGGCCTGCTGCTCAAGAGCACGCTCGGGCGCGTGGCGGCCGAGCACCGCCTCTCGGTCTTCCAGACCAACGAGTTCGAGCAGCTCGACGTCACGAGCCGCACGAGCCTCTTCCGCCGCCAGCAGGACGCCGACGGCCCGCCCGCCGACTTCGACCGCCTCCTCGAAGGCACCGTCCAGCAGGTCGACACGGCGGACAACACCATCGACCAGACGGTCCTCACGGCCCAGGGCCGCTACCTCTTCGGAAACGCGCGCCACGGCCTCGAGGCCGGCTGGCAGGCCCGCGGCCTCCGCTTCACGGACCGCATCGACGAGGCGACGCGATTCCGCGGCCGCACCGCGCAGGGCGACCCGGCCGAGGTCGTCGCCCGGCGCATCGACGACACGTCCAGCCTGAACACCGCCCAGGGCGCGCTGTGGCTCGAGGACGCCTTTCGCGCCAGCCCGCGCCTGCGCCTCGTCCCGGGCGTCCGCGCGGACTACTTCGCCTACAACAGCGAGTTCACCGTCTCGCCGCGCCTCTCGGCCCTCTTCCGCGCCGACACCAACACGACGTGGACGGCCGGCCTCGGCGTGTACCACCAGCAGCCGACGTACCGCGAGCTCCGCGGCGACCCTGCTTCGGGCGACACGACCGCGCCCGTGCTCGACGGCGACATCCGGAGCCAGCGCGCCGTCCAGGCCGTCCTCGGCCTCGAGCGCTTCTTCCCCTCGCGCCGCGTCGCCCTCCGTGCCGAGGCGTACTACAAGGCCCTCTCGAACCTCATCTCGTACGACGTCGAGAACATCCGCGTGAACTACTCCGGCGACAACGACGCGCGCGGCTACGCCACAGGCCTCGACGTGCAGCTCCGCGGCGAGCTCGTGCCGGGCCTCGAGAGCTGGGTCAACTACGGCTTCCTTCTCACGAAGGAGCGCTTCACGAACGCGCCGGACCGCGCGGACTACGGGCAGGACGCCGCCGGGCAGGGCGCCTTCGAGCAGGCCATGAGCGTCTTCGAGGCGCGCGGCGGCGGCGGCTACGTCCGCCGCCCGACGGACCGCCGCCACAACCTGACCTTCTTCGTCCAGGACAACATCCCCGGCGACGACACGTGGACGCTCCACATCCGGACGCTCTACGGCTCGGGCATCCCCGTCACCGCGCCGCGCGTGAACACGGTCATCGACAACGTGACGGTCTTCGAGCCGGGCCCGCGCAACCGGCAGGACCTGCCGTCCTACTTCCGCTTCGACCTCGGCGCGACGAAGCGCCTCCGCGTCGGGACGGCCATCGGCGGCGGGCCGCTCGCGATGCTCGCCACGGTCGAGGTGCTCAACGTGTTCGACCAGGACAACGTCGTCGCGCAGTCCTACGTCGAGCAGAACAGCTCGGGCCGGCGGACCTTCCTCGCCGTCCCGACGCGCCTCACGCCGCGGACGCTCAACGTCCGCGTCCGCTTCGACTTCTAGGCGTACGTTTGAGAACCCAGCCGTCAGCCTCATGGACGCCTCTCTCCCATCGGTCAAGACACGCGTCGCACGCGCCATCGAGGCGCTCCCGGAGGACATCTCGTTCGAGGACGTGATCGAGCGGATCGTCTTCCTGCACAAGATCGAGCAGGGCCTGCGCCAGTCGCGCGCCGGCGAGACCGTTCCTCAGAGCGAGGTCGAGGATGAGGCGCAGGCATGGCGGCCGTAAGGTGGACGCCACAGGCGCACGCCGACCTGCGCGCCATCCGGCGGTTTCTCGCGCGCGAGTCGCCGCGCTACGCCGCGGTGCTCGAGGATGGCATCCTCGCCGCAAGCGTAGCAGAACGGCCCGACGCGAGCGTCTCGGTCGGGGCGTCAAGCATCGCGGCGCGGGCGGGTGCGCGGCAACTTACCCGCGCCGGAGCGCGGCGGCGGGCTAGCGCGCGGCGCGGTCGAGGCGGATGCGGAGCGTCCCGCTGACGGCGCGCAGTCCCTGGTACTGCGTCGCGTCGAACGCCTCGAGGTTGACGTTCTGGAGCGGGATCGAGCCCGTGAGCGTCCGCGGCGACTCGGGGTCGAACGTCAGTGTGAACTGGCGCGGGAGCAGCAGGGCCGCGAACTGGGCGTCGGTCGCCGTGCCGGTCCGCGACGTGAACGTGGCGCGGCCGCGCGTGGCCGTCGCGTCGAAGGTCAGTTCGGTGCGGATGCGGTCGCGGCTGACGATGAACCGCGCGCTCTCGCTGCCGGCGAAGATCTCGAACCGCGTCGCATCGGCGTCGAGGCGTGTGGCCGCGTCGGCATTCTCCAGCCCGGCGGCGACGGGGTCGAAGATGAGTTCGGCGACGGTGTAGGTGCCGTCGAGGTCGCGAAGGGCGTTGGTCGAGCCGTTGGAGTCGCAGCCGGCGAGCGCGGCGAGGGCGAAGACGGCGGCGAGGGCAGAAAGACGAAACGTCATGGCTGGAGGGGGTCCGGGGAGCAGCAAGCTACGGGCACAGCCGCCGACGCCGCGCGGGGCGTCACGTTTGCCCCGACGTGCGCGCGCGTGAACATGCGAGCAGGGCGCGCGACGGGCACACTCTGCACGGTTCTGGCCTCGGCCGCGTGCCATTTTCCGTCCTCCGTCCTCCGTCCTCCGTCCTCCGCCATGTCCTCCGCGCTCGTCCTGTTCTCCGGCGGTCAGGACTCGACCACGTGCCTCTTCTGGGCGCTCGCGCCGCAGGGCGGAGCGTTCGGGAGCGTCCGCGCGCTCGGCTTCGACTACGGGCAGCGCCACGCAGTCGAGCTCCGGCAGGCGCGCGCCATCGCCGAGGCAGCGGGCGTGCCGTTCGACGTGCTCGACCTGCGCGGCCTGCTCGGCGGCTCCGCCCTGATGGACGCGGGCGCCGACGTCAACGCGGCGCACGCGCTCGCGCCGGGCCTTCCGGCGAGCTTCGTCCCGGGCCGCAACGCGCTCTTCCTGAGCATCGCCGCCGCGCGCGCCTTCCTCGACGGCACGCACGACATCGTCGGCGGCATGTGCGAGACGGACTACTCCGGCTACCCGGACTGCCGCCGCGCCTTCCTCGACGCGCAGGCGCGCGCCTCGAGCCTCGCGCTCGGGCAGGACGTGCGCATTCACACGCCGCTGATGGCGCTCACCAAGGCCGAAACGTGGAAGCTGGCGAAGGATCTCGGGACGGTCCGCGGGCTCGACGTGCTCGAGACGGTCCGCGAGATGAGCCACACGGACTACCACGGCGACCGCTCGGAGCGCCACGCGTGGGGCTACGGCCGGCTGGACAACCCGGCGTCCGTGCTCCGCGCGAAGGGCTACGCTGAGGCCGAGGCGAACGGGTGGGT
Organism: Rhodothermales bacterium; assembly: GCA_038243565.1. Taxonomy (GTDB): domain Bacteria; phylum Bacteroidota; class Rhodothermia; order Rhodothermales; family Rubricoccaceae; genus DASVSE01. Next base: position 8,907 of record JBBSQZ010000031.1, on the reverse strand, counting down.
CTGATGACGACGCCCCACACCGAACACGAGACCGGGCTGGCCGAGCGCGTCCAGAACTCGCCGCCCGGCGCGCGGCGCTACGCCGTCAAGGCGGTCTGGAAGACGCTCCAGGGCGAGGGCTTCTGGGCCGGCCGCCCGGCCGTGTTCGTCCGCCTCGCCGGCTGCAACATGTGGGACGGCGATCCTGCCCACCGCGACCGCGACTACGCCCGCACCGGCGCCGCCTGCGCCCTCTTCTGCGACACCGACTTCCAGAAGCGCGGGTCGGCGCGCCTCGACGCCGCCGACCTCACGGCCGAGGCGCTGCGCGTCGCCGGGCCGGTCCGCTTCCTCGTGCTGACGGGCGGTGAGCCGCTCCTCCAGGCCGACGCCGCCCTCATCGCCGCCTTCCACGGCGCCGGCTTCTCGGTCGCCGTCGAGACGAACGGGACGCGGACGCTCGCCGGCGCCTTCGGCGACGACCCGGCGCACCACCCGGACTGGGTCGTGTGCAGCCCGAAGCTGCCGGACGCCGAGACGGTCATCGAGGCAGTCGACGAGGTGAAGCTCGTCGTGCCGTGCTACCGCCCCGAGGCGTACCCCGGCCTCGCCGGCCGCGTCCGCCCGCACGCCGACGCCGGGCAACTGCTGTGGGTGCAGCCCGAGGACGGCCCGCGCCTCGCCGAGGCGACGCGCCTCGCGGTCGAGATCGCGCTGGCGGACCCGCGCTGGCGCGTCTCGGTCCAGGGCCACAAAGCCCTCGGCGTGGACTGACGGGCGGGCGGCGGGCGGCGGGCGGCGGGCGGCGGGCGGCGGGCGGCAATCAAACACCGCCCTTCCTAACCCTGTCATCCGGGGCTCCGGCCCGGGATCTCCTGGACGATGGGGCGTGCATCGATCCGCTCATCGCGCGCCGACAGCCATCGAGGAGATCCCGGATCAAGTGGGCTGCGCCGTCCTTCGGATCGGGATGACATATTTTAATTATTGCGACAAACGTGGCGGACGACGTACAACTGGACCATTGCGAGGCGCTCGGTCTAACCCTTCCGTCTTCCGCCTTCCGCCTTCCGCCTTCCGCCTTCCGCCTTCCGCTCACACCTCCGCGTCCAGCTCCAGGATCGTGCGGTTGTGGTTCGTGTAGATGCAGATGTCCGCCGCGATCGAGAGGCCGTCCTCGACGATGTCGCGGGCGGAGAGGCCGGTGCCGTGCTTGACCATCGCGCGCGCCGCGGCGAGGGCGTAGGAGCCGCCCGAGCCGATGGCCAGCACGTTATCGTCCGGCTCGATGACGTCGCCGGTGCCCGAGACGAGCAGCAGGCGGTCCGGCGCGGCGACGGCGAGCAGCGCCTCGAGGCGCCGGAGGTAGCGGTCCGTGCGCCAGTCCTTGGCGAGCTCGACGGCGGCGCGCAGCGTGTTGCCGCGGAACTGCTCGAGCTTGGCCTCGAAGCGCTCGAAGAGCGTGAACGCGTCGGCCGTAGAGCCGGCGAAGCCGGCGAGGATCTTGCCGCCGTGGAGCGCCCGCACCTTCTTGGCGTTGTGCTTCATGACGGTGTCGCCCATCGTGGCCTGCCCGTCGGAGCCGAGGGCGACGCGGCCGTCGTGGATGACGCCGAGGACGGTCGTTGCGTGGATCATAGCAGGAAGTTTGAAGGGAAGAAGTGTGGAGACCTCGTGTCGGGGCACACCGCTACGCCGGCCATTGGCGCAGGGTTGGGCCTCTCCAGGCTCTTCGTCTCCACCCTCCGATCACCGCCAGCCGGCGAGCATCTCGACGATCTGGTCCTGCGCGCTGTTGACGCGGCTCGTGCTCGTCCCGTAGTTGTTGCACAGCAGCGAGAACGCGATGACGTGGCCGTTGGCGGCGGTGACGTAGCCCGAGAGCGTGCGCGCGCCCGAGATGTAGCCCGTCTTGGCGTGGACGTTGCCGCGCGCGATGCCGCCGCGGTAGCGACGCTGGAGCGTCCCGCTGACGCCGCCGACGGCGAGCGAGTTGTAGAACGCGACGCGCGTCGCGGGGTCCGGGTAGCGGTACATCGCGCCCAGCAGCGTGATGATGGCCTCGGGCGTGAGGCGGTTCATGGCCGAGAGGCCCGAGCCGTCGACGAGCGAGAGGTCCTCGACGCGGACGCCGATGCGCCGCAGGAACGGCTCGCTGGCGAAGACGCCGGCCTCGGCCGAGCCCATCGCGTACTGCGTGCCGGTGTACGCGACCGAGCCCATCGTGCGCAGGATCTGCTCGGCATAGAGGTTGTTGCTGTCCGTGTTCGTCACGCCGACGATGGCCGCGAGGTCCGGCGAGAGGTGCGTCGCGATGCGCTGCATGCCGCTGTAGCGCGGCCGCAGGCCCCACGCGTCCACGTCGACGGCGTCGCCCGTGACCTCGATGCCCTCGCGGCGCAGGACGGCCACGAGCGTCCGCACGAAGTAGTCGGTCGGGTTCACGACGGCGAGCGCCTCGGTGCGCGTCTCGCCCGCAGGGACGGTGCTCGAGACGGTGTACACGTTCTGGCCGAGGTCGCGGGCGACGCGCTCGGTGTACTCCGCGCCGGTCGTGGTGCGGTTGACGAGCTGGACGAGGCCGGGCACGAGGCCGTCGTCGGGCGAGACGCTGAGGCGGGCGGGCTCGCCGGGCACCGTCCCCGTCGCGCTCACGTCGACCGTGCCCTCGCCGAACTGGAGGCCCGAGATGGGCGCGGCGTAGGCGTAGACGAGGTCGTCCCAGGACCAGCCCTTGCCCAGGCCGAGGTCGTCGAACACGCCGTCGTCGCCGACGACCGGCCCGACGACGCGCTGCACGCCGGCGGCGCGGAGGCTGTCGGCCCACTGCCGGAAGGCGCGCGACATGTCGCCGGCGTCGGCGCGGCTGCCGAAGGTCGGGTCGCCGGCGCCGCGGACGACGAGCGAGCCGAGCAGCGTCCCGTTCTGGATCACGCCGTCGGCGTAGAGCTGCGTCGCGTAGCGGTAGCGCGGCCCGAGCGCGTCGAGCGCGCTCGCGGTCGTGAACAGCTTCATGTTGGACGCCGGGATGAAGCGGCCGTAGGCGTTGGACTCGTAGAGCCGCTCGCCCGTCTCGAGGTCCACGACGAGCGCGCCCCACGAGGCGCTGCGGAAGTCCGCGCTGTACAGGATGTCCTGGATGCGCTGGGCGACCTCGTCGCGCGGTTGCGCCGCGGCGCCGCGGGCGACGACGAGGGCGAGCAGCAGGAACAGAACGGAGCGGATCATCGGAACGGCGGGAAAGCGAAACGGACGGCGGGCCAACGCGGGCCGGTCAAAAGGTAGTGCCGCGCCCCCGACGCGTCGGTGCAGTTCCCGCCGAGGCGCGGGCAACGGCCGGTTCCCCGTAGGGGCACGGCTTGCCGTGCCCAGCACATCCGAATGGCATCCGGCCAATTCGTCGCGGCGCGGATCGTCGCGGCGCGGACGGTGACATCCGGGAAGAAGGCACGGCAAGCCGAGCCCCTACACGGCGGTGGTTCGTGCGTGCGTCGGCGTCGGAACAAACGGCAGCGCCTCGTTCAACCGATCCACGATCCACGATCCACGATCCACGATCCACGATCCACGATCCACGATCCACGATCCACGATCCACGATCCACGGCTACTGCCCCGCGTCGCTGGAGTCCGCGGCCATCTGCGCGTTCAGTGCGGCCGAGGCGCGCGCGATGCCGAGCGAGTCGCGCGCGGCCTCCTCGAGCAGGATCCGCTCGGGGTCCACGCGGATCTTGAGCACGTACACGTAGCCGACCTCCGAGATCGGCGAGGCTGGCGTGAGGTGGATGATGTAGTCGTTGCGGCCGCGCGCGGCGTAGGCCGTGTCCACGCGCCCGACGGGCGTGCCCGCCGGGAAGACGTCCGAGTAGCGGCTCGTGGTCACGAGCATGCCGCGCGTGACGGGCTCCGTCTTGACGACGTACTCCATCGTGAGGCGGTCGAAGGCCTCGCCGTCCCACCGCACGACGCCGTCGCGCGCGAGTGCGTCGATCGTCGCCGGGACGGCGAACTGCGTGTTCTGGTGCGGCATCACGACGGCGTAGTTGCGGCTCGTCAGGACGACCTTGCCCACGATGCCGCGCTCCGAGATCACCGGCATCCCGACCTCGACGCCGTCGGCCGCTCCGACGTCGATGGTGAGCAGGTTGGCCTGCTCCGTGAGGTCCTTCGCGACGACGCGCGCGATGACGCGCGGCACCCGGAGCGAGTCCTGGAAGCCGAGCAGGCGGCGCAGCTGCGCGTTCTCGGAGCGCGCCTCGCGCAGGCGCGCCACGTCCGTCGAGAGGCTCGCCGTCGTCGCGCGGAGGCGGTCGTTCTCGGCGACGGCGCCCTCGAAGCGCGCCACGCGCGCGAAGACGCCCTCGACCGGCGCCGTCACGGCGAGGCTCGCCGCACGGACCGCCCGCAGCACGGTCCCGTTGCGCCCGACGAAGATGCCGAGCGCCGTCAGCAGCAGGGCCGCGAACACGACGTAGTCGCGGCTGCGCTCCCAGACGGACTGTGCGAGGGCCATGGGGGGAGGGTTGAAGGGTCAGAGGGTTGAAGGGTGGAAGGGGAAATGCAAGAGACGTCGTTGGGAGGCGTCTCTTCCCCTTCCACCCTTCCACCTCTCCACCCTTCAACCTAGTTCGAGAGCACCTGGAAGTAGGCGTCCATGTTCTCGAGGACCGAGCCCGTGCCGCGGACGACGGCCGTGAGCGGGTCCTCGGCGACGAAGACCGGCAGCTCGGTCCGCTCGCGGAGGTACTCGTCGAGGCCCTTCAGCAGCGCGCCGCCGCCCGTGAGCATGATGCCGCGGTCGAGGACGTCGCCGCCGAGCTCCGGCGGCGTCCGCTCGAGCGCGCGCACGACGGCGCCGGCGATCTGGTTGACGGACGGGCGGAGCGCCTCGCGGACGTCCTCGCTGGAGACCACGCGCGTCTTGGGCACGCCCGTCACGAGGTCGCGGCCCTTCACCGACAGCTCGAGCTCGGGGTCGAGCTTCGTCGCCGAGCCGATCTCGCACTTGATGCGCTCGGCCGTCCGGTTGCCGATGAGCAGGTTGTGGTGCTTCTTGAAGTACTGCGTCACGGCCTCGTCGAGCTCGTTGCCGCCGACGCGGATCGACTCGTCGACGACGATGCCGTTGAGCGCGATCACGGCGATCTCGGTCGTGCCGCCGCCGATGTCGACGATCATGTTGCCGACGGGCTCCATCACGTTGAGGCCGATGCCGATGGCGGCGGCCATGGGCTCGTCGATCAGGCGGACCTCGCGGGCGCCGGCCGACACGGCGGCGTCCTTCACGGCACGGCGCTCGACCTCGGTGATGCCCGAGGGCACGCAGATGACCATGCGGCCGATCGACGAGAACCAGTTCGGGCGGACGCGCTTGATCAGGCCCTTGATGAGCGCGTCGGCGATGGAGAAGTCCGCGATGACGCCGTCGTTGAGCGGGCGGATCGTCTCGATGTCCTTGTGGGTCCGCTCGTGCATCATGAGCGCCTCCTGGCCGATGGCGACCGGCCGGCCGGTGCGCCGGTCGATGGCGACGATCGACGGCTCGTTGAGCACGATGCCCTTGTCCTGGACGAAGATGAGCGTGTTGGCGGTGCCGAGGTCGATGGCGATGTCGACCGAGAACGGATTGAGCACGGGGCGGGGGCTGGAGCGGGGGCGGCAGAGACGCGCGCGCCGCAGAGGCGAGGTCGGACAGGCCGGAGCCGGGCCGCGAAGCACCCCACCGGCGCGCGCGCGGGGGCAAGCTAGCCCGGCGGGGCCGGCGTCCCGCGGGTCTCCCCGGATTCTTTGCCGCGTCGCGCTTCAGCCGGCGCCCGACGAGCGCCGCGGCGCCCGGATTCCCTACGTTGCCCGTCCCCCCTCCACCCGCCTCCGCTGCCATGCGCTTCCCCGTCTCCTCGCTCCTCACCCGCAAGGGCGATGCCCTCGTCACGATCGGCCCCGACGCGACGGTCTTCGACGCGATCCGCACGATGGTCGACCACAACGTCGGCTCCATCCTCGTCACCGACGGCGACGCGCTCGCGGGCATCTTCACCGAGCGCGACTACCTCCGGCGGATCGCGCTCGAGGGCCGGACCTCGCGCGAGACGGCCCTCCGCGACGTGATGACGACGGACCTCGTGACGGTCGGGCCGGACACGCCCATCGACGCGTGCCTCTCGCTGATGACGCGCCACAAGATCCGCCACCTGCCCGTCCTCCGCGGCGACGCCCTCGCCGGCGTGGTCTCCATCGGCGACTGCGTCCGCGCGCGCCTCGACGAGGCCCGCGCCGAGGCGGAGGAGCTCCAGCGCTTCGTCTCGGGCGACTACGCGTCGTAGCGCATTGCGCTGGGAGAGCGGCCCTGCCCGAGTAGCTGTGCGCGATGCGGTGGGGTCCGGTCGTGGCGCCTCGCTCGGGCGGCGGCGGGCTCGGCGAGCCGTCCCTACCCTGGCGCCGCGCTGGTAGGGCGCGCTCGCCGAGCGCGCCGCATCCAGCGCGCAGCCTCCACCGGATCGCGCACACTCACCCCCGTCCGGCCCGGAACCGGCACTTCGTCATCCGTCCATCCGCGCCTCGCGCTCGGCGAGCTGGAGCGCGCGGACGATCGGCGCGAGGTCGCCTGAGAGGACGCCGCCGAGCGCGTGGTTCTTGTCGTCGCCCTCGAGGCGGTGGTCCGTGACGCGGCCCTGCGGGAAGTTGTACGTCCGGATCTTGGCCGAGCGGTCGCCCGAGCCGACCTGCTCCTTGCGCGCCTCGGCGCGTTCGTCGTGGATGCGGTCGCGCTCGAGCTGGTAGAGGCGGCTGCGGAGCACCCGGAAGGCCTTGTCCTTGTTCTTGAGCTGGCTCTTCTCGTCCTGGATCGACACCACCAGGCCCGTCGGGACGTGCGTGAGGCGGACGGCCGAGTCGGTCGTGTTCACGGACTGCCCGCCCGGGCCGGACGCGCGGTAGACGTCCACCCGCACGTCCTGCATCCGCAGCTCGACGTCCACCTCCTCGGCCTCGGGCAGCACGGCGACGGTCGCGGCACTCGTGTGGATGCGGCCCTGGCTCTCGGTCGCCGGCACGCGCTGCACGCGGTGCACGCCGGACTCGTACTTCATCGCGCCGAAGACGCCGCCGGCCGCCCCGCCCTTGAGGCCGAACGTGATCTCGCGGAAGCCGCCCATGCCGCCCGCCGAGGCGTCCATCGCCTCGACGCGCCAGCCGTTGGCGGACGCCCACTTCTGGTAGAGGTCGTAGAGGTCGCCGGCGAAGAGCGCCGCCTCGTCGCCGCCGGTCCCGGCGCGGATCTCGACGATGACGTCGCGGGCGTCCTCGGGGTCGCGCGGGATGAGCGCCTCCTCGAGGGCCTCCTCGGCCGCGGCGAGGTCCGCCTGCTTCTCGTCGACCTCGAGCCCGGCGAGCTCGGCCATGTCGGCGTCCGGGCCGTCGATCATCTCGCGGAGGCCGGCGACCTCGTCGCGGAGCGCGCGCCAGCGGGCGGCGGCCTGCACGGCCGGCTCGAGGCCGGCGAGCTCGCGGCCGAGGCGCGTCATCTCGGCCACGTCGTCCGCGACGTCGGGCGCGGCGAGCGCGGCGGTGACGGCGCCGTAGTGGGCGTCGAGGGCGGCGAGGGCGTCCGGGCGGATCATCAGGGCGGCTGCGTGCGGGCGCGGCAAGCTACCGCTGCCGACCGGCGGCGCTCAGGGCGTCCGCGGCCGCGGGCGCGGGATCGTGACGGTCGTCCGGATCGAGTCGAGGCGCGCAGGCATCGGCGGCGGGCCGGGCCGCGCCGCCACGTAGACGTACTCGTCCACGATGCCGCCGAACTGGATGTCGACCGGCACGCGGGTCGCGTTGCCCGTCTCGATCGTGAGCGTCCGGCGGACGGGCGCGACGCCGTCGCACATGCCGGCCGGCGCCTCGGTGCCGAGCACGTTGACCTGGAAGCGCCCGCCGACCAGCTGCTGCTCGGTCACGATGCGCGGCCCGCACGGCAGGTCGAGATCGGCCTCGAGCTTCATCTGGTTGGTGCCCTCGAGCGTGACGTAGAGCCGGCCGCCGAGCGGCAGCACGTCGCTGCCCGAGTCGCAGGCGGCGGTGGCGAGGACGAGCGCGGCGAGGAGCGCCGGGCGGGCGAATCGGGGCATGGTCGGACGGGAAGCCGGTCGGGTTCGCGCAACGTCGGGCCGGGCGGGCCGGGCGTCAAGGCAGTTTCGCGCGAACAGTCGGTGCGCGCGCCGCGATCTTGTCGCCTCTCGCCCTGCTCGATCTGTGGACCGCCTCCCCCACCCCATCGTCGTCGTCGCGCACGACCTCCGCTCGGCGCACAACGTCGGCTCCGTCTTCCGCACGTCGGACGCGGCCGGCCTCGCGCACGTCTACCTCACCGGCATCACGCCCGGCCCGGAGCACCGCGGCGTCGCCAAGACGGCGCTCGGCGCGCAGGACGCCGTTCCGTGGTCGATGGAGGCGGACGTCGACGCGCTCCTCGCACGCCTCCGCGCGGACGGGGTCACCGTCGCGGCGCTCGAGCGGACGCCGGACGCCATCCCGCCCGAGGCGGTCCCGATGGACGCGTTCCCACTCGCGCTCGTGCTCGGCAACGAGCTCGACGGCGTCCCGGAGCGGCTCCTCGCATCCGCCGACCTCGTCGTCGGGCTGCCGCAGTGGGGCGTGAAGGCGTCGCTGAACGTGTCCGTCGCGTTCGGCATCGCGGCGTACGGCCTCGTCGCGCGCGCCCGGAGCGCCTCGTAACGGCGCCTCGAAACGTCGATCCGGGTGTTCACTCGACCTTCTAGACAATAACTGAACCCTCAATACCTTGTCCGGTAAGAAACAATAAGCACGCCAGATGGTGTGCTTCACTTCTCTACTCTATTAATAAAACTCCTCTTCCAGATGACTATTCTCTCTGCTACCACCCTCACCGGAACCAACGTCCTCAACCCCGCCGGCGAGT
>JBBSQZ010000030.1:0-17886 GCA_038243565.1 Rhodothermales bacterium | reverse complement strand
CGACGCCGTGCTCCTCGCGCTCACCTACGCCGAGGTGCCGTACGAGCAGATCTACGACGACGACGTCCTCGCCGGGCGCCTCTCGGAGTTCGACTGGGTCCACCTCCACCACGAGGACTTTACGGGCCAGTACGGCAAGTTCTACGGCCAGTACGCCGGGCAGGCGTGGTACCAGGAGCAGCAGCGCCTCGCCGAGGCCTCGGCCAGAGAACACGGCTACGCGACGGTCCCGCAGCTCAAGCTCGCCGTCGCCCGGACGCTCCGCGCGTACGTCGAAGGCGGCGGCTTCCTCTTCGCGATGTGCGCCGGCGCCGACACGTTCGACTACGCCCTCGCCGCGGCGCTGACGGACATCGTGCCGCCCGAGATCGACGGCACGCCCGTCGATCCCAACTTCCAGGCGCACCTCGACTTCTCGCAGACGCTCGCGTTCCAGGACTTCGCGCCCAACGTCAACGCGTACCAGTACTCGCACGGCAACATCGACGCACCGCCGCCGCCCGAGCTCCGCAACCCGCTGACCGACTACTTCACGCTGTTCGACTTCGCCGCGCGCGTGGACCCCGTCCCGTCGATGCTGACGCAGGACCACGTCGCGTCCGTCCGCGGGTTCATGGGGCAGACGACGGCGTTCCGCGCCTCGGCCGTCAAGCCGGGCGTCGTGGTCCTCGGGCAGTCTCCGGTGACGGGATCCGTCCGGTACCTCTACGGTCCGGCCGGTCAGGGCTTCTTCGCCTTCTACGGCGGCCACGACCCCGAGGACTACCAGCACTACGTCGGCGACCCGCCGACGGACCTGTCGCTGTTCCGCAACTCGCCGGGCTACCGGCTCATCCTGAACAACGTCCTCTTCCCCGCCGCGCGCAAGCAGCCGCAGAAGACGTGAGGGTGGAGGGGCATGGGGGATGAGGCATGGGCCATGGGGGGAAATGCATGTCTTCCCATAGGTCTTGCCCTTCGCCCTACACCGTCAGGGCACCGTGCTGCAGGCGACGCGCTCGAGGACGAGGCCGAAGAGGCCGGGCGAGGCGTCGAGCGTCGGGCAGTGCTCCGGCGCGTAGAGGTCGGCGACGAGGGCGCGGTCCAGGGCTCTGGCGCGGCCGTCGGCGTCCCACGCGCCGACGTGCCCGGGCTGGCAGGAGTAGACGAAGACGGGCTCGAGATACTGCCGGAAGCGGGCGACGGCGTAGGTGCCGCGGGCGCCTGGCTCGGCGTGGTCCGCGCCGGGAAGGCTCCGAAAGAGCGCCTCGGTGCTGAGCTGCGCGGGCGCGGCGTCCCGTTCGCCGGCGGAGAAGAGGCGGGAGAGGATGGGCTGGCGCGACCGCACGACGGGCCGTGCGTCCCACTCGGCCGCCATCTGGCGCAGCGCCCGCTCGGCGCGCGGCTGCACGTCGCCGAGGTCGACCTCGGCGGCCGAGGCGTGGTGCAGCGCGAGGCACGCCGCCGAGAAGGCGGCGAGGTGCAGCGAACGGCCGGTCTGCCACATCGACGCGCGGCAGAGGTCGAAGAGGCCCTGCTGGGCGGCGTTCATGCCCGCCGCGAGCTGGTCGCGGAAGGCGTCGGCGTCCGGCAGCATGACTGAGGGAACGTGGAGCGTCGCGACCGTATCGGCGGGCCGGACGCGCCGTCAAATCGACGCGCCCCGGCGGCCCGCCCTCGCGACGCGAGCGCCACCTGAACGCACCCCGGGCCGTCCTATCTTGCCACGCCGCACCGCCGACCCGTGACGCCGAAGCCGCCGTCCGCCAGCCTCTGCCAGACGACCGAGCTCGTTCTGCCGAACGACACGAATACGCTCGGCAACCTGATGGGCGGCCGCCTTCTGCACCTGATGGACATCTGCGCCGCGATCTCGGCGCAGCGCCACGCCACCCGCACCGTCGTCACGGCGAGCGTGGACTCGGTCGACTTCCGCGGCGCGATCGCGCTCGGCGAGGTCGTCGTGATCGAGGCCGTCGTGAACCGCGCCTTCACGTCGTCGATGGAGGTCGGCCTGAGCGTGTGGGCCGAGAGCCCGGCCACCGGCGGCGAGCGGCGGCTGTGCAACACGGCGTTCTACACGTTCGTCGCCGTGGACCGCGACGTGCGGCCGGTCCCGGTGCCGCCCATCCAGCCGGAAACGGATGCCGAGCGGGCGCGGTACGACGCCGCAGCACGGCGGCGCGAGCTGCGCCTCGTGCTCTCCGGCCGTCTCGCGCTCAAGGACGCGCAGTCGCTCGCCTCTCTGCTCCCCTCTCTCTCCGCGTAAGTCATGTCCCGTTTCCTCGTTCTGCTCGGCGTACTCGCGCTCGCCGCTCCGGCCACACGCGCCCAGGTCGGCTTCGGCGGCCTCATCGGCGACCCGACCGGCCTCACGGTCAAGCTCGGCGGCGGCCGCGGCGGCGTCTCCGTCGACATCGGCTTGAAGAACGACCTGTTCGTGCAGGCGCACTACCTCATCCGCGAGCAGCGCCTGCGCGGCGCCGGCGCCGACGTGCGCTTCCTCTTCGGCCCGGGCGGCTTCATCCAGACCTCCGACGACGACCCGGTCCTCGGCGTGAGCGCGCTGCTCGGGCTGTCGGTCTACCCCGCGCCTCAGTTCGAGCTCTTCGGGCAGGTCACGCCCGGCATCACCCTCACGCCAGACGTCGACAGCAGGGTCGGCGCGGCGGCCGGCCTCCGGTTCTACCCGTGAGCGACGCCCACACCGAGCGGCCCGTCCGCGTACTCATCGCCAAGGTCGGCCTCGACGGGCACGACCGCGGCGCCCGCGTCGTCGCGGCGGCGCTGCGCGACGCCGGCATGGAGGTCGTGTACACGGGCCTGCGGAAGACGCCCGAGGCCGTCGTCCGCGCGGCCGACGAGGAGGACGTCGACGCTGTCGGCGTGTCGGTCCTCTCGGGCGCGCACGGGACGATCCTGCCGCGCGTCCGCACGCTGCTCGACGCGGCCGAGATGCCGCACGTGCTGCTCGTCGCCGGCGGGACGATCCCGCGGGACGAGGCCGAGGCGCTCCTCGCGGCCGGCACCGTGGACCAGGTGTTCACGCCGGGCGCCTCGCTCGCCGACATCGCCGAGGCGCTGCGCGAGGCCGTCATCGCGCGCCGAAAGGAGACGGCGTGATCCCACCGCGCGTGCTCGTGACCGGGGCCAACGGGCTCGTCGGGCAGGCCGTCGTGCGGCGGCTCGGCCGCTGGCCCGGCGCGGACCTCCTCGCGACCGGCCGCGCCGCACAGTCTGCGGACAACGATCTCGCCGGCGGCTACATGGCCCTCGACGTGACGGACGCCGCGGCCGTCGAGCGGGCCTTCCTGGACTTCGCGCCGGGCGTCGTCGTCCACTGTGCCGGCACGGCGCAGGTCGAGGCGTGCGAGGCCGACCGCGCCGCGTGCTGGGCCCTCAACGTCGACGCGACCGCGACGCTCGCCGCCGCCTGCCGCCGCACCGGCGCGCGCCTCGTCCTCCTCTCGACGGACTTCGTCTTCTCGGGCGCCGCGGGGCCGTACGCCGAGACGGCCCGGCCGGACCCGACGGGCACGTACGGCCGGACGAAGCTCGCCGCCGAGAACGCGCTCGTCGCGAGCCGCCTGCCCGCGTGGGCCGTCGTCCGGACGACGCTCGTCTACGGCGCCCCGGCCGGCGCCGCGGTGCGCTCGGACTTCGTGCGGTGGATCGTCTCGGAGCTGTCAGAAGGCCGGCGCGTCCGCGTCGCGTCGGACCAGACGCGGACGCCGACGTACGACGACGACCTCGCCGACGGCGTCGCGCGCGTCGTGCTCGGCGGCAAGACGGGCCTGTTCCACGTCGCCGGCCGCGAGCTCGTCTCGATGCTGGACGTGGCGACCGCCACGGCCGAGGCGTTCGGTCTGGACGCCTCGTTGATCTCGCCGGCGACGACGGCGGAACTGCACCCCGGCGCGCCGCGCCCGCTCCGCGGCGGCCTGCTCATCCTCCGCGCCGAGTCCGAGCTGGGCTACCGCCCGCGCCCGCTCGCCGAGGCGCTTCGTGACCTGCGGGCGCGCCTGGCGTGATCGACACGAAGCGCCTCGCTCACCCGTCCGACATCGGCGCCTCGTCGTCCATCACGGCGCTGAAATCGATCTCGACGTCGATCCAGTTGATCCGCATCTCTGGACGGGCGCCGATGAACGCGGCCACGGCGGCCGTCTCCTCGTGGCACGGCGGGCACGATTCGGTGCCGTACTGGACGAGGGTGAAGTCCGCCTCCGGCAGCGCAGTCACATCGACGGCGTCGCCATCGGCCGTCTGCACGTGGCTGAGTTCGGTCGCCAGCGTCAGCGCCTCGGTGGCCGGGCGGCCCGGGCGGGTAGTGGCGGAGGCGAGCGAGTCCGAAAACGTCGGCGCATCGTAGCCGATGAGGCTCATCCGCTCGTGGCCCGAGGCGTCGAAGACGCGGAGCGTGGGCGTCGCGAACGTAACGAGTTGCCCGCCGCCGGGCGGGACGACGGGCGGGGCTACGCTGAACCGCTCCGTGAGAGACTCGGACAGCGCGTCCGAGCTCATCGCGAGGGTCAGCATCGGCGCCACCGGGGCGGCGTCCTGCGCGGCCGCTGAGCCGGCAATCAGCACCACTGCACACGCAAGAACAGATCGGAGTCGCATCATTGAAATGACGGCTGGTAGAGAAGATGGAGCGTCTACATCGTCGGTGCCGGCGCCTGGACGGCGACGTCGGGCAGGAGCAGGATCTGGCGGCCGCCGTCCGCGGCGCTCAGCACGAGGTACTCGCCGTCGCGGCTCATCCGCAGCGGCCCGACCATCTCGCGCTCGAGTTCGGTCGAGCCCGCGGGACAGCCGCGGAGCGTGCAGGCGAGGTTCGCGTCGAGCGTCAGCACGCCGTCGCCGCTCACGCGGTACGCCCCGTTGCAGAGGTTGCAGGACGACAGCGCGACGCGGCCGTCGCGGCCGAAGGCCACCGTCTCGCCGGTCCCGCGCCGCACCGACCCGTCGGGCTCGACGATGCGGTCCACGAGCCACGTCGTGCCGGGGAGCGTCGAGGCGCTGCCGGACGGACGGACGCCGCAGCCGGCGAGGAGGACGAGGGCAAACAGGGCGATCCGCATGTCTCGGGGCGACGGTGGACTGCGAAGGTACGGGCGCAGGCGGAGGGTGGAGGGCGGAGGACGGAGGACGGAGGACGGAGGACGGAAAGTCAGAGCTCGGAAGTTCTTTGCATCTGTCCGCCTTCTGCCCTCCGCCTTCTGCATTTTCCCACTCCCCGCTCCGCTCCCCGCCACCGCCCCGATGATCGACCTCGACCTGCTCCGCACCGACCCCGACCGCGTCCGCCGCGCGATCCGCGCTAAGCGCACGGGCGACGGCTCCGAGGTCGACGCGCTCCTCGCCGCCGACGCACGCCGCCGCGACGTCGTGACGCGCCTGCAGGAGGTGCAGGAGCAGATGAACGCCGCGTCGAGGGCTATCGGTGACCTGTTCAAGGCGGGAAAGAAGGACGAGGCCGCGGCGCGCCGCGAGGAGGCCGCGCGCCTCAAGGACGAGGTCAAGGCGCTCGAGGCGGACGAGCGCGCCGCCGACGCCGAGGCGCGGCGTCTGCTCCTCGAGATCCCGAACCCGCCGCACGAGTCGGTCCCGCCGTTCAACGTGGACGGGCCGGACGGCAACACGGTCGTCTTCGAATGGGGAGAGCCTCGTCGCTCGACCTACTTCGAGCTTCTCCCTCATTGGGAGTTGATCAAAATGCATGGTCTGACCCATCACGGCCTCGTCGACTTCGAGCGCGGGACGAAGGTCACGGGCGCCGGCTTCCCGTTCTATATCGGAAAGGGCGCGCGCCTCCAGCGGGCGCTCATCGCGCTGTTCCTGGAGTTGGCGGACGACGCGGGCTACACTGAGGTCCAGCCGCCGCTGCTCGTCAACGAGGCGAGCGCGCTCGGGACGGGCCAGCTGCCCGACAAGGAGGGCCAGATGTACCACGCCCAGACGGACGACCTCTACCTCGTCCCGACGGCCGAGGTGCCACTCACGAACCTTTACCGCGACGAGATCTTCGACGTGTCGGACCTGCCGCGCCTCGTCGCCGGCCACACGCCGTGCTTCCGCCGCGAGGCGGGCTCGTACGGCAAGGAGGTTCGCGGCCTGAACCGGCTGCACCAGTTCGACAAGGTCGAGCTCGTCCGCTTCGTCCACCCGGACGTGAGCTACGAGGCGCTCGAGGAGTTGCGCGAGGACGCCGAGCGGGCGATCCGCGCGCTCGGGCTGCCGTACCGCCGGCTGCTGATGTGCGAGAGCGACCTCGGCTTCACGCCCGCCAAGAAGTACGACCTCGAGGTGTGGAGCGCCGGGCAGCAGCGCTGGCTCGAGGTGTCGTCCGTATCCAACTTCGAGGCGTTCCAGGCGCGCCGCGCCGGCATCCGCTTCCGCCCCGAGGGCGGCGGCAAGCCGCAGCCGGTCCACACGCTCAACGGCTCGGCGCTGGCGCTGCCGCGCATCGTCGCGGCGCTGCTCGAGAACGGCCAGCAGGCGGACGGCTCGGTCGTGCTCCCGGAGCGCCTCGCCGCCCTCGCCGGCTTCGACCGGATCGGATAGGCGGAGGGCGGAGGGCGGAGGGCGGAGGGCGGAGGACGTCGAATACCTCCAGACTCTCAACTGTGTCATCCTGAGCTTGCGAAGGATCTCAACTCCGTCCTCTCAGAATGGATCGGATGCTTGCGTCGAGATCCTTCGCTTCGCTCAGGATGACATGTTTGGGTGAACACGACAGGCGCGACGATCAGCGCACGTATGGAACTTTGCGAGGCGCTCGGTCTCCCGTCTTCCGTCTTCCGTCTTCCGTCTTCCGTCTTCCGTCTTCCGTCTTCCGCTACACCCGCGGCGCTCGCTTCGAGGCGGCCTTTCCCGAGTACGTCGGGACGTTGCCGCCGGCGGCGCGGACGGTCCGGGCGAGGATGCGGTGGAAGATCTCCGTCTCCTCGGCGCGGACGACGGCGCGCTGGTGCGCCTCTTGGAGGGCGATCGGGTAGCCGCCGCCCTTCTCGGCCTGGTCCAGGATGACGGCGTGCACGAGGTCCGTCCAGCCCGGCACGAGCGTCGCCCACTCCGGCATCTCGACGCGCCCGATCTCGGTCCCGACGTGGACGTAGAAGGCGGCGATGCGGTGCGGGCCGTACTGGTCCAGGACCTTGCTGCGCGAGAGGAAGAGGGCCGAGCGCTGCCCCGGCTCGAGCGTCCGCTCGAAGAGGTGGCGGTCGAGGAGGCCGCGGAGCGAGTCTGGCGCGGGCTCCCAGTCCGCCTCGCCGCGGTGCAGGCGCAGCAGGTTGACGACCTCGGCGTTGCCCGGCCGCGAGACGAACGAGGCGACGGGGATGCCGGCCTGCCGGAAGCGCTCGAGCTCGGCGACGTAGCGCGCGATGAGCGTGTCCTCGAGGGCGCGGTTCTTCATGCCGCGGAGCATCCAGCGGATGAGCGTCCCGTCGGCGAGGGCCACGATGGGGCGGCCGGAGCGTTGCTCGTCGGCGGCGGTGCGGAAGAGCCAGTGCAGCTCGAGCTCGTCGCGGAGGGCCGAGACGACCTCGGCCGTGAAGTCCGGCGCGGCCGTCGCGTCGTCGTCCTCGACGAGGCTGTCCATGTCCGCCTCGCGGTAGCGCAGCGACGGCTCGGCCTGGATCAGCGGCGGGTCGAGCGTGCCGTAGTGGAGCGCGACGCGGCCGATGTTGAGCAGGTAGCACGCCGGCTCGACGTGGCGGTCCGGGAAGATCTGCGAGCCGTCCGTGGCGACGACGGTCACGGTCGGCGGGCGCGGCGGGGCCGTGTGCGGCTGGCGCGGGTCGGACTGCGCGAGCGCGCGCAGCGGACCGGACGTGGCGGCTGCAGCCCTCTCGCCCAGCGCCTCCCACGCGTCGCACTCCCCGAGCGCGTCGACGCCGCGGCCAAGGCGCTCGGCGTGGCGGCCGTCCTCGGCGCGGCGGTAGTCGGCGAAGCCGGAGAGCTGGCCCGAGAGGCGGCGGAAGTCGATCATGCCGCAAGCTACCGAGGCGCGGCGGCGCTCGGCGCCTAGCTTCCGTCTCCCTCACCGTCCGACCCCATGCTGCGCCTCGCCTTCGTCGCCCTGCTCCTCGCTGCCCTTCCTGCGTCGGCGCAGGACGCGCCGGCCGACCCGGTCGTGCTGATCGTCCACGGCGGCGCCGGGGCGCTGCGCCGCGGCGGCTACACGCCCGAGCAGGACGCCGCCATCCGGGCGGCCGTCGAGGCGGCTTTGCGTGCCGGACACGCGCGCCTCGCCGAGGGCGCTGGGGCGCTCGACGCCGTGCAGACGGCCATCGAGCTCCTCGAGGACGACCCGCACTTCAACGCCGGCCGCGGCGCCGTCCTCGCCGCCGACGGCGCCGCGCGCCACGACGCGTCGGTCATGGACGGCGGGACGGGCCTCGCCGGTGCCTCGACCGGCACGCGGCACGTCCGCCACCCGATCCGCCTCGCGCGGGCCGTGATGGAGCACTCGCCGCACGTGCTCCTCTCGGGCGATGGCGCCGAGGAGTTCGCCATCGAGCAGGGCCTCGAGCTGATGCCCGAGGCGTGGTTCATCACCGAGCGCGCCCGCGCGGCGCTCGAGGCGGTGCAGGCCCGCGAGCGGACGACGAGCGGCGCGCGCCCGGAGCCGTGGCAGATGATGGGCACGGTGGGCGCGGTCGCCCTCGACGCGCAGCGCCACCTCGCCGCCGGCACCTCGACCGGCGGCATGACCAACAAGCGCTGGGGCCGCATCGGCGACTCGCCTGTCGTCGGCGCGGGCACGTTCGCCAGCGACGCGACCGTCGGCGTCTCGGCGACGGGCCACGGCGAGTTCTTCCTGCGCCTCGCCGTCGCCCACGACGTCCACGCGCGCGTGGCCTACCTCGGCGAGACGGCGCCGCAGGCCGCGCACCACGTCATCGACGAGACGCTGACGCAGGCCGGCGGCACGGGCGGCATCATCGCCCTGGACCGGCAGGGCCGCGCCGCGGCGCCGTTCAACACGGCCGGCATGATCCGCGGGACGATCACGCGCGGCGGGGCCGTCGCCGTGGCGATCTACGCCGACGAGTAATTCCGCGTCCGCGCTCTGCTCAACAGCCCCCGGCGGGGGGGCGGCCGCCCCATCGGCCGGGGGGCCGTCTCGCGATGACCGCGGCGCCTCGCGTCGGGGCGCCTCGCTCGGACGAAGACGCGCCGGCGGCGCGTCTCTACGGGT
This sequence comes from Rhodothermales bacterium, assembly GCA_038243565.1. GTDB lineage: Bacteria > Bacteroidota > Rhodothermia > Rhodothermales > Rubricoccaceae > DASVSE01. The sequence goes on along the minus strand of JBBSQZ010000030.1, from coordinate 8,699 downwards.
CTCATGCCGGTCGTGCGGTTCTGCAGCTACGGAACTGCTGCGCCTCGACCGGCCTGACGCACCGCTCTCACGGCGGTGCGACACCCGCGTGCTGCGGCGCGATCCGCCGGGCCTACCTTCCCGCTCCCCCGCCGCCGACCCGTGCTGAACTACATCTGGGCCGGGCTCATCGTGCTGAGCCTCGTCTTCGCCCTCGGGTCCGACACCCGCGACCTCGCGCGCGGCACGTACCGCAACGGCGAGTCGCTGCCCGTCGCGATCGACCTCGCGGCGCCCTTCGACGCGACGGCCCGCGAGCAGGCCGCGACGCTGCGCCTCGACGCCGGCGCCTTCCGCGACCACTTCGGCACGGACGGCACGCCGGACTCGGCCTACGCCGCGACGCTCCGCAAGACGCAGGCCGGCTACGAGATCCGCCTCGACGACGCCGACGCCAGCCTCCCCGCGCCGCTCGACGTCATCCGCGACGCGACGAACCCGCGCGACAAGGTCCTGCAGGGGCGCCTCGGCGGCTTCGAGCTCGGCCCGGGCGGCCGCCGCGCCTCGGGCGGGCTGGCGTTCGCGCCCGTCCGCTTCGTCAAGCTCACCGCCATCTCGGCCGCGGCGCTGGACTTCGCCGAGACGGCCGCCACGCTCGCGCTCGGCCTCATCGGCGTGCTCGTGCTGTTCCTCGGGCTGACGCGCATCGCCGAGGACGCGGGCATCGTCACGGCGCTCGTGCGCGTGGTGCGGCCCTTGCTGCGGCCCCTCTTCCCGGACGTCCCGCCGGACCACCCCGCGCTGGGCATGATCGCGCTCAACATCGCCGCCAACGTCTTCGGCCTCGGCAACGCCGCGACGCCGTTCGGCATCAAGGCCATGGAGGAGTTGCAGACGCTCAACCCGGACCCCGAGACGGCGTCGGACGCGCAGGTGATGCTGCTTACGATCAACACGGCGTCCGTGCAGCTCGTCCCGCCGGTACTCCTCATCGCGCTCATCGGCCTCGAGATCAACACGGTCTACGTCGCCATCGTGCTCACGACGCTGTGCTCGCTCATCATCGGCATCACGGCGGCGAAGCTCCTCGCGCGTTCGAAGCGGTACAGGGTTGAAGGGTGGGCTCCGCCGTCCTCCGGATGAAGGGTGTAGGGGTGGAAGGGTAAACGACACGCTCTCCTTCCCGGTCACGTACTTCTGCCACACCTGCATTTCCCCTTCCACCCTTCAACCCCTCCCACCCTTTCACCCTCATGGAGACGCTCCGCGACGCCGTCGGCGTCCTCTCGACGTTCGTCTTGCCGCTGATGATCGTCGGCATCCCGCTCTACGGGCTCACCCGGCGCGTGGCTGTCTACGAGTCGTTCGTCGAGGGCGGCAAGGAGGGCTTTACGGTCGCCGTGCGGATCATCCCGTACCTCGTGGCCATCCTGTTCGCGATCGGCATGTTCCGCGCCTCGGGCGCGATGGAGGCCCTCGCGAGCGCGCTCGACCCGCTCTTCAGCCTCATCGGCTTCCCGCCGGAGCTGCTGCCGATGGCCATCGTGCGCCCGCTGACCGGCTCCGGCTCGGCCGCCCTCGTCGCGGACCTCGCGGCGACGTACGGGACGGACGACATTCGGACCCGGATGGGCGCGACCATGTTCGGCTCGACGGAGACGACGTTCTACGTCATCGCGGTTTACTTTGGGGCCGTTGGGATCAAGCGCACGCGCCACGCGATCCCCGCCGGCCTCATCGCCGACGTCTCGGCGATGCTCATCGCCGTCTGGATCTGCCGCCTGCTGTTCACCTGACCCGTGCCGTCGTGTCCGCCCGTCTGCTGCTCTGCTCCCTGTTCGTCCTCGCCGCCTGCCAGAACGAGGCGCCGCCGCCGGGCGTCGCTGCGGGGCCGTCGCCGGACGGCTCGAACCCGACGGCCCTCACGGACACGATCCCCGAGGCGGCCCTCCGCACCGACTCGTCGTCGGTGGACTACGAGACGCCGGTCACGCTCGTCTCGATGACGGCCGGCGACGCGGCGTGCTACCTCACCGTCCGCCCCGACGGCCTCGCCGAGCGGACCGAGGTCGCGGACTACCGCATGTGCGAGCGCGACGACCTCGTCGGCACGCGCGTCGTGCTGACGGTCACGCCCAGCCAGATCCTCGCCGACTCCTGCCAGGGCAACCCGGAGTGCACGGACCTGGAGGCGGTCAACATGGTCACGGGCATGGACCCGGCCGACGCCGCGCCGACGCTGTAGCCGAAGGGGTTGGGGATTGGACAGGACGAGGCGCCGAAGGCAATTCCAGCGCCGACGCCCGCCCGCCCACCGAACCGTAGCAGGCACGGCTTGCCGTGCCCGCGTCTCAGGATGCCGCCGCCGGGCCGCGAATCGCGCCGCGGACCCGCATTTCACACCGCGTCCAGCGCGAGGTCCAGCGTCTCGAGGTGCAGCCCGACGGCCGTCGGCACGTCGAGGGCGCGCAGGCCAAGCGGCGCCACGAGTGGGCCGAGATCGTCGCCGCGAGCGAGCGCCTCGGCGACGTCCGGCTGAAGGGCGGTCCATCGGTTGAGGAGCGCCGGCACGCCCGTGACGTGCTCTGCCTCGGCGTCCAGGACGAACAGCGGCAGTTCGGTGACGACCGACAGCACGCCCGGCGCGGCGAGCGCTGCGGTCTCCATCGACGAAAGGCCGAACCGCGCCGCCGTCCCCGGGTCGTCCAGGGCGAGAAAGTGGGCGCGCATCGCCGCGCCGAGCGGCGTCGACGTGAAGCCGGGGCCGCCGTAGCGGAAGCCCTTGTCGCCGCCGCGGTCGTGGTCGTGCAGGCGCAGGCCCGCGCGGGCGGCGGCCTGTCGGAAGCCGTCGCGCAGCGCCTCGGTCGCAGGCGCAGCGAGGTGGTCGCGGTCGATGAGCAGCAGCGCGCCCTCGGAGAAGCCCATGCCGTGGAGGCTCGCGTGGAGCGCGGGCGGCCCGGCCGAGAAGAGGAAGCGCGCGACGGCGGCCGTCTCGGGGCGCGCGTCCGGGAACGCGAACTCGACGTCGCGGCCCGGCGCCTCGCGGAGGCGGTGCCGGAGGTAGGCCACGAGCGACTCGATCGACCGGTCGGCGTCGAACTGAGAGATCCACGGCGCGTTGCGCGCCTCGGCGTCGGGGTTGACGTGCGGGACGATGCGGAAGGTGACGCGCTCGAAGAGCGCCTCGAGGCCGCCGTCGGGCGCGCCCCAGCCCTGCATCGCGAGGCCGTCCAGAACCAGCAGGCGCAGCGTCTCCGGCCCGACGGGCTCGTCGGCGTGCGCGCCGGCCATCAGCGTGACGACCTGCGGGCCCATGCCGAGCGTGACGCCGGCGATCGGGCGGCCCTCCTCGCTGTGGCCGATCGTCTCGCAGGTGGCGAGGTGCGGGCTCGCATCGCACGCCGCGCGCAGCGCGTCGAAGACGTCGGTGGACGTGCGGAAGCGGGCGGACGAGGCGTCGAGGTCGGCGAGGCGCATGGGCGGAGGGGGGAGGGTGGATCGTGGACGCGCCGCGGCGCTCGTCTCACACCGAGGCGCCGCGGGCGGATCCCTCTACAGACCGACGCCGTTGCCCTCTCCCATCTCTCCCGATCTCCATGTCTTCCTCTCCCTCCCCGGCCCGCCTCAGCCGCGAGCTCCGCACGGGCGACTCGCCCGACCTCCAGCGCCGCCGCAAGGTCCTCGGCCTGACGATGGTCGGCGCCGCGGCCGGCATCGTCGTCTCGCTGTACCAGACCGGCGTCATCCACCACCTGCCGGACCCGCCCGTCGGCCCGTTCGACTCGGACAAGGTCGACGCCTCGACCTACGGCTACAAGCGCGCCGAGACGCCGGACGGCCTCGCGATGCTCGCGACCTACGCCGTCACTGCCCTTCTCGCCGGCGCCGGCGGCGCGGACCGCGCCGAGCGCCTGCCGTGGCTCCCCATCGCTCTCGCCGCCAAGGTCGCCGTGGATGCCGTGACCAACATTACCCTGGCGCGCGAGGAGTGGGCCGAGAACAAGGCCCTCTGCTTCTACTGCCAGACGGCCAACGCGATGACGCTCGCCTCGCTCCCGCTCGTCGTCCCCGAGGCGCGGAAGGCGCTTAAAACCCTGCTTGGCCGCGGATGAGGACGGTGGGCCATGGGAGCCTGGTCGGGACCGACGGACCGTGAGCGGTACTCGATCACGCCCTCCCTGACCATGTCATCCCGGCCCCCGAGCCGGGATCTCCTGGACAGTGGGACGTGCTCGAACGGTCACGCCGAGCACCATTCAACCTCGAGGAGATCCCGGACCAAGTCCGGGATGACACGCTTTGATGGAGACGCAAGACATGACGAGTTACGCACGCGCGGAACTTCTCGAGGCGCGCCTCGCCAAGTCTGCCGCCTTCCTCAGCGCACCACCACCCGCCGCGACGCCTCGCCCGCGGCGCTCCGCAGGCGGACGAGGTAGACGCCGGGCGCGACCCGCGCCGTGTCCCACTCGGCCATGCCGCCCGCCACGGTGAGCACGTCCACCGTCGGGCCGGCGGCTCGGGCGGCGCCGAGGTCGTGGGCCGAGAGGACGGTTCGGATCTGGGGCGTGCCTTCGGCCGCCTTGCCCGCCTCGGCGTGGTCGATGCCGACGCCCGCCGCGGCGAGGCGCTCGCCCGAGACGCGGACGTCGGCGTAGCGCGTGGGCGTCTGGGCAAAGGCGGCGGGCGCCGCGAGGAGGACGACGAGCAGGGCGAGGCACATGGGAACTAGACGGGTGTGAGCGGCGGCAAGGTAGAATCCGGACCGGGTGAAGAGGCGGAATCGGGCCGGGCACGGCGAACCGCCCCGCCGTCGGCCCGTTGGTCCGGAATGCCCGTTCCCTCAGCCCCCGCACCCCGGTCCGAGCGCCTCCGCGGCGCGGCGCTGATGGCGACGAGCGCGCTCGCGTTCAGCGGGATGAGCCTGTTCGTGAAGCTCGCCTCGGCCGGGCTGCCGGCGATGGAGATCGTCGCCGTGCGGTCTGCCTTCATGACCGGCTCGACGCTCGCGCTGATGCGAGTGGCGGGCGTCGCTCGGCGCGGCGTGAACCGGCCGCTGCTCGTCGCGCGCGGCGTCGCCGGGGCCATCGCGCTGAGCCTGCTCTACGTCGCGTTGGGCCGTCTTCCCCTCGGCGACACGGTGACGATCCAGAACACGGCGCCCGTCTGGACGGCCCTGTTCGCGGCGCTGGCGCTCGGCGAGCGCCTCCGGCCGGCCGTCGTCGCGAGCATCGCCGTGAGCCTCGCCGGCGTCGCGCTCGTGGCACGGCCGGCGTTTCTGTTCGGGCAGGGCGCGGGCGGGCTGGACCTGGTCGGCGTCGGCCTCGTCGTCGTCGCGGCGGTGCTGATGGGCGCGGCGTACACGGCCGTGCGGAAGCTCCGCGAGACGGACCACCCGCTGGCCATCATCTACGCGCTGTCGTGGGCCGGCGTCGTGCTGGCGGTCCCGTTCGCGCTCGGCGGCGGCTGGCGCTGGCCGACGCCGCACGGATGGGCGCTGCTCGCGGGCGTCGGCGCGTGCACGCAGGCCGGGCAGTGGACGCTCACGCGCGGCCTCCACCTCCTCGACGCTGCCACGGCGACGGCCGTCGGCTACATCCAGATCGCGTTCGCCTTCGCGTGGGGCGTGCTCGTCTTCGGCGACGTCCCGTCGTGGCCGCAGGTCGCCGGCGCGGCGCTCGTCGTCGCGAGCGTGCTGTCGCTCGCGCTGCCGCGGGCAGGTGCGGCTTCGCGGCTCGAGCCGAGCGACAACCAACCGCCCCCCGGCGGGGGGCCGGCCGGCCCAGCGGCCGGGGGGGCCGTTCCGCGATGACCGAGCCGAGGCGCCTCGCGTCGGGGCGCCTCGCATTGGACGAAGACGCGCCACCGGCGCGTCTCTACGAGGTCCTGCGCGTCAATCGGCGCGTACGACCGGCGGCTGCACTGGCGGCGGCTGGATCAATGCCGGCGCCTGACGCTCCTTGACGTACTCCTGGAACGACTTCTGAGCGAACAGCAGCAGCCCGATGCCGACCAGGATCGACACGTCGGCGACGTTGCCGATGGGGAACAGCTGCCATGCGGCGCCGCCGATGAGCGGGATCGCCTCGGGGAAGCGGAGCGTCCCGATGTCGAGGTGCAGGAAGTCCACGACGTTGCCGAAGCCGAGCGGTGCGTAGCCCCAGAAGACGCCGTAGAACACACGGTCGATGACGTTGCCGAGCGCCCCGCCGAGCACGAGCGCGAGCGCGAGGCGGTACGAATAGGGCGCCTCGCGGACACGCCACAGCCAGACGGCGATCGCGACCGTCGCCAGCACCGAGAAGACGCTCAGGAACAGCTTGCCCGCGTCGCCGCCGCCGAGCTCGAGCCCGAACGCCATGCCCGGGTTCTCGGTGAACGTCAGCCGAAACAGCCGCCCGACAACGGGGATGTCCTCGTACAGGAACATCGACGTCTTGACGAGGACCTTCGTGATCTGGTCGACGACGAGGATGGCAAACGTGGCCCAGAGGACGCGCATGGTGGGGAATGGGAAATGGGGACTGGGAAGAGGATGCCCGGGGACGAGGAGACCGTTGGGAGGTGGTCTGATAGTCCCCAGTCCCTATTCCCCAGTCCCTCCTATCGCCGTTTCTGCTCCTCGCGCTTGGCGGCGATGCACGTCTCGGTGTGCGGCACGGCCATCAGGCGCTCCTTCGAGATCGGCTCGCCGGTGACGCGGCAGACGCCGTAGGTCTTGTGCTCGATGCGCTTCAGCGCGCGGTCGAGGTGCGAGACGAACGTCTGCTGCCGCGCGATCATGGAGACGACCTGCTCGCGGTCCGCAGCGTCCGTGCCCGAGTCGGCCATGTGGAGCGAGAAGGCGGTGTCGCCGCCGGACTCGCGGGACTCCTTGAGGCGCGCGCGCATGGTCTCCACCTCGGCGAGGGCGTGGCTGCGCTTGGACTCGATGAGGGCGCGGAACTCGTCGAGTTCGGCATCTGAGAAGGGGGTGCGGCGGGTCTCTGCGGGGGGAACAGGCACGAGCGGGGGGGTCAGGCGCGGCGGACCGCGACGGCGACAGGACCGCCGCCGAGGTCGGCCTCGGCGGTCGCCTCGGCGTCGGCGTCGAGACGGGCCTCGAAGGTCGTGGCGAGCGTCTCGGCGCGGATCGTCTCGGCGTGCGCCGTGAGCGCGGCCGCTGCCGCGGGGGGGGCCTCAAAGGTAAGCGCGATGCGGTCCTGCACGGCGAAGCCGGCCTCCTTGCGGAGCGCCTGCACGCGGCTGACGAACTCGCGGGCGACGCCCTCGGCGCGCAGCGCGTCGTCCAGGTTGGTATCCAGCGCGACCGTGACGACCTGCGCCGTCCCGTCGGGCAGCGTGGCCGTCTCCTGCCGGACGGGCCGGCCTTCGACGCCCTCGCTCACCACGTCGAGGTCGCCCGCGGAGAGCGTCACGGCGCTGCCATCGAGATCCAAGGTGATCTCGCCGGCTGCCTCGAACGCCTCGACCTGCTCCGGCGTCAGGTCACGGACGGCCGCGGTCGCGGCCTTCATTTGCGGGCCGAGGCGCCGGCCGAGCGCCTTGAAGTTGGGCTTCGCCGTCTTGGACACCACGCCGCCCGAGGCGACGTCGAGGCGCTTCACGTTGACCTCGTCCAAGATGATCGCCTCGACGGAGCGGAGCGCAGATTCGTCCACGCCGCCCGGGCCGGCGACGACCGTTACGGACTGAAGGGGCTGCCGCACGTTGATCGACGCCTCGTTGCGCAGCGCCAGCGTCGCGGTCACGACGGCGCGGGCGAGCGCCATGCGCCCCTCGAGGTCCGCGTCGAGGCGCGCCGCGTCTACGGTCGGCCACAGTTCGAGGTGGACGGATTCGCCGCCGTCCGTCAGCATCCCGAAGAGCCACTCGGCCGTGAACGGCGCGATGGGCGCCATCAGCGTCGCGACGGCGACGAGGCACTCGTGGAGCGTATCGAAAGCCGAGGTGGAAGGGTTTGAGGGTGGAAGGGTGCAAAGGGAAAGGCCGTCGTCGGGGAGGCCGTTTTCATTCCCCTTCAACCCTTCCACCTTCCCACCCTTCAACCCCTCCCAGAACCTCCGCCTGGAGCGCCGCAGGTACCAGTTGGACAGGTCGTCCACGAAGGCCTCGACGGCGCGGGCGGCGCGCGTCGGGTGGTAGGCGTCGAGCGCCTCGGTGGACTCGGCGATAGTGGACTGGAGGCGCGACAGGATCCAGCGGTCGAGCTCGGTGCGGTCTTCGGTCGGGACGGCGTTGTCCGCGTCGTACACGTAGCCGTCGAGGGCGGCATACGTTGCGAGGAACGAGTAGGTGTTGACGAGCGTGCCGAAGAGCTTGCGGCGCGTGTCGAGGACGGCCTTGTCGGAGTACTTGAGGTTCTCCCACGGCGGGGAGGCGGACATCATCGTCCAGCGGACGGCGTCGGCGCCGTGCTCCTCGATGGTCGCGAACGGGTCCACTGTGTTGCCGACGGACTTGGACATCTTCTGGCCCTCGGCGTCCAGCACGAGGCCGTTCACGACGACGTTCTTGTACGCCACGCGGTCGTCGACGAGCGCGGCGATGGCGTGGAGCGTGTAGAACCAGCCGCGCGTCTGGTCGACGCCCTCGGCGATGAAGTCGGCGGGGACGTTGGCGAGAAACTTGTCCTGGTTCTCGAACGGCGCGTGCCACTGCGCCCACGGCATCGCGCCCGAGTCGAACCAGACGTCGACGAGGTCCGGGATGCGGCGCAT
>JBBSQZ010000029.1:0-18071 GCA_038243565.1 Rhodothermales bacterium | reverse complement strand
GCGACGAGCGCGACCATGTTGACGCCGAACGTCTGCTGGAGCTGCGTGTGCTTGAAGAGCTGGTTCTGCGTGACGGCCGTGACGGCGTCGCGGCGCAGCTCCATCACGATGCGCATGCCGTCGCGGTCGGACTCGTCGCGGAGGTCCGAGATGCCCTCGATCTTCTTGTCGCGCACGGCCGACGCGATCTTCTCGATGAGCGTGCTCTTGTTGACCTGGTACGGGATCTCGGTCACGACGAGCGCGGCGCGCTCGAGGCCTTCGCCGCGGCGCTTGATCGTCTCCTCGTGCATCTTGGCGCGCATCACGACGCGCCCGCGGCCCGTCCGGTACGCCTCGCGGACGCCCGAGGCGCCCCAGATGACGCCGCCCGTCGGGAAGTCCGGCGCCGGGATGTGCTCCATCAGCGCGTCGAGCTCGATCTCCGGGTCGTCGATGTAGGCGATGATGCCCTCGACCAGCTCGCCGAGGTTGTGCGGCGGGATGTTGGTCGCCATGCCGACCGCGATGCCGCTCGCCCCGTTGAGGAGCAGGTTCGGGACGGCCGAGGGCAGCACGGACGGCTCCTCGAGCGAGCCGTCGAAGTTGGGCGTGTAGTCGACCGTCTCCTTGTCGAGGTCGCGGAGGATCTCCTCGGCGAGGCGCGTCAGGCGGGCCTCGGTGTAGCGCATCGCCGCGGCCGAGTCGCCGTCGACCGAGCCGAAGTTGCCCTGCCCGTCGACGAGCGGGCCGCGGACGGCGAAGTCCTGCGCCATGCGCACGAGCGCGTCGTAGACGCTCTGGTCGCCGTGCGGGTGGTACTTGCCGAGCACCTCGCCGACGATGCGGGCGCTCTTCTTGTGCGCGCGGCCGGCCGCGAGGCCGAGCTCCTGCATCCCGTAGAGCACGCGCCGCTGCACCGGCTTGAGGCCGTCGCGGACGTCGGGCAGCGCCCGGCTCACGATGACCGACATCGAGTAGTCGATGTAGGAGGACTTCATCTCCTCCTCGATGTTGATCGGGATGATGCGGCTCGCGCCGGCTCCGTCCATGTCGGCGCTGTCGGGGATCTCGGCCATGCGTCAGATCTGGGGTTCGTGGCAACCGGGAAAGATACCGACGCGGGGTGACGCCGTCGGGTCAGCGGGGCGCAGGGACTGGGAAATGGCGACCGGGAAATGGGGAATGGTCGGGCCGGGGCGCCGCGGTCCGTTCCACCGCCGACGACCGCCCGAACCGCCGACCGTAGGGGCACGGTGTGCCGTGCCCACGTCCCCGGATGCCGCCGCGCCCATCCGCGCACCACGCCGCGACGATCCACGCCGCGACGCGGCGCCTCGCGTTACAGCCCGAGCACGACGCCGAGGCGCACCTGCCGCGGCTGGCCGTAGACGAACGGCGCCCCCGTGCTCTGCCGCCCGCCGACGTTCACTGGGCCGCCGATGTAGTCCGCGTAAAGCAGCTGCCGGCCCGGCGTGTCCAGCACCTGCTGGCCGTTGGGCGTCGTCGCGAAGCCGTCGTCATCGGGCTGGCCCGTCGCGCGGTAGACGGCGAGCGCGTTGCGCGTCCCGAGCACGTTCTCGACCCACACGAACGCCGTTACCGAGCCCGCGCCGAGGGCGACGCGGCGCTCGAGGCGGACATCCGCCTGGACCGTCCACGGCAGACGCGAGCCGTCGACCTCGCCGGAGATGTTTGGCGTGAACGGGTCGAAGACCGAGAAGCGGTCGTTGGCCTGGAGCGCCGTGTACGGCAGCCCGCTCTGCGCCTGCACGACGACGCCGAGGCCGATGTTGCCGAGCAGGCCCGCCGAGGCCGGCGTCCGCGCCTCGGCGGCTACGTCGATCGCGTGCCGCGTGCCTGCCTCCGAGGGGCGAGCGCCCGTGTAGCCGGCCATCACCGCGACGCCCTCGACCGGCGCGAGCCGCGCGTTGACGTCCACGCCCACCTCGTCGGTGCGGCCGGTGCTCCGGGCGCCGACGTACGCCGGCAGCCCGCCGTTAAAGCGAGTGCTCTCCGGGATGCCGCGCGTCTGCCGCGCAAACGCCTCGACGCCGATGGCGACGCGTGGCGTGACCGCGACCCGGACGCCGGCGCCCGCCGCGCGGACGTCCTCGGGGCCCAGCGCCGCGCTCCCTGGGAGGGACGACTGGCTGGAGAGCTGGTCGTACGCCGAGAACGGGACGAACAGGCTCGGGGCCGGCCGCCGCGAGGCGCGCATCGCGTAGCCCGTCACGACGACGGTGCGAGACGCCTGCACGCGCACGCCGATGCGCGGCTGAAGGCGCGTCACGGCGCGCGTCGGCTCGAACAGCTCCTCGACCGTGCCGGGGATCAGCCGGACCGCGCCGCGGCGCTCTTGGAGGATGACGTCCGAGCCGACGAGCGTCCCATCGGCGTCGTAGAACTGGCCCTCGCGGTCGCGGAAGCCGACGAGCGTCGCGCCGTTGTCGGCGTAGTAGACCGCGAAGTCGCCGCCGATGCCGGCGGGCGTGCTCGGCAGCGCCCCGGCGCGCTGGACCGCGACCGTCGCGAACGGGTCGAAGAGCGTCGTCGCGCGGGCATCGTAGCGCTCGACCCGCAGGCCGGCGTCGATCTCGACCGGGCCGAGGCGGAGCTGGTCGCGGACGTAGCCCGCGGCCGTGAGCGGGCGGAACGGCGCGATGCTCGTGCTGCGGCGCTCGCCGGTCACCGGGTCCGGGAAGTAGGCCGCGACGCTCTCGCCGTCCGTCCGCTCGAGCCCGTTGAACGAGTAGCCGTACGTCTCGACGGCGAGCCGGAGCGTCTCGAAGTCGAGCTGCTCGTAGGCGTCCACGCCGTTCGGGAAGCCGGGGACGGGCTGGCCGTTGCCGTCGTTGGCATACGTGGCGAGATAGAGCGCGTCGAGCGTGAAGCGGCGGAACGTCTGCGCCTCGACCTCGCCGCCGAGTTCGACGCGGTGCGCGCCGAACGTGCGCTCGAGGCGCGCCGCGGCCTGCGTGCTCGAGGCGCTCTGGCGGTCGTAAAGCACCGCCGGCGTGCCGGGGCGCGCGAAGCCGGTGATCGGCTGCCGGGAGATCCCGGTCGCTCCGTCGTTCCCGTACTGGGGGACGTAGCGGCCATTCGAGAACACGACGTAGCGCTGCGCCGCGGCGAACACGTCGTCGTCGGCGTCGCCGTAGCGCAGCGCGTCGGCGACGTCGTCGGAGAAGGCGGCGGGGCGGAGCAGCGAGCCCGTCGTCTCGAACGAGGCGCGGGCCGACGCCTCGACGCCGCCGGGCAGGGCGATGCGCTCGGCGGCGAGGAAGGCGCTCGCGCGGTCGGCCGTCTGGCGCGAGAGGCCGTCGCGGTTGGCGAAGCGCCGGGCGAACGCCTCGTCGGGCGTCGGCGCCGTGGCGGACATCTCGCGGCGGAACAGCGACCCGCCGCCGCGCAGGCGCCCGAGGCCCGGGAGAAAGGCCGAGATCTGGCCCGTCAGCGCGAGGTCCGTGAGCGGGTCGTCCTGCGCGCGCACGCGCTCCACGTCCGCCTCGGTCACGGCGTCGGCCGCCGAAATCGGGTTCGGGTTCTCGATCTGCCCAGTCGTGCCGAGGCCGAGAGCCGCGCGGAGGTCCGCCTCGGTGAACGGCTGCCCGCTCGCGAGAACAGGAAGCGGGACGGCGCGGACGCCCGACGCGTCGCGGACGAGGATCGCCTGCGGGGTGGCGTCGAAGCGGGCGTAGGCCTCGTCCGGGAGGCGCAGCGAGCGGCCGGCCGAGGGCACGGCGTCGCCCGTCCGGCGCGCCTCGCCGGTGATCGAGAAGCCGGCGCGGCGCCCGAGCGGCCCGCGCACCGTCGCGCTCGCGAGGCTCGCGTTGAAGGCGTCGGTGAGCGCGGACGAGAAGCCCTCGACGCGCCCGCCGAAGCGCTCGGCGCCCGCTGCCGTCGTGACGGCGACGATCCCGCCGCCGGCCTCGCCGATGCTCGCCGGGACGAAGCCGCCGAGCGCCTCGACGCTGCGGACGGCCGCGAACGGCACGTCGGGCGCGCCGAGCAGGCTCAGCGTGCTCGCGCCGAGCGGCCCGCCGAGGCGCCGCACGCCGTCGACGACGAAAACGGGCTCCTCGACGCCGCCGAGGCCGCCGGCGCGGGAGCGGAAGACGAGCGTGCCCGTCGCGAGGTCGCGCCGGAACGCAGGGTCGAGCGCGACGACTTCGCGGACGGAGCGGACCGGCAGCACTGTCGCCTCGAGGCTGTCGCCGGGCGCCGGGGTGGGTGGCTCGACGGGCGTCTGCGCGGCCGCGGCCGGGGCGAGGAGGAACAGGAGGCTGGCAGTCGCGGCGCGGGCAACGAAGCGCATTCGGGTAGGAGAGGAGAGCCGCAAGATCCGCCCATCGGGCCCCGCCGTGCCAGCCCGAAATCATCTCCCGACGCGTAGGTCACCGCGCCGCGACGTGGACGCTGGACGGGTCCGACCGCAGCGCCGTCCGCAGGACGGGCACGCCGGGCAGGGCCGCTGCGGCGATGCCCGTGAGGAGCGCCTCGGCGACGCGCTCCGTCTCGTAGTGGCCCGCGTCGACGAGCGCGAGGCGCGGCGTGCCGCTCGGGTCCAGGGCCTCGGCCCAGCGGTGGTACGTCACGTCGGCCGTGACGTAGGCGTCGGCCTTGGCGCGGACGGCAGCGGGCAGGAACGACAGCCCCGCTCCGCCGCAAACGGCCACGCGCTGCACCGCCCGCTCCGGGTTGCCGACGTGGCGCAGCGCGGGCACGCCGAGCGCCGCGGCGACGCGGTCCAGGAACGCGCCGAGCGCCTCGGGCGCGGCGAGGTCGCCGACGGCGCCGTAGCCCTCGCGGGCCGGGACGCCGGCCGCGGCGTGGGTCGTGATGACCGGCGTCTCGTACGGATGTGCCGCCCGCACCGCCGCGACGGCCGCCTGCAGGCTCCACCGCTGCACAAGCGCCTCGATCCGCACCTCGGCAGTCGATTCCGCATCGCCGACGGTTCCGATGGCTGGCGCCGCTCCGTCGAGGGGCGTGAAGCGGCCCGTCCCGCCCGACGAGAACGAGCATCCGTCGTACAGCCCGATGCGCCCCGCGCCGGCCGTCGCGAGCGCATCCCGCACCGCCTCGGCGGCGTCCGGCGGGACGTAGGTCACGAGCACGTGCGCCGCATCGGTGTCGGGCGCCAGCACGCGGACGTTCGCGAGCCCGAGCTGCCCCGCAAGCGCCACCGAGACGCCGGCCGCCGACGCGTCGAGGTTGGTGTGCGCCGCGACGTGGGCGACGCCGGCGCGCGCCAGCCGCAGCACGAGCGCCCCGACCGGATCATCCATCGTCACGCGCGCGACGGGCTTGAAGAGGAGCGGGTGGTGCGTGAGCAGGACCGAGCAGCCGCGCGCGGCGGCCTCGTCGATCGTCTGGGCCGTCGCGTCGAGCGCCACGAGGACGCCCGTCACGTCGTCCCGGGCGTCGCCGACGAGGAGGCCGACGCGGTCCCAGTCCGCCGCCTGCGCCCACGGCGCGGCAGCGTTGACGGCGTCGAGGAGCGTCTGGAGGGTCATCGGGGGATGGGGATGGGGGTGGGGGATGGGGGATGGAGGATGGAGGATGGAGGATGGAGGATGGAGGATGGAGGATGGAGGATGGAGGATGGGGTTTCACCGAGGCGCCGCGGTTTGTTCCACCGCAGAGACACGTCGAAACCGCCGGCCGTAGGGGCACGGCTTGCCGTGCCCGCCGTGACGGATGCCGCCGACCCGGTTCGCCAGCCGCGCCACCGTCCGTAGGGGCACACCGTCCCGCCGGATGGCGCGGCCGACCCGAGCGCCTCGGCGCGCCCCCCGCCGCGGCGCGTCCCGGCCAGCACGTGGTGTGCCCACCGCCCCGGATGGCGACGCGCCGCGCGTCACAGCAGCGTGCCGCGGAGCAGCACGGACGCGACCGTGAAGTAGATCACCAGCCCCGTCACGTCCACGAGCGTCGCGACGAACGGGGCCGACGACGCGGCCGGGTCGAAGCCGACGCGCTGCATGATGAGCGGCAGCAGCGCGCCCGAGAGCGTCCCCCAGAGGACGACGCCGACGAGCGACAGGCCGATCGTCAGCGCGATGAGCGGCCAGTGCTCGCCGTACGAGCCGAAGGCGAGCGCCCAGACCGTGATCCGCAGCATCCCGACCGCCCCCAGGATCGCGCCCATCACCAAGCCCGTCAGCGTCTCCCGCCGGACGAGCCGCCACCAGTCGGTGAGCGTCACCTCGCCGACGGCGAGCGCGCGGATGATGAGGCTCGCCGCCTGCGACCCGCTGTTGCCGCCCGACGAGATGATCAGCGGCACGAACAGCGCTAGCACGACGGCCTTGGCGATCTCGGCCTCGTAGATGCCCATCGCCGTCGCGGTGAGCATCTCGCCGAAGAACAGGATCACGAGCCAGCCGGTGCGCTTGCGGACGAGCGTCCAGAACGGCGTCTGGAGGTAGGGCGCGCCGAGCGCCTCGAGGCCGCCGAGCTTCTGGATGTCTTCGGTCGCCTCGGCCTCGGCGACGTCCAGCACGTCGTCCACGGTGACGATGCCGAGGAGCACGCCAGCGGCGTCGACGACTGGCAGCGCCGTCCGGTCCGTCTCGCGGAAGGCCGCGACGGCCTCCTCCTGGTCGTCGGTCGCGGTGAGCGCCTGGACGCGGGCGTTCATCACGTCGCGGACCGGCGTCTCGCCGTCGGCGAGGAGCACGTCGCGGATGCCGACCGTGGCGACGAGGCGCCAGCCGCGCTCGACGACGTAGAGCACGTGGATCGTCTCGGAGTCGGTGCCGTAGCGGCGGATCTGCCGCAGCGCCTGGGCGGCGGTCCAGTCCGGCCGGACGGCCACGTACTCGGTCGTCATCAGGCGGCCGACGGACTCGGGCGGGTAGCCGAGCAGGCGCACGGCGACGTCGCGCTCCTTGGGGCTCAGCAGCGTCAGCAGGCGCTGGACGGCCGGGCCGGGGAGGTTGGCGAAGAAGGCCGTGCGGTCGTCGTCGTCGACGCGCTCGAGGAGGTCCGCGAGGCGCTCCTGCTCGCTCGCGAGGTCGTCGACGAGGGCCGTCCGGGCGTCGTGGCCGAGGTACTCGAAGACGTCCGCGGCGGCGTCGTGGCCGAGCGCGCCGAAGGCCGTCGCGCGGTCGGCCGGCGCCTCGAGCGCCTCGATGAGGTCCGCCGCCTCGGACGCGCCGCAGGCCTCGAGGCGCGTGCGCACGTCGCGGAGGTGCCCCGCGTCGAGGAGCGCCTGGAGGTCGTCGGTGTCGGTCGTCACGGGGTCCATTACAGGGGCGTAGGGCCGCCGGCCGGGCGGCCTGAAGCGGCCACGCCGGCGCGCTCGTCGACGCCGAGCAGGATCGCGCCGCCGACGACGAAGAAAATCAGGACCGACGCGACGCCGGCGCGCTGCGTCGCGAAGGCCGTCGTGAGGATGCCGAAGAGGAGCGGGCCGAACATCGAGGCGGCCTTGCCGGTGAAGGCGAAGAAGCCGTAGAACTCGTTCTCCTTGTCGGGCGGCGTGAAGCGGCCGATGAGCGAGCGGCTCGCGGCCTGGTTCGGCCCCGCCGCGATGCCGATGAGGATACCGGCGGTCCAGAACACGGTTCGGCTCGGCGCGAACACGGCGATGACCGTCGCGAGCGAGAGGAGCGCGAGCGAGATCAGGATCGTCGTCTTGCCGCCCAGTTTGTCGTCCACGAAGCCGAAGCCAAAGGCGCCGAGCCCGGCGGCGACGTTGAGCGAGATGCCGAAGGTGATGATCTCGGCCGTGGTGAAGCCGAACGTGCCGGCCGCGAAGACGCCGCCGAAGGCGAAGACGGTGTTCAGGCCGTCGTTGAAGAAGACGCGGGCGACGAGGAAGCGGAAGGCGTCGCGGTAGCGCCGCAGGTCGTGGAAGGTCTGCTTGAGCTCGCCGGCCGTCGCCCGGAGGATCGCGCCGACGCCCGGCGGCGGGTTCGCAGGGCGGACGTCCTTGAGCGCGAGGAAGGCGGGGATGCTGAACACGGCGAACCATGCCGCGACGAGCAGGCACGCCGCGCGGATGTTCTGGCCCGCATCGGCGGTGATGCCGAACGGCAGCGTCTCGGGGAGAATCAGCACGTAGAGCGCGATCACGAGGGCGACGAGGCCGCCGGCGTAGCCCAGCGCCCAGCCGTTGCCCGAGATCTTGCCGATGGCCTCCGGCGGCGCGAGGTCGGGCAGGAACGCGTTGTAGAAGACGCCCGCGAGCTCGAAGGCCACGTTGGCGACGACGAACAGCGCGAGCGCGGCCATGGCCTGCCCCGGGACGGGGAAGAAGAGGCCGACCGTCGCCGCGATGCAGACGGCCGTCGCGCCGAACATGAACGCCTTGCGCGTGCCCGTGCGGTCCGCGATGGCGCCGAGGAACGGCGACCCGAGGGCGATGAGGACCGCCGAGAGCGTCACGCCGCGGCTCCAGAGCGCCGAGCCCGCGATCTCGTCCGCGTGCCCGGCCGCGTCGAGGACCATGCCCTTGGTGAAGAACGTCGCGTAGACGAACGTCACGATGAGGGTCGTGAAGGCCGAGTTGGCGAAGTCGTAGAGCGCCCACGCCCAGACGGTCTTCTTCGCGTAGGGCAGCCGGGGCGTCGGGTTGGCGCGCGTCGCGGCGCGCGGCGCGTCCAGCATGTCCCGGAGCTGGTCGGACGGGCGGGTCGGTTCCATCGCGGCGCGGCGGGTGTCCACCCAAGCTAGGCGTGCGGCGGATCCGGTTTCTATCTTGCAGCGCGCCCACGTAGCTCAGCAGGATAGAGCGGTGGTTTCCTAAACCGCAGGTCGGAGGTTCGAGACCTCCCGTGGGCACCCGGCCAGGGCCGAGTTGCACCTTCTTAACCGTGATGCCTCGACTCTGTGCTGATTTTCACGGCATCACCCTCTCAATGTATTCGTCCGACACGGGGCGGCACAGCGAGCCGCACTTCCACGCGGACCACGCCGAGCGCGGCGTCGTGCTCCGCATTCCAGATCTCGCGATTCTCGCGGGAAGTCTGGAGCCACGCGACCTGAAGCGGGTGCGGAAGTGGGCCGAGCGCCACCAGAAGCAACTGAAGGCGTGTTGGGACAAGGCCGCAGCTTCCCGCCCGTTCACTCCGATCACGCACCCGGACTCAGATGACACCGACAACTGAACGGGCACGGGTACAGGCCACCGCCGAGTCCCCCCGCGTGCGCCGTGTGAAAGTGCTCGGCCCCAACCTCGGACGCGTGCTCGCGGTCTACTTCGAGAACGGCGAGTGCCGGATGCTCAACGTCAGCCGGTTCATTCTGCCCGACACCGTCTTCGCGCCGCTCGACGCGTACGACACCTTCGCCGACATATCCGTCCTCCCATACGGCCGCGGGGTCGAATGGGCGGTAGGTGCGGACCTGTCGCGCGATACGCTCTATCTCGAGAGCGAGTACGTGGGGACAGTCGTGAGAGAGGAGCCGGTCGACTGATCCGGCAGCGCGGAACCGGGTCCGGGCGGCAGCGGGTTCGAGCGGCCCTCCTCGCCGCTCCCATGCCCGACATCCCCACGCTCACGCTCGCCGACGGCACCCGCATCCCGCAGCTCGGCTTCGGGACGTGGAACGTCAAACCCGAGGACGCGGCCCGCATCGTCGGCCACGCCCTCGAGGCGGGTTACCGCCACATCGACACGGCCGAGATGTACGGCAACGAGCGGCAGGTCGGCGAGGCGATCCGCGCCGCGGGCCTCGACCGACAGGACGTCTTCGTCACGTCGAAGCTCTCCAACGCCGCCCACCGCCCGGACGACGCCCGCCGCGCCTTCGACGCCACCCTCGAGGCGCTCGGCTCGGACTACGTGGACCTCTTCCTCATCCACTGGCCCCTGCCGACGCTCTACGACGGCGACTTCGTGCAGACGTGGAACGCCCTCGTCGAGTTCGCCGACGAGGGGCGCGCGCGGTCGGTCGGCGTCTCCAACTTCACCGAGGCGCACCTCGCGCGCCTCGCCGCCGAGTCGGACCGCGTGCCGTCCGTGAACCAGATCGAGGTCCACCCGACGTTCACCAACGACGCCCTCCGCGCCGCGTGCCACGCGCGCGGCATCACCGTCGAGGCGTGGTCGCCGCTCGGGCAGGGCGACGCCGTCGGCAACGCGACGGTGGAGCGGATCGCCGAGCGCCTCGGCCGCACGCCCGCGCAGGTCGTCCTCAGGTGGCACCTCCAGCGCGGCGACGTGGTCTTCCCGCGCTCCAACACGCCCGCCCACATCGACGAGAACATCCGCCTCTTCGGTTTCGAGCTGGCACCGGACGACCTGGCGGCCATCACCGCCCTCGACCAGGGTCCCGCCGGCCGAAAGGGGCCGGACCCGGACACGTTCGACGACGTGCCGGACTGACGCGGCGCGGTCACGTCGCCTCAGAACGACACGGCTGGCACGATACCGTCGAGACGCTCCGCCGGCGCGTCGTCGTCCGAGCGAGGCGCCTCGCCCGTCACGGCGCGTCGGCCGGGTCCGGGTTATTGGTCCACGAGCCGTACATCGGGTTCGGGAGGATCCAGAGGCGCCCGCCGAAGTCGCCTGCGCGGGCCGTCTGCGAGAGGGTCGGGAAGTCCTGGATGTTATCGCCGACGAACATCGCGACGCGCAGCGGCGGCATCCCCGCCGTGCCCGCGGCGACGGCGGCGAAGCGCGGGTTCTTGTCGCCGGGGCCCGTCTGGCACAGGACCGCCGCGGCGACGATGCCCGCCGCGGCGAGGTTGGCACGCGTCGCGGGGCAGCCCGCCTCGGCGCGGTTCGTCACGATCACGACGCGCCCGCCCAGCGTGCTCACGAGGTCGGTGAAGGCGACGGCGCCCGGCAGGGCCGTCGCGGCGCGGCGCTCGACCCACGCGGCCCAGCTCTCGGGCGAGTAGCCCTGCCCGATGGCGGCACGCTCGCGCTGGTACAGCGAGTTGTCCAGGACGGTCTCGTCGGCGTCGAGGACCACGCCCCAGTCGCCGGAGAGCGTGTCGGCCATGCGCTGGAGGCGCGCGCTGGCGAGGCGGTACGTCTGCTCGAAGAGCGCGTCGTGCTCGGCGGACGTGCGCGACCACTGGATCTCGAGGCGCGGCGCGTCGCGAGGCGCCGCGGGCGTCGTGGCGATGGCCGGCGTGGGCGGGGCGACGGTGGTGCAGCCGGCGAGGAGCAGGGCGGCGAGGAGCGGGAGGGAGGCGCGCATCGGGAGGTCGGAAGAGGAGCGGGCAAAATGCAGGAGGGCGGAGGGCAGCGGGCGGAGGCCGGTAGAAAAATTCCGCCTTCCGCCTTCCGCCTTCCGCCTTCCGCCTTCCGCCTTCCGCCTTCCGTCACGCCTCGGCGTGGGCCGCGATCCAGTCCGCCGCGTCCGCGATGATGGCGTCGCGGTCGGGCTCCTTCATCAGCTCGTGGAAGCCGCCGTCGACGAGGCGCAGCGTGACGTCGGCGCTCGGCGCGTGCGCGGCGAGCCACTCGGAGCCCGCCGGCGGCGTGATGCGGTCCGCCGTGCCGTGCGTGAGGTAGAGCGGGAGCGTGAACGCCTCGGGGTGCGCCTGCACGCGCCGCGACGCCAGCAGGATCTCGTGCGCGAGGCGCGCGCGGATGCCCGAGACGGTGTTCAGCGGGTCCTCGCGGTACGCCCGCTCGACGGCCGGGTCGTGCGAGAGCTTGGACAGGTCCAGCTTCGTCACGACCTGCGTCGGCCGCCACTTCGCGACGTAGGGCGCGGCCTTCTCGAGCAGGCGCGGAACGGGGAACGTCCGCAGCGCGGCCGACGACAGCGCCAGCCCGGCGAGACCCTCGGCCCCGCGCTCCACGACGTACGACGCCGCGACGAGCCCGCCCATCGAGTGCCCGAAGAGGATCGGCCGCCCGCCGACATGCTCGATAACGGTGCTCAGGTCGTCCACGAAGTCGCTGAAGTGCTCCACGTCGGCCCGCGCGCCGCCGGACTGCCCGTGCCCGCGCTGGTCGTACGCGACCACCTCGACGCCGCGCGTCATCAGCGCCGCGGCGAACTGCGCGTGCCGCCCGCTGTGCTCGTGGACGCCGTGGACGATCACGGCCGCGCCGCGCCCGCCGAAGCCGGGCGTCCAGCGCCGGAGGAAGAGGGCGGTGCCGTCGGGCGCGGCGAGCGGCTCGGTGGAATGCGTCAAGAGGGTGGAGGGGTTGACGGGTGGACCGGTTGAAGGGGAATGCAAAGGCCTTCGTTCCGGCGGTCCACGCCGCCTCGTCGGTTCCGTTTCCCGCGAAAAGGGCACGCCGCCGGCTTGCACGCCTCGATCTGCCGTATTTCCCTTTCCACCCGTCACCCTTCAACCCGCCATGCGCGTCCGCTTCGCACCGAGCCCGACCGGCCTGCTCCACGTCGGCGGCCTTCGCACCGCCCTCTACAACGTCCTCCTCGCCCGCCAGAGCGGCGGCACGTTCGTGCTCCGCATCGAGGACACGGACCAGACGCGCTTCGTCGAGGGCGCCGAGGCGGACATCCTCGAGTCGCTCGCGTGGGCCGGCCTCTCGCCCGACGAAGGGCCCGGATCGGGGCTGCCGGACGACGGCCCGCACGCGCCCTACCGCCAGTCCGAGCGGACCGCCCGCTACGACGCCGCCGCGCGCCAGCTGCTCGACGCCGGCCGCGCCTACGTCGCCTTCGACACGCCCGAGGCGCTGGACGCGATGCGCGAGCGCAGCGAGTCCTACGGCGCCGCGACGCGGACGCAGATGGACAACGGCCTCGCCGACGTCGGATTCCAGGCCCGCGTCGACGCCGGCGAACCGCACGTGGTACGCCTCAAGGTCGAGCCCGGCCAGACGCTGAGCTTTACCGACCTCGTCCGCGGCGACGTGTCTTTTTCCACGGACGACGTGGACGACACCGTCCTCGTCAAGTCCGACGGCCTGCCGACGTACCACCTCGCCAACGTCGTCGACGACGCGGCGATGGCGATCACGACCGTCATCCGCGGCGAGGAGTGGCTGCCGTCCGTGCCCAAGCACCTGCTGCTCTACGCCGCGCTCGGGCTGACGCCGCCCGCGATGGCGCACCTGCCGCTCATCCTCGCGCCGTCCGGCGGCAAGCTCTCGAAGCGCAACGCGGCCACCGCCGGCATCCCCGTCTCGGTCCGGGACTACCGCGCGCTCGGCTACGAGCCCGAGGCGCTCGTCAACTTCCTCGGCCTGCTCGGCTGGAACGACGGGACCGACCGCGAGCGCTTCACGCTCCCCGAGATGGCCCACGCGTTCTCGGTCGACCGCATCCACAAGGCCGGCGCGAAGTTCGACCTCGCCAAGCTCGACTGGCTCAACGCGCAGACGCTCCGCGACCTGCCGGCCGGCGAGATCGCGCGCCGCGCCATGCCCGCCGTCACCGAGGCGCAGGGCGCCGTCGAGCCCGCGCGCCTCGCCGCTGCCGCCGACCTCATGCGCGAGCGCATCACGTTCGCCCGCGACCTCGCGGCCCTCGGTTACCTCTTCCACGACCCCGAAGACTACGACCCCGCCGCCGTCAAGAAGCGCTGGACCGACGACTCGGCGCGCCTCATGGCGCTCTACGCGGACCGCCTCGAGGCGCTCGACGCGTTCACCGTCGAGACGGCTGAACAGGCGCTGCGCGACATGGCCGAGGCCGAAGACGTCGGCTTCGGGGCCGTCGTCCACCCGGCGCGCCTCGCCGTGACGGGCGTTCCCGTCGGCGCCGGGCTGTTCGAGACGATGGACTTTCTCGGGCGTGACGCCTGCATCCGCCGCCTCCGCGCCGCGGCCGAGCGCCTCGGCTGAGCACGCCGCGCCTTATGCCGGCGCGTTGAGGGCGCGGACGGCCGCGCCTCTGCCACGCCCGCGAGCGAGGCAGAGGGCGTATCCTCCGGGCGCCCCCGAGCCGCCCACTCCCGTTTTGACCCAGACCGCTGCACCCGCCCTCGTGTTCGCCGCCGCGCTGGCGCTGAGCGCGTGCAGCACTCGGAAAGAGCCGTCCGACCCCACCTTCACTGAGGCGCGCGGGCGCGTGCTCACGCCGCCGGACGAGGCCCTCGACACCTACGTGGTGGCCTACCTCCCCGGCGACCGGGAGGTGCTCTACGCCGCCACCGCCACGACGGGCGGCGGGCCGCCCGCGCTTGTCGCCGTGGAGCTCGACACGGGCCGCCGGCGCATCCTCCACACCGGGCTCTCCGGCTACGGCAACGTCTACGTCCTTCCCGGTGCCGACGGCGGTGCCGTCCTCTTCGCCGCGGCGTCGGTGCCGGAGCGAGTGGATGCGTACGGCGGCCTCCAGACGCCCGCCTCGCGCTGGGGCTACTACCGCCTCCCGCTGGGCGGCGGCCCCGCCGAGGTGCTCGTCGCGCCGGGCGAGCTGGGGACCGAGGGGGGCGTCATCCTGGGAACCGACGCGCTCACGGTCGCGCTCTCCCCCGACAGCACGCGCCTCGGCTATACCTCGGCCGGCCAGCTCGTCGTCTACGACCTGGCGGCGCGGACGGCGCGCCCGCTCGGCCCGGTCGTCCCCGAAGCGGGCGCACTCATCCGGTTCACGCCCGACGGCACGTCGCTCCTGGCACCTCGCCCCGGCGACCCCTACGCGTCCCTCCGCGCGGTCTCGCTCGCCGACGGCCGGGCGGGCGCGCTGCTCTCGCCCGAAGACGCGGTCGTCGTCTATCCCCCCGAGCGCGCCGAGTGGGTGAGCGAGGGCTGGGGCCTGCTGAATGCGTTTTCCAACACGTACGACTCGTACAACAGCACGCTCTACCTGCTCGGCGGAGCGCCGCCGGGGCGCCACGCGCTCGCCCGTGCCGTGACGTACCTGGGGGGCACGACGACCGGCGGCCCCTCGACGCAGACCGGGCTCAGCCGCGTCGTCGTCGCGCCGGGCGGGCGGGGGGCCGTCTACGAGATCGAGGGCCGCCTCTACACGGCTCGCCTGCCCTGAGCGCTGGCCGGGCTCGGCCCGCCTCACGCGGCGGGGCCGAGGGCGCGGACGGCCGCTTCGGCGCGCCGCACAGCGGACGCCTCGGCGTATCCTTTGGACGCCCCCGAACCCCCACTCCCGTTTTGATCCGGACCGCTGCACCCGCCCTCATGTTCGCCGCGCTGGCGCTGAGCGCGTGCAGCACCTGGAAGGCCCCGTCCAACCCCGCCTTCACCGAGGCGCGCGGGCGTGTGCTCTCGCCGCCGGACGAGCCCATCGACGACTACGTGGTGGCCTACCTCCCCGGCGACCGGGAGGTGCTTTACGCCGCCACCGCCACGACGGGCGGCGGGCCGCCCGCGCTTGTCGCCGTGGAGCTCGACACGGGCCGTCGGCGCATCCTCCACACCGGCCCCTCCGGCTACGCCTTCGTCTACGTCCTTCCTGGCACCGACGGCGGTGCTGTCCTCTTTGCCGCGGCGTCGGTGCCGGAGCGAGTGGATGCGGGCGGCGGGGTCCAGACGCTCGCCTCGCGCTGGGGTTACTACCGTCTCCCACTGGGCGGCGGCCCGGCCGAGGCGCTCGTCGCGCCGGGCGAGTTGGGGACCGCGAGGACCGTCGTCCTGGGGACCGATGCGCTCACGGTCGCGCTCTCCCCGGACAGCACGCACCTCGGCTACACCTCCGCCGGCCAGCTCGTCGTCTACGACCTGGCGGCACGGACGGCGCGCCCGCTCGGCCCGGTCGTCCCCGAAGCGTACGCGGCCATCCGGTTCACGCCCGACGGCACGGCGCTCCTGGCACCCCGCCCCGGCGACCCCTTCGGCTCCCTCCGCGCGGTCTCGCTCGCCGACGGCCAGCCGGGCGTGCTGCTCTCGCCCGAGCAAGCGTTCGTCGTGTACCCCCCCAAGCGCGCCGAGTGGGTGAGCGAGGGTTGGGGGCGGCGGGACCCGTTTTCCGGCACGTACGACAGATACAACAGCACGCTCTTCCTTCTCGGCGGAGCGGCGCCGGGCCGCCACGAGCTCGCCCGTGCCGTGACGCATGAGGGCAGAACGACGCCCGGCGGGTCCTCGACGCAGACCGGTCTCAGCCGCGTCGTCGTCGCGCCGGACGGGCGGGGGGCCGTCTACCTTATCGAGGGCCGCCTCTACACGGCTCGCCTGCCCTGAGCGCGCAGAGGACCCTGCGGGCCGGTTCCGGCGGTCCTCACGCGACGCGGGCCGCTCGCCGGACTCGGTCCCCCTTACGCCGCGGGGCCGAGGGCGCGGACGGCCGCCTCGGCGCGCCGCGCGACCTCGCGCCAGCCGTCGCGCGTGTCGGGCACGTCGGCGAGCGACAGCGGCGGGCCGATCTCGAGCGAGACGCGGCGCGGGCGCGGCAGCCGGCGGTCCGGCGGGAACGCCTCGAAGGTGCCGCTGAGGCGGCACGGCACGACCGGCACGCCCGTCCCGGCGACGAGGTGGCCCACGCCGGGCTTGAACGCGCCCATCGCGCCCGTCCGGCTGCGCGTGCCCTCGGGGAAGAGGACGTAGACGCAGCCGTCCTCGGCGAGGCGCCCGCGGAGCGTGTCGAGCGCGTGCGCGCCGCAGCGGTCGCGCCACATCGGCAGCGCGTTGAGCACACCCGACGCGAAGGCCGAGACGGCGGGCGTCGTGAAGAAGGTGTCGCCGGCGGCGAGCGGGAACAGCCGCCCGGCCACGCCCGGCGGCACGGCCGCCGCCATCACGAGCGCGTCGAGGTGGCTCGCGTGGTTGGCGACGAGCACGTACGGCGCACCGGCGGGCAGGTGCTCGCGGCCGGTCACGCGCAGGCGGTGGACGAGGCGCAGATAGGTCCGCACGCCGAGCCGCCACGCCCAGCCGGACGTCGCGGCGAGCGGGCCGGGCTCGCGGTCGAGGCTCGCGAGGCGCTCCGAGGGCGTCAGCCCGAGGTCGCGGGCGGGGCGGTACTGCCAGTTGTTCACGAGGGCGGTGGGCGGTGGGCTGAGTTTGCCCGCATCTCCCTTCTGTGTCATCCCGGCCTCCGAGCCGGGATCTCCTGGACGATGAGCCGTGCTCAAATGGTCACGCCGTGCGCCGACAACCATCGAGGAGATCCCAGATCAAGTCCGGGATGACATATTTGGAGGATACGCAAGACGTGACGCATTGCACACACGCGGAATTTCCGAGGCGCACATTATCGCCTTCCGCCTTCCGCCGTCACGGGATGCCGATCAGGCGCGAGATTACGCGCGTCGGCTCGGTGAGGCCGATGCCGTTGAAGTAGCCGACGTAGTGGAACACGACCGGCGCGACGAGCAGTAGGCTGTCGAAGCGGTCCAGCAGGCCGCCGTGGCCGGGGATGCGCGCGCCCATGTCCTTGACGCCGATGTCGCGCTTGGCGGACGACAGCACGAGGTCGCCGGCCTGCCCGGCGACGCTCACGAGCAGCCCGAGCACGACGAGCGCGACGGGCCGGCCCGCAGGCGTCCCGGCCAGCACGACGGACCCGAGAAGGGCCACGAGCGCCGTCGTGCAGAGGAGCGCGCCGAGCGCGCCCCCGCCGGTCTTGCCGGGGCTCGTCGCCGGCAGCAGCTTCGTCGCCCCGAAGAGGCGGCCCGTGAGGTAGGCGAAGATGTCGTTCAGCTCGACCGTCAGCAGCACGAGCAGGATCAGCGGCCGGTAGCCGGGGTCGTTGGCGAGGTAGCCGAGGTAGCCGAGGCCGTGGACGAACAGCAGCAGGCTGACGGTCCCCAGCCCGACGCGCTGGAGGTAGCCCTGCGGCTCGTCGCGGAGGACGGCCACGCCCGCCAGCAGCGAGACCGCGAGCGGCGGCACGGCGACGAAGAAGCCGTACCAGTGGTCCGCGACGGCGTACGTCGAGAAGGCGAGCGCGACGCCGACGACGGCCGCGATGGCGCGGTCGCGGAAGAGGCCGGTCGCTCGGGCGAACTCGCCGAAGCAGAGCGCGCTCAGAACAGCCACGCCCACGATGACGGCTGCGGCACCGAGCAGGATGGGCCCGATGAGCAGCGGCACGAGGACCGCCCACGACCGGATGCGGAGGACCAGCTCGCGGTGCGTCTCGGCGCTCGTCCGGCCCAGCCGGTGCAGCGCCCACACGATGACGGCGCTGACGGGCAGCAGGGCCACGACGGCGACGGTCACCCAGAGCACGAGCGGGTGCGCGAACGCGTCGCGGAACTCGAACAGGCGGTGGACGGTGCGCGGGTCCATCAGAGCGGGGCG
>JBBSQZ010000028.1:0-18139 GCA_038243565.1 Rhodothermales bacterium | reverse complement strand
CGAACGCGGTCACGGAAGGTCTGAACAACTACCTGCGCTACTTCAAACGGATCTCGTTCGGGCTACCGAACTTCGATCATATGCGGGTCCGGGTGTTGATGGCGACCGCCTGACCACGGGATTTGTCAAAGAGCCGAAGTTTGGAGAGAACGACAGACCGCGCACGGACTTTCTCAACCTCCAAACTGCGGGCCACAACACGAACGACGGGCGCCGCCCGGTTTCCCTCTCCAAACTCTGGGGCCTCCGCGCCCTCTACCCGCACACCCTTCCCCCCATGGCCCTGCTCACGCCCGAAGCCCTCGCCCGCGTCGAGTCCCTCGAGCTGCGCGCGAGGCTCATCGTCGAGGGCTTCCTGACGGGAATGCACCGGAGCCCCTTCCACGGCTTCTCGGTCGAGTTCGCCGAGCACCGCGCCTACAACCCCGGCGACGAGCTTCGGCACGTCGACTGGAAGGCCTACGGCCGCAACGACCGCCTCTCGGTCAAGCGCTTCGAGCAGGAGACGAACCTGCGCCAGACCGTCGTCCTGGACACGTCGGCCTCGATGCGTTACGCCGGCGCCGCGGGCGTGCCCAAGCTGACCGTCGCCGCGACGCTCGCCGCGGCGCTCCACGCGCTGATGGTGCGCCAGCGCGACGCGACCGGCCTCGCCGCCTTCGACCAGTCCGTCCACACGCTCATCCGCCCCGCCTCGACGCGGGCGCACCTCGCGCGCCTCTTCGCGACGCTCGAGGCCATCGCGACCGGCCCGGCGCCCGAGGCCACCGAGACGGGCGTCGCCGCCGCCCTCCACGACGTCGCCGAGCGCCTGCCGCGGCGCGGCCTCGTCATCCTGCTGTCGGACCTGTTCGACGCCGAGGGCGACCCGCGCGCCGTCGTCCGCGCGCTCCAGCACCTGCGGCACCGCGGCCACGAGGTGATCGTGTTCCACGTCCTCGACGCCGCGACCGAGCTGCGGTTCGCGCTTCCCGACGCGCCGGTCCGCGTGCGCGACCTCGAGACGGGCGCGGAACAGACGGTCCTACCGGCCCAGATCCGGTCCGAGGTCGTCGCCTCGGCCGAGGCATTCGTCTCGGCGATGCGGAAAGGCTGCCGCGAGGCGCGCGTCGACTACGTGCCGCTGGACACGGCCGCGCCTTACGCCGACGCGCTGCGGGCGTACCTCGGCGCGCGCCGCCGCCTGTTCTGAGTGCTAAAATCTTGCCACCGTGCGTTGCGGCGGCGTAACCTCCCGTCCTCTCCCCTCTTTCCTCATTCGATGCGCCGACTCCTTCTGCTCGCCTTCGCCGCCGCCTCGGCGAGCGCCCAGACGCCCGACGTCTCGCTGATGCAGCGCTACCAGGCGACGATCACGCCGTCCGAGCTCGCGGGCCACCTCTACGTCTACGCCGACGACTACATGGCCGGCCGCGAGACGGGCCGGCCCGGCCAGCGCTTCGCCGCGCGCTACCTCGCCGGCCAGTACCAGACGATGGGCGTCCAGCCGCACGGCACGGCGCCCGCCGCCCACCCGTACGACATCGCGCCGTACCTCCAGCCGTTCATGCTCGAGCGGAACGACCTGGGCCGGCTGTCCATCACCGTAAGCCGGGGCGGCGCGCCCGTCCTCCAGAGCGTCCTCGCCGATGGCTCGGCGGGCAGCTTCGCGCCCGTCGCCGGGGCCCCGCCGGCCGACCCCACGCCAGCCCACCTCGTCTTCGCCGGGACCGGTGCGGCCGCGCTCGACGCCGTCGATGTGGCCGGGGCGTATGTCCTCGTCCTGGCCGACCCGGCCGCCGGCCGGAGCGACGTCAGCGCCATGCTCCGGGCAGCCGGTGCCAAGGGCGCGCTCGGGCTCATCCTGGCGACGGAGCCGACGTCGGCGGCCCTCCACGAGCGGGCCGTCCGAGCGCTCGGGGCGGGCCGCCTCGCCCTCCCGGCGGACTCGGCGAGCGGGCCCTTCGAGGCCGGCGGACGGTTCCCCTACACCCTCTTTACGGGCCGCGACACCGCCGCCGAGATCCTGGCCGCCGCGGGCGCCGTGGACCTCGCCACGGCTACCCTGGGCGACACCGGCCTCATGCTCTCCGTCGACGCCCAGACGGCGCGCGTGAGCGTCCCGACCGAGAACGTCGTGGCGATGGTCGAGGGCTCGGACCCCGCCCTCAAGAACGAGTTCGTCATCGTGAGCGCCCACCTGGACCACATCGGCATCGACTCGAGCCTGACGGGCGACCAGATCAACAACGGCGCCGACGACGACGGCTCCGGCACGGTCTCGCTGCTCGAGATCGCCGAGGCCTTCCAGCAGGCGAAGATGGACGGACACGGGCCGCGCCGCTCGGTCCTCTTCCTCCACGTCACCGGCGAGGAGAAGGGCCTCTTGGGCTCCGAGTACTTCGCCGACCGCGAGCCGCTCGTCCCGCTCGCGAACGTCGCGGCGGACCTGAACATCGACATGATCGGTCGCCACGACCCGACCTACGACGGCGCCGGCAGCCCGTACGTCTACATCCTCGGCTCGGAGCTCATCTCGACCGACATCGACGCCGTCAGCGCGCGCGTCAACGCCGAGACGGGGCTGAACATCGACCTCTCGAAGCGCTTCAACTCGGCCGACGACCCGAACCAGTTCTTCCGCCGGTCGGACCACTGGAACTTCGGCAAGCACGGCATCCCGTTCATCTTCTACTTCACGGGCACGCACGAGGACTACCACCAGCCCGGCGATGAGGCGTGGAAGATCGACTACGACCGGATGGCGATGATCGCGCGCCTCGTCTTCGGCACGGCCTGGGAGATCGCCAACACCGACGCCCGCCCGGCCGTCTCGGGGACAGGATTCAACTGACCGGACCGTCCTGAATGCGCTGCGGGCGCTCTGCCATCCGGCAGGGCGCCCGCGCTTCGTTTCAGAGGCCTGGCCCGCCGCACAGCTAGCGCCACGGCCGAGACGGAGCGCAGGATACACCGGCCAACCCGCGGCGCGCTGACCGATCCGTGTAGTCAGCGTGTTAACCGGCTAAAGCAGAAGCTTGAATATCAGGACTCTGGGACGATATGATGAATGCGTGCTTGATTGGCAGTCCGTTGAACATGCTGTCTTGAATGTCCATACTCCCATGTTCAACTCGAACAGCACTGTTTATTGCTGCGAGCGCAGGGTTACTCGGGTCGATCAGCACAATTCGGGACAGTTGCTCAAGCTCTCCCGCTTGGAACTCTTCCTGCAGGCTGGAGGCGAGGAAGCGGAGGGCATCCCCCGGATTTTCCTGTGTCCAAGAGGCGGAAACGAGCAAATCCCAACGATCTACAGCGTCTTCTCTCAGGAAGAGAGCGAAGAGCCAGAAATCGCCTTTAGCGCTCGAAATGGAGCGCTCCAGCTCTTGAAATCGTTGGACGAGTTGTTTCATAGCGCTCCTAGAATAGTCCGAGCGGACTCTATCAACAGCTGAGCGTCCGGCTGTGTTGCCGTCCCGATGGGATTGTAACGAGCCTCCGGGTCCCAAGTCGCTACCGCAGACCATTCCGCCAAATACTGCGTCTTGACTTCTTGCTCAGTGCCGCTGAGTCTCAGCAGGACGTCGAGGTTGTGAGTTCTGAAGCTGCTGTAGTTCTGAAACTCGTTACGTGTCTGCGGAAATCCAGACCAACTCAGAACCCGGCAGATCCGCGCCTTGAGCGCCAGCTCTACAACGTATCCCCCAAGATAAACGGCCCCATCGTAGCGCTCGGACTCCAAAAGAGCTTCAGCATCTTTCAGCCGCTCTTCAGCGATGGTTCTTAAGTTCGCATGAGGGATCATGGAGCCAAGTTACGAAGGCCGCCTAACCTCCCGCTCAGCCGTCGATCGTCACGAGGTCCGGCGCGAGGAACGCGTCCGGGAAGCGCGTGCGGACGAGCTGGAGCGCCGCCTCGGCGTCGGCACGGTTCGTGAAGGCGCCCATCCGAACCTTGTACAGCCCGTCGAGATAGACCACGTACGCGTCGAGCGGGGCGGTGAAGCCGGAGCGGCGCTGCTCGGCCCGCCACCACGTCTCGGCGTCGGCGCGGGCCTGCTCGCCACCGGCGGACGACTGCGAGGCGTAGATCTGGACGCGGTAGCCGTCGACCTGACGCGTCGCCAGGGCCGGCGCGGGTGCCGGCTCGTAGACCGGAGCCGGCGTTGGCTCGTAGACCGGCGCCGGCGTCGGCTCGTACGTCGTCTCCGGCGCGGGCGCGTCGGGGTAGGTCACCGGCGGCGCCTCGGGCGCGGGCGCGGGGCGCGTGCCGGAGCACGCCGAGAGGGCGATAGCGAAGGCGGCGACGAGCGCCGTGCGCGAGACGTTCAGCATCGGGTCGGGGGAAAGAGGGCCGGCTGCGGGGCGGCCGTCACTGCATGACGGTCACGACGTCGGGCACGAGGAAGGCCTCGGGGTACTCGCTGCGGACGAGCGCGAGCGCGGCGGCCGCCTCGGCGTCGCTCGCGAAGGCGCCCACGCGGACGCGGTAGTACGGCTGGAGGTACACCACGACCGGGTCCAGCGCGGACGGCGCGCCGGCGCGGCTGCGCGCGCGGCTCCACCCCGCGACGGCGCCGTCGCGGACCTGCTCCGCCGCGGCGCGGCTGTTGCTCGAGAAGATCTGGACCCGGTAGCCGTCGACCTGCCGCGGCGTGGGCTCGGCCGGCGCCGGCGCCGAGGTGCGGGTTGGGACGACGACGCGGCCCGCCATCACGACCTCCGGCACGTCGTGCACGAGCTCGACGCGCGCCGCCGGCGCGGCGTCGTACCGCGAGGCGTCGAACGTCTCGTAGACCGGGAACGTCGCCGGCGTCTCGTCCGGACCGGTGCTGGGGCCGGCCGGCGTGCGGGGGCGCGTGCCCGAGCACGCCGTGAGCGTCGCCGCGAGGGACAGGACGAGCGCGAGGCGGGCAGGTGCAGTGGGCATCAGGTGGAGCGGCTAATACGCCGCATCGGAGCGGAGGCCTTTCAAGATAGCGACCGAGGCGCTCGCGCCGAGGCGGGAGGCGCCGGCGTCGACCATCGTCTGCGCGTCCTCGAGCGAGCGGATGCCGCCGGACGCCTTCACGCCCATCGCCGGCCCGACGACGCGCCGCATCAGCGCCACGTCCTGCGGGCTCGCGCCGCCCGAGGCGAAGCCCGTCGACGTCTTGACGAAGTCGGCGCCGGCGTTCTGCGCGAGCACGCACGCGACGACCTTCTCCTCGTCCGTGAGCAGGGCCGTCTCGAGGATGACCTTCGTCGTGCGCCCCTGCGCCGCCGCGACGACCGCCCGGATGTCCTCCTCGACGGCGTCGTACTGCTCGGACTTCAGGCGCCCGATGGAGATCACCATGTCGATCTCCATGGCGCCGTCGGCGACGGCGACCTCGGTCTCGTAGGCCTTCACGACTGTCCGCACGGCGCCCGACGGGAAGCCGACGACGGTGCACACGACCGACGTCGCGCCGGCGAGGGCCTCGGCGGCGACGGGCACCCACACGGGGCTGATGCAGACCGAGGCGAAGCAGTTGGTGCGCGCCTCGGCGCACAGCGCGCGGACGTCGGCCTCGGTCGTCTCGGGTTTGAGGACGGTGTGGTCGATGAGGCGCGCGAGCGGCGGCGCGAGGGCGCACGCGTCCGAGGCGCCGGTCCGGTCGGCGCGCAGGCCGAAGCGGCTCGCGCCGGCGCCGAGCATCCGCTCGAGGGCGGTCTCGAGGCGGTCGGGGCGGAGCGCCTCGGCGGTCGTCCCGCCGGCGAGGCGCCGGGCGAGCGTGTCCTTTTCTTCGGGGGTCACAGGGTGGAAGGGTTGAAAGGTGGAAGGGGAAAGACGCGGTTTCTGGAGGCCGGCGCAAGGTTCGGGAGACGATTGCATTTCCCCTTCAACCCTTCCACCTCTCCCCCCTTCAACCCTCGGCCTCCTCGAGTTCGGCGTCCAGGCTGTAGCGCTTGCGCTTCTCCCAGAGCGTCTTCTTGGAGATGCCGAGCAGCTTGGCGACGTCGGCGTAGGACGTGCCGCGGTGCGTGCCGAGGATGTGGCGGATGTAGGACGCCTCGAGGTCCTCGAGCGAGCCGCCGGAGCGGATCCGGAACGTGTCGGCGTCCGAGGTCGCGTCGTCAAACGCGTCCGAGTTCATCAGCACGAGGTCCGCGGCGTCGAGCTTTGGCGCTTTGGCGAAGATGAGGGCGCGCTCCATCACGTTGCGCAGCTCGCGGACGTTGCCGGGCCAGGCGTGCGCCAGCAGCTTCGCCTCGGCGGCGGGCGTGAAGCCCTCGAACGGCTTGCCGAACTCGCCGGCGTAGCCCGAGGCGACGGCCTGCGCGATCGCGAGCGCGTCGCGGCCCATGCGCCGCAGCGGCGGCAGCTCCACCGAGACGACGTTGATGCGGTACAGCAGGTCCTTGCGGAACGCCTTCTCGGCGACG
Organism: Rhodothermales bacterium; assembly: GCA_038243565.1. GTDB lineage: Bacteria > Bacteroidota > Rhodothermia > Rhodothermales > Rubricoccaceae > DASVSE01. The sequence goes on along the minus strand of JBBSQZ010000028.1, from coordinate 11,750 downwards.
CGCTCCTGCAGGTTGGCGTTCGTCGCGCAGACGATGCGCGTCGTGACCTTGATGTCGTCCGTCCCGCCGAGGCGCCGGAACTGGCGCGACTCGAGGAACGACAGCAGCTTCGACTGGAGCGCGAGGCTCATCGAGTCGATCTCGTCGAGGAAGAGCGTCCCGCCGTCGGCGACCTCGAGCAGGCCGGGCTTTGCGGCGCGGGCGTCGGTGAAGGCGCCCTTCTCGTAGCCGAACATCTCGCTCTCGAGGAGGTTGTCCGGCAGCGCCGCGCAGTTGATCTCCATGAAGCGGCCCGCGGCCCAGCGGCTGGCGTAGTGCAGGCTCTGGGCGACGAGGTTCTTGCCCGTTCCGGTCTCGCCGCGGACGAGCACGATCGTGTTCGGGATGTCGGCGAGCGTCTCGATCGTGTCGCGGACCTGCTGCACTTCGTCGGACTCGCCGAGGATGCGGGACGGCGAGTTCTTTTTCTTGCGCTCCTGCTTGATCTCCTGGAGCTCTTGCTTGTCCGCGTAGAGGTCCAGCGCCTTGGCCAGCAGCGCCCGCATCTCCTCGAGGTTGACGGGCTTCTGGAGGTAGTGGAACGCGCCCAAGCGCATCGCCTCGACGGCCGTCTGCACGGACGAGTGGGCGGTCATCACGATGACCGGCGCCGTGACGCCGCGCGTGCGGAGCGCCTCGATGAGCTGCATCCCCGAGACGTTGGGCATCATCAGGTCCGTGAGGACGCAGTCCGGAATCGTCCCGTCGTCGACGGTCTGGAGCAGCGCCTCGGCGGTCGTGAAGCCCTTCGTGGCGTAGCCGTCGCGGGCGAGGACGGTCGCGAAGAGCTCGCCGATCTTGGGGTCGTCGTCGACGACGAAGACGCGTTTCTTGCTCATCGGTCGGGAGTCTGGGGGGGAGCCCGATGGTACGAAACGAAACGCTTACGCGGTAGCCGACGCGCGGAGCAGGGCAGCGGCGCGCGCCGGGTCCGCCGTCGGCTCCTGGCAGGCGCCGTGGCGGCAGACGTAGGCGACGGCCCGGCCATCGCGCATCGCCTGCCCCGCGTTGCCGACCGGCGACGCATCCGAGGCGCGCAGCGCGACGAGCGCGCCGGGCACGTAGACGCCGCGGAGCGCCTGGATCATCGCCTCCGTGTCGGCCGCGCCAGGCGTTCCGGCGACGATGGCGACGGGCGCGTCGGCGCGGAGGGCGGCGGTGAGGCGCATCGTCTCGCCCGTCGGGTGCTCGTCCGAGCCGGCGGCTAGGCTGCGCCGTGCGTCGGCGTCGAGGGCCGCGTTCTCGGTGAGGGCGCCGAGGCGCTGGCCGTTCCAGACGTGGACGCTCGCGCCGGCCGGGATGGCGCCGTCGTGTCGGCTGCGGCGCCGCGCGATGAGGTCCGAGGCGCCAGCCTCGGAGACGTAGAGCGCGCCCGAGACGCCAGAAAAGCGGGTTTGCGCCTGCTCGTGGAGACGGAGCGCTGCGGCGAGAGCAGCGTCGTCGAACGTGGCGAGGAACAGCTCGATGAGGCCCCAGACGGTGAAGGCGTAGTCGTCCAGCAGGCCTGAGATGCCGGGCTCCGCGGGCGTCGGGGCGCGGTGCCAGAGGCCGCCGGCATGCTCGAACGTGCCGAGGAGCGCCGCGGCCGTCTCTCGGGCGGCCGCCTCGAGGTCGTCTCGGGAGAACGTGCGGCCGGCCGAGGCGAGCGCGGCGAGCACCAGGCCGTTGCCGTCCGCCAGCGCCTTGTCGTCCAGCCCGGGGCGCGGGCGCGCGGACCTTGCATCGAGCAGCCGGGCACGGAGGTCGGGGAAGCGCGGGTCTCGGAACGCGTCTTCGTCGGCACGGAAGAGGACGTTGGTGCCGTCGCGGCGGCCCGTCGCCTCGTCGACGAACGTGCCGGCGTCAGTCGTGCCGAAGGCGCGGCGGGCGAGCGTGGCATCGGCCTCGCCCAGTACCTCGAGAAGCTCGGCCTCGGACCAGACGTAGAACGCGCCCTCGTGGTGGCGGCCGTCCGCGCCCTCCGAGTCGGCGTCCTCGGACGTGGCGAAGAGGCCGGACGGCAGGCGGAGGTCGCGCAGGGCGTAGCCGAGCGTGTCGAGCGCGGCGTCTTTCAATTCGCCCGTCGCGCGGAACGCCTCGGTGCAGGCGAGGGCGTAGAGCGCCTGGTCCGTCAGCATCTTCTCGAAGTGCGGCAGGTGCCACGCGCGGTCGGTCGCGTAGCGGTGCAGCCCACCACCGAGCTGGTCGTACACGCCGCCGCGGTAGACGGCGTCGAGCGCGCGGACGGCGAGGTCCGTGAGGTCGGCATCGCCGGAGCGGCGCGCCTCGGCGAGGAGGAAGAAGGCGTGGTGCGGCGTCGGAAACTTGGGCGCGCGGCCGAAGCCGCCGAACTCGGGATCGGCGAGGCGGCGGAGGGCGCTCGCGGCGGCGGAGAAGTCCGCCGGGCCGGGCGCCTCGGGGTCGACGTCGGGCGTGGCGAGGGCCGAGAGCGCGGCCGTCATGTCGGCCGCCGAGGCGCGGATTCCGGCCGCGTCGTCGCGCCACGCGCGGGCCGCGCCGGCGGCGAGGTCTACGACGCCGATGCGCCCCGGCCGGCTCTCGCGCGGCAGGTACGTCGCGACGTAGAACGGCTCGCGCTCGGGCGTCAGGAGCGCCGTCAGCGGCCAGCCGCCGTGGCCGTGGACGGCCAGGCACGCGTCCATGTAGATCCCGTCCACGTCGGGCCGCTCCTCGCGGTCCACCTTCACGCACACGAACGCGGCGTTGAGCGCGGCGGCCGCCTCGGCGTCCTCGAACGACTCGTGGGCCATGACGTGGCACCAGTGGCACGCGGCGTAGCCGATCGAGAGGAAGACGGGCACGCCGCGGCGCGCGGCCTCGGCGAAGGCGGCGTCGGACCACGGCCACCAGTCGACGGGGTTGGCGGCGTGCTGCCGGAGGTACGGGCTCGACGCGGCGGCGAGGCGGTTCATGGTCGGAGGGCGGAAGGCGGAGGGCAGACGGAATGAGGACGCGACGGGTTCTGCCGGTGAACCCCGTTCGGTGCAGCGGGCCTCGTTCGGGCCGATTCTGTGGAGCCACTCCCCTGCTCCGCCGATGATCCGCCCGCTGCTCGCCGCCCTCGTCCTCGTCACCGTCGCCGGCTGCACCGAGGCGCGGCTGAGCCGGCACGAGACGGCGCGCGCCGCGGCCGTGGCGGACTCGCTCGGGAACGTGAGCGAGGCCGTCGCGCTGTACCGCGACGCCGCGCGCCGCGGCGACGTGTGGGCGCAGATGCGTCTCGGCGACCTGGGCCGCGAGCGGCACTCGCTCGGCGACTGGCTCTTCGAGCCGCGCCCGACGCTCCGCGAGGCGGCGCAGTGGGCCGAGACGGCGCGACGGACAGCGACCGAGCGTGCCGCAGCAGGAGACGCCGACGGACACCTTGCGCTGGCAAACCTGATCGCGTTCGAGGCGCAGGATCTCGACGAACCCGCGGCCGCGGACAGCTACGCCGTCGCGAAGCGGCACCTCGACTCGGCCGTCGCGCTCGGCAACCGGCAGGCTATCCTGACCCGTGCCTTCATCATGTGGCAGGCCGACGGCTCGCTCGCCGCGGAGCCATTCTTCCGCGAGGCAGCGCGCGCCGGCTTCCCGCAGGCCGTTGGGATGCTGTCGCACATCGCCTACGCCCGCCCGCTCCTCGAGCAGGGCCTCCACGCGCGAGACGCCGGCGGCGACCTCTCGCGCGTGGACGTCGTCGGGTCGATTCGCGTGCTCCAGACGTCCGGCCTGGCCGAGCCGCGGGCCGACGCAGCCGAGAAGATCGAGGCGCTCCGCGTGCAGGCGCGCGCTGGCAGTGCCGAGGCGGACTCGCTGCTCCGCGCCCTCGCGGACCGGGACGCGCGGGCGTGATTCTGCGGCGCGATCCGCGACGGTGGACGGGGCATTGGGGGCGGCCGGAGACGCCCCGGCGGGGCGTCTCTACGGGTCGGCCGGCGGTTCAGACGAACGGCAGCGTCGGAACAAACCGTGGCGCCTCGTTCAACCCAATCACCAATCACTCGATAAGAACGGCGTCGCCGTCGCGGTAGCCGAGGATGAACAGCGACTGGTTGACCTGCTGGCCGTCGAAGCCGAAGCGGTGGGCGATGCCCTGGAACGTCGGCGCGGCGCGGAGGCGGTCGGCGAGCGAGCCGTCGCCGTCGAGGTTGGCGATGAGCATCCGGGCGACGTCGTAGCCGATGAGCGCGAGGCGGTCCGGCCCGATGCCCGAGAGCGCGCGGTAGCGGCGGCCGAAGGCGTCCGAGGAGCCCGGGGCGACGAAGAAGTCCTGCCCGAAGACGGCGTTCATGCGGCTCGCGCGGTCGCGGCTGGACGTGATGCCCTCCCACTCGGTGTTGCCGATCGGGCGCGGGGCGCCGCGGACGGCGTCGAGCGCGCGGAGCGCCTCGGCGATGTGCTCCGGAGCCGTCGCGCCGGTGACGGGCAGGTAGATCGCCTGCGCCTGCGCGAGCGTCTGGGCGCCGATGCGGCGGTCGAGGTCCGGCCAGTCGTCCGCCGACGACAGCTGCCGGTTGAAGGCGACGGTGGCGCCGAGGCGCTGCGCCTCGGCGGCGAAGGCGTCGCCGTCCACCTCGCCCGGCGTCCCGTCCTCGGTCGCCACGCCGACGCGGCGCAGGCCGAGGCGCTGGACGGTGTAGCGGGCCATCGCGCGGCCGCGCGCCGGGAACGTCGGGTTGGCCTGGAACGCGAAGCGGCGGCCCGCCGAGACGGCCTCGTCCGTGGCGAGCGGCGCCACCAAGACCGTCTGCGCCGCCTCGGCGGCGGCGGCGGCGGGCTCGGCCTCGTCCGAGAACAGCGGCCCGACGACGGCGTCGGCGCCGGCGGCGACGGCCGACTGCACCGCGTCGCGCGCGGCGGGGCCGTTGCCGCCCGAGTCGCGGAAGACGAGGCGCACGGGCCGCCGCGGCGTCGTCGCGTTGTACTCGTCGACGGCGAGGCGGACGCCGTTGAAGAGCGCCTGCCCGAGGTAGCCGTTCGCCCCGGAGACGGGCAGCGCGACGCCGAGGTCGAAGGGCTGGCCCTGGCCGTTGGGCCCGCCGGCCGTCGCGAGGGCGAGCACGCGGCGCGCCTCGGGCGCGTAGCGGCTGCCACCGTAGTTGGCGATGAGCGTCGTCAGCGACGACACGGCGGCGTCGTAGTCGGCGTCGGCGTAGGCCGACTTCCCGGCCATGAGCAGCGCGGCGGTGGTCCGCTGAGAGAAGCCGGCGTCGGCCGCGCGGCGGAAGAGGCGGTACGCCTCGGAGAACGCCTGCGCCTCGTAGCTCCGGACGCCCGCGGCGAAGGCCGCCTCGGCGGCCGCGTTGGCCTCGGCCGTCGCCGGCTGTGCCTGGACGCGCGTCGGGGCGGCCGTCGCGGCGAGGCAGGCGAGCAGGAGCGCGGCAAGGCGCGCGCGGAGCAGGGTCGGCATCAGAGTCGGGTCGGGAGGGACCGGGAAAATAGGGCCGGACGGAGGACGGAGGACGGAGGACGGAGGACGGAGGACGGAGGGCGGAGGACGGCAGGTTGCGTCCCCCCCTCTACTTTGTCATCCTGAGCCTGCGAAGGAGCTCAACTCCGTCCATCAAGCCCGACACGAAGGCTTACGTCGCGATCCCTCGCTCCGCTCAGGATGACATGTCTGGGTATCGGAGGCGACCAACGAGGGAAGTACACACACGGAACGTATCGCAGCGCCCCCATCCACCCTCACCCCGGCACGAGCGTGTGCAGCGCGGCCGGCCACGCCTCGACGTCGAGCGCCGCGACGGCGTCCGAGGCGGCCTCGCCGTCGGCCTGGATGCCGAGCGTGCCCTCGAGGACGCGGACGGCGACGCGCGGCGCGCGGTGCATCGCGACCTCCTCGAAGCGGACGTGCCCGCCCGAGAAGGCCGTCGGCAGGATGCGGAGCACGCGCCGCGGGGGCGCGTGGCGCACGACGCACACGTCGAGGAGGCCGTCGTCGAGGAGCGCCTCGGGCGTGAGGCGGAAGCCGCCGCCGACGGCCTGCCCGTTGCCGACCTCGACGAGGAACAGCGGGCCGGAGAACACGACCTCGCCGCCCGCGCCGATCGGACACGCTGCGTCGCGCCGCGTGCCGTCGATGGCGACCTCGACGCACACGCCCGGCCGGCGCCACGCCCACAGCGTCTCGACGACGGCGACGGCGTAGGCCGAGCGCCCGCCGAGCGACTTGAAGCGGCCCGCGCGCGCCGCGGCGTCAGCGTCGAAGCCGGCCCCGAGGCAGTTGGCGACGACGCGCGCGTGATCTGCCCCGTCCGCGTCGGTCCATCGGACGGCCGCGACGTCGATCGGGCGGACGACCGCGCTGGCGAGCGCCCCAACGCCGGCCTCCATGTCCTCCGGCATCCCGATGGCGCGCGCGAAGTCGTTGCCGGTGCCCATCGGGAGCGCGCCGAAGCGCGTCTCGGTCCCGGCGAGCGCGTTGGCGACGGCATGGACCGTCCCGTCGCCGCCGACGGCGACGACGGCGTCGAACGTCTCCGAGAGCAGGCGCGCGAGCGGCTCCGTCCGGTCCGGCCCGGCCGACACGTGGACCTCGGCGTCCATGCTCGACGCGGCGACGGCCGCCTCGAGGGCGGGCCGGCGGCGCGCGGCGCGGCCGTTGGCGGCGGCCGGGTTGAGCAGAAACGCGACGCGGCCGGCGAAGGGCATCGGGCCGGCGCCGGAGTCGGTGAAAGCGGGATGGGGCATCCGTTAAGTTATCCGCCCGCCCCTTCTCCGTGCCGTGCGTCTCGCCTTTCTCTCCCTGCTCGTGCTCGTCGGCTGCCGCGGCGCCGCGCCCGCCGGCGGCGTGGTCGACGGCGCGGGCCGGCCCGTCGCCATCCCGGCAGACGTCGCGCACGTCTTCCCGCTCTCGCCGAACGTCACCGAGCTCGTCGCCGCGGCCGCGGGCGTCGAGCGCCTCGCGGGCGTCGCCCCGGCCGACGACTTCCCGCCCGGCATCGCCGGCCTGCCGCGCGTCGGCACGTTCCCGATCGACACCGAGGCGCTCGTCGCGCTGCACCCGGGCCTCGTGATCGGCTCGCTCGACGTCTCGACGACGGCCGACGCCGACCGCCTGACGGGCCTCGGCCTGCCGACGTACCTCTTCGCCTTCCGCGAGCTGGCCAACATCCCGCGCGCGCTGCGGACGCTCGACACGCTCCTGGACGTCCGCGGCGGCGCCCCGGCAGCCGACGCCTTCGAGCGCCGCGTCGCCGCCGTCCGCACCGCCGTTCAGGGCGTCGTGCCCGTGCGGACGCTGCTCCTCGTGGGCGACGAGGACACGTTCTACGCGTTCGGCCGCGGCTCCTACGCGTCCGAGATGGTCCGCGCCGCGGGCGGCGACAACCTCACCGACCGCTACGACGGGCAGACCGCGACGCCGACCGAGGAGGCGATCCTCGACATGGCGCCCGAGGTCATCCTGATTCTCGGCGGGCCAGAGGTGAACGCGCGGGCGTTCGGGCTGCGCCACCCGGCCCTGATGAACACGCCGGCCGTGCTCAGCGGCCGCGTCTACGGCATCGACTCGGACCTCGTGAGCCGGGCCGGACCGCGCGTCGTAGACGGCATCGAGGCGATCGCGCGGCGCCTGCACCCCGAGGCGTTCGCCGCTGGCGCGGCCTGAGCGTGCGCCGCCTCCCGCCCGCGCTCGCCGCCCTTCTCGCCGCGGCGGCGGTGCTCGGCATCGTCGCCGCGTCGGTCGTGTGGGGCTCGGCCGATCTCGGCGCGGCGCGCGTCTGGGCTGCGCTCGTCGGGAATGGAGACCCGACGGCGGCGACGATCGTGTGGCAGCTGCGGATGCCACGTATCGTCCTCGCGGCGGCTGTCGGCGGCGGGCTGGCCGTCGTCGGCGTGGCGATGCAGGCGCTCGTCCGAAACCCGCTGGCCGACCCGTACCTGCTCGGCGCGTCGAGCGGCGCGAGCGCCGGGGCGTCGCTCTTCTTCCTCGGCTTCGTGCCGCCGGTCGTCGCCCGCAGCCTGTCGATGCCGATCGCGGCCGTCGCCGGGGCGTGGCTCGCCGTCGCGACCGTCGTCGCCGTCTCGCGCAAGGACGGGGAGCTCGCGCCGGCGCGCCTGCTGCTGACGGGCGTCGCGGTCTCGGCGCTGCTCGGCTCCGTCACCGCCTTCGTCACCTTCGCCTCGCCGGACCCGGACCGGCTGCGGGCCGTCCTGTTCTGGCTGCTCGGCTCGTTCGCCACGGCGACGTGGCCGGGCGTGTGGGTGCCGCTCGGCGCGTCGCTCGGAGCGGCAGGCTTTCTCTGGGCGCTGGCGCGTCCGCTGGATCTGCTCACGACGGGCGAGGAGGCTGCGGCGGCGCTCGGCGTCCCGGTCGAGCGCCTCAAAGGTGTTCTGATTCTGATCACGGCCGTCGCGACCGGCGCAGCCGTGGCCGCGTCGGGCGTCGTCGGGTTCGTGGGGCTCGTCGTTCCGCACGCCGTGCGGATGGTCGTCGGGCCGAGCCACCGGCGCCTCGTGCCGCTCTCGTTCGCGGCCGGCGCCGCGTTCCTCGTGCTGGCGGACCTCGCCGCGCGAACCGTTCTCGCCGGGCAGGAGTTGCCCGTCGGCGTACTGACCGCGCTCTGCGGCGTCCCGTTCTTCCTCGCGCTGATGCGCCGCAGCGGCGCGCTCGGCGCGTGAACACCCGGGCGATTGCGCGCCGCGGCGCGCACTTCTGCCCGGCCCCGCGTTCGCCCTCCACGCTGACCCGAACTCGTCCCCATGCTCGCGCCCCAGACCGCCGACCCGCTCGACCTCGCCACGCTCGCCGAGGACCTCGTCGCGCTGCGGCGCGCGCTGCACCGGCGCCCGGAGCTCGGCTTCGACGAGCACCAGACGCAGGCGACGCTCCGCGCGTGGCTCGAGGCGCGCGGCTTCCAGCCCGGCCCGCCGCTCGCCGGCACGGGCTTCGTCGTCGACATCGAGGGCGACTACGATGGGCCGACGGTCGCGTACCGGACCGACATCGACGCGCTGCCGATCCTCGAGGCGTCGGGCGCGGACTATGCCTCGGAGATCCCAGGCGCGATGCACGCCTGCGGGCACGACGCGCACATGGCCATCGCGTGCGGCGTCGCGCTCGTCGCCCGGTCGCGCGCGGCGGAGATGCACGGCCGCCTGCGCGTCTTCTTCCAGCCGAACGAGGAGCGCGCGCCCTCCGGCGCGCCCGTGATGATCCGCGACGGCGTCCTCGACGGCGTCTCGGCGGCCTACGCCGTCCACGTCGATCCGACGATCGACGTCGGGCGCTTCGGCATCAAGGCCGGGCCGATGCAGGCGGGCTGCTCGCCGTTCACCATCACCGTCTCGGGCGGCAAGTCCGGCCACTCGGCGCGCCCGCACGAGGGCGTCGACACCGTAGCGGTAGCCACGCACGTCGCGGCGGAGCTGTACACGCTCGCCGGGCGCGTCTCGGACGCGCGGCGGCCGGCCGTGCTCACGCTGTGCCGCCTGCGCGCGGGCGACGCGCTCAACGTGATCCCGGCCGAGGCCGAGCTCGGCGGCACCCTCCGCGCGGTCGACACCGAGACGCTCGTGACGCTGCGCGAGGCCGTCGAGCGCGTCGCGACGGGCCTCGCCGCCGTCCACGGCGCCACGGCGACGGTCCACTTCACGGACCTCCTGCCCCCCGTCGTCAACACGCCAGACGAGGCGATGACGGCGCGGGCCGCCATCGCCGAGACGCTCGGCGAGGACGCCGTCTGGGACATGGCGCTGCCGAGCATGGGCGGCGAGGACTTCGCGTACTACCTCCAGCACGTCCCCGGCGCGCTCGTCCGCGTCGGCACCGCGAGCTCCGAGGCGACGCGCCACGCGCTCCACGACGCCCGCTTCGACCTCGACGAGCGCGCCCTCCCGCTCGCCGCGCAGGTGATGGCGGAGACGTGCCTGCGAGACCTCGAAAGGCGAAATGCGGTTTAATGTTTAAGGTGGGATGTGCAAACCTCAAGCGTTAAACCTTAAACCGCATTTCACGCGCCCTCGAGCGAGACACTCTCCACGTCGAACGTCAGCGCGGGGTACTGCGGGTCCATCGCCGTCAGCGCGTCGCGGAGCAGGCGCGCCACGACGAGGTCGCGGAACCAGCGGTGCTCGGACGGGACGACGAGCCACGGCGCCGCCTCTGTCGAGGTTCGCGCCATCGCCGTCTCGAAGGCAGCCATGTAGGCGCCCCAGAGCTTCCGCTCCTCGAGGTCTTCAGGATTAAACTTCCAGTGCTTGTCCGGCTTGTCGAGGCGCCGCTGCATGCGCTCGAGCTGGTAGCCCTTCGAGACGTTCAGCATGATCTTGATGATGCGCGTCCCGGCGTCCTCGAGGAGCTCCTCGAAGGCGACGATGTGGCCGTAGCGGCGCTCGATGATGTCTCGGGGCGCCCAGCCGTGGACCTTCACGATGAGCACGTCCTCGTAGTGCGAGCGGTTGAACACGACGAGCTCGCCCTTCGCCGGCGCCTGCTTGTGGACGCGCCACAGGAAGTCGTGCGCCAGTTCGGGCGCCGTCGGCGCCTTGAAGGGGGCCGTGCGGATGCCCTGCGGGTTCAGCGGGCCGAACACGTGGCGGATCGTCGAGTCCTTGCCCGCGCCGTCCATCGCCTGGAGCACGACGAGCAGCGACTGTTTCGACTCGGCGTAGAGCCGCTCCTGCAGCGCGTCGACCTCCTCGAGGAGGCGCTTCGTTTCCTCCTTCGCCTTGTCCTTGTCCCAGTCCTGCGTGTCGTCGGTGGAGTAATCGGCGAGGCGGACGGGCGCGCCGGGGGCGATGCGGTACGGGGTGAGGTCGAGCGGGCGGTCGGACATGAGGAGAGAAATGCGGTTTAAGGTTTAACGTTTAAGGCGCCTCCAATGCTCAGGATCCAATACCTTAAACATTAAGCCTTAAACCATGCCGAGCGAGGCGCTCCTCCAGCGCGACCCGATCCGCCTCAGTTGAGGCTCTGCGCGCGGCGCCGGGCGGCGGCGAAGCCGGCGTCGTCCGTGCGGAGGCCGGCGCGGTTGACGCTGCGTGCGAGGGCAGTCACGTTCTGGACGCGCTCGGCCGAGAGCGGGTGCGAGCGGAAGAAGGCGATCCCGCCGCCGCTGCGCTGCTCCTCCTGTGCGAGGCGCTGCAGCAGGCTCGAGAGGCCGTCCGGGTTGTAGCCGGCCGCGGCCATGAACTGCACGCCGAGGCGGTCCGCCTCGCGCTCGTCGGCCCGCGAGAAGCTCGCGAAGGCGCCCTGCGCCGCGATCTGCGCCGCGATCTGCGTCGCCACGCCGGGGTTGTTGCCGAGGACCGCCCCGGCGACGGCGTTCAGCTCGTTGGACTTCGACAGGCGCTGGGTCCCGTGCCGCGCGACGCCGTGGCCGATCTCGTGCGCCATCGCGCCGGCGAGCTCCGCCGCCGAGCCGGCCTGCGCGATCAGGCCCGTGTTGACGTAGACCATCCCGCCGGGCACGTTGAACGCGTTGATCGACGCGTCGCGGACGACGTGGAAGCGCCACGGCAGCTGGCTGGCGCCCGTCTGCGCCACGATCCGCTGTCCAAGATCGTTGACGTACCGGTTCAGCGTGGCGTCGTTCGTGAGCGGCAACTGCTGCTGGAGCTGCGCCTCGATCTGCTGGCCGAGCTGCCACTCCTGCTCGACCGAGTAGTAGTTCTGGCCGGCGAGGGTGGCGCAGCCGGCGAAAACGAAGAGGGACAGCGCCACTGCGAGGCGCGCGGGACGGAGACGGGTCATGGGAGACGGGGAGAGAGAGGCACGAGGCGTG
>JBBSQZ010000027.1:0-18309 GCA_038243565.1 Rhodothermales bacterium | reverse complement strand
GCTCCGGCCGCGCCCGCTGCTCCGGCTCAGCCCGCCGCCGCCGCGCCCGCCGCCGCCGCGCCCGCCGCCGCGGCGTCCGCCGCCGAGCACACGGCCGGCCCGGCCGAGAAGAGCTACAGCGCCTCGCCCGAGGGCGATGGCGCCGCGATGTCCGCCCCGGCGCAGGCCGAGGAGACGGCGGCGCAGAACGAGGCAGCGTCCGGCGAGGCGTCCGGCCCGATCCCACGCCGCGACGCCGCGGGCAACTTCTACTCGCCGCTCGTCCGCTCGATCGCCGAGGCCGAGGGCCTCTCGCTCGCCGAGCTCCAGCAGATCTCCGGCACCGGCGCCGACGGCCGCGTCTCGAAGGCGGACGTGATGGCCTACCTCGGGTCCCGCACCGGGCAGCCCGCCGCGCAGCCGGCACCGGCGGCTCAGCCGATGCCCGCCGCCCAGCCCGCCGCCGCCCAGCCCGCCGCCGCTCAGCCGACGCCCCAGCCCGCTGCGCCCGCCCCGCGCCCGGCCGCCCGGCCCGTCGCGCCGCGCGCCTCGTCGGACGCCTCCGACGACCGCGTCGAGACGGTGCAGATGGACCGCATGCGGCAGCTCATCGCCGAGCACATGCGCCGCTCGAAGGACACGTCGGCCCACGTCACCTCGTTCGCCGAGGTCGACGTGACGGGCCTCGTGAAGCACCGCGAGATGCACAAGAAGGCGTTCGAGGCGCGCGAGGGCGTGAAGCTGACGTATACGCCGTACTTCATCGCCGCGGCGATCGAGCCGCTGCGGTCGCACCCGTTCATGAACGCCTCCGTCGACGGGTCGAACATCCTCATCCGGAAGGACTACCACATCGGCATCGCGGTCGCGCTGGAAAAGGGCCTGCTCGTGCCGGTCGTCCGCAACGCGGGCCAGCAGAACCTCTCAGGGCTCGCGCACACCGTCGCGGACCTCGCCATCCGAGCGCGGACCAAGAAGCTCCAGCCGGACGAGCTCCAGAACGGCACGTTCACGATCACCAACGTCGGCTCGCTCGGCAGCCTCATGGGCACGCCGATCATCAACCAGCCGCAGACGGCGATCCTCTCGCCGGGCGCCATCGTGAAGCGCGCCGTCGTGATCGAGGACCCGGAGCTGGGCGACGTCATCGCGATCCGCCAGATGGTCTACATCTCGCTGTCCTACGACCACCGGATCATCGACGGCGCCATGGCCGCGTCCTTCCTCGCCGCCTACCGCGACGCCCTCGAGGCCATCACGCCCGACTCGCCGCTGCTGTAGGAGTGACGGGTGAAAAGGTCCAGAGTCGCGCCGCGCCGGGGTCATCCTCGCGCGGCGCGCCTCGTCTGATCCAGCCCCACGTATGTCATCCCGGGCGTGACCCGGGATCTCCTCGAGGTCTGTCGGTGCGAGTCGTGACCAGTCGGGCACGTCCGGTCGTCCAGGAGATCCCGGCTCGGGGGCAGGTCCGGGTTCACCCGGCGGGATGACACGGTAGTGGAGGGCAACGGCAGATTCCGCTCGCTGCACTCCGGCTCTTGCCACGCGCCGCGGAGCCGTTAGATTGCAGGATAGCCGTTATCCCAACTAAAAAGATGGACGACGCGACGCCCCTGCGCCTGACAGTCGCGCAGCTCTCCGAGCGCCTCGACGGCTTCGTCTCCGAGTACCTCAAGGGGAAGAGCCCCGAGACGGCCGGCACCTACCGGCGGACCCTCAACGAGTTCGAACGCTACCACGCCGCCCGCGCGGCGCGGCCGTCCAGCCGCTTCGCCTTCGTCGAGGTCGACGTCGAGGCGTACAAGCGCTACCTCATGGACGAGCGCGAGCTCAGCCAGGTCAGCGTCTCGACGTACCTCACGGCCCTGCGCCGCCTCTGCGAGTACCTCGTCGCCCGCGGCGACCTCGCCGAGAACCCGGCCAAGAGCGTCAAGGGCAACCGACGGCCCGAGGCGCACACGCGCGCCGTGCTCCGGGACGAGGAGGTCCGGCACCTCCTGGACGCGCCGCCGGCCGGGACGCTCATCGGCCTGCGCGACCGCGCCCTGATGGCGCTGATGGTCTTCGGCGGGCTGAGCGAGATCGAGATCGTCCGCGCCAACCTCGACGACCTCGACCGGACGCTCATGGGCACGATCCTGCGCGTCCAGGGCAAGGGCCGGCAGAGCAAGGACGCCCAGGTGCCGCTCGACGCCGCCGCCGCGGACCCGCTCGACGCCTACCTCCAGGCGCGCGGCCGGCCACCCAGCGCGCAGGCGCCGCTCGTCGTGAGCCACGGCCACCGCTCGGACGGGACGCGCCTCAACACGCGCTCCGTCCGCGGCCGCGTCAACGTCCATCTCCGCGCGGCGGGGCTCAAGCGCCGCGGCGTCAGCCCGCACTCGCTCACCCATACGGCGGCGATCATCTGGCTCCAGGCCGGCCTGCCGGTCGAGGAGGTGCAGCGGCGGATGCGCCACGGGACGCTCGAGACGACGCTGATCCACTTCCGAAAGCAGGGCTTGCTGACGCGCGAGCCGGACGCGGGAACGGACTGAGAAGACCGTTATTGAAAATGCCCGATGACACACCTGTGCCGGCCTCGGGCGCGTTCTTCCAGCGTCACCTCTCCGACCTCTCCATGACCCATCCAGCCATCAAGCGGGGCCACTACGAGGCCCGCACGTTCCGCGTCGCCCGCCTCGACGGCGACGGGCGCATCGAATTCGAGGCGCCGATCCCGCTGCTGCTCCGCATCGTCCGCCCGGACGTCGACATGGCGCTGCACCTGCGCGAGGGCGGGCAGCTCGAGGCCGAGTCGATCGGCTCGGTCGACCTCGTGCAGACGGTCGCGCCGTTCCTGCGCGAAGGGCTTCTCGACCCGGGCAACGGCCGCACGAACCCGCTGCTGCCGCCGGTCCACGTCCTCCGCGAGGACGAGGGGCTGACGTTCGCCCAGGTCGTCGCCTGCCTGAACTAGGCGCGCGTCACGTCGAGCTCGACCCACAGAGGCTCCGGGCCGCCCGCGGAGGGCGTGTCCGGGGCCTTCGGCGTCATGGACAGCACGCGAACGGTGAGGCCGCCGCGCGTGATTGTCTCCGGCACCGTGTCGTTCGGGCCGTAGCCCGGCACCGACAGGTCGACCGGCTCGCCGCCGACGACGAGGCGCACGTGCGCGCGGCCGGCCCAGACGCAGTTCACGTCCGGCGGGCACCGGCTGTCCTCGGTCACCGCGTCGAAGCGGACCGGCACGTCTGCGACGGTGACGGCCTCGCCGAGTGAGATCCGGACCGTCCCGGCCGCTGGCACCTCGGCTGCCGGCGTCTCGGCTGCCGGCGTCTCGGCTGTCTCAGACGAGGCGGGCGGGACGGCGTCGGGGCGCGACGTGGCGCAGCCGGCAGTAGCCAGAACGAACACAAGGGCGGAGCGGACGAGCATCGGGGCAGGGGAGGGTGCGCCGGGTGAACGCAGCGACCTCCCGATGCGTGCCCGAGCGCTACAGCCGCGTCCGGACGCCGACCTGGTGGACGCCGCCGACCTCGCTCCAGCCGGTGTACGCGTAGTCCAGCGCGAACCGCCGGATGGTGAGGCCGAAGCCGGCGCTGAGCCCGGCCAGGTCGAGGCGCCCGCCGGAGCGCAGGCCGCGCCCGCGGCGCGGGCTGTAGCCGGCGCGGAGCGTCAGCGCCCGCCCGAGCGCCAGCTCGCTGCCGACGAGCACGTGGTCCAGCGCCCGCACGACGGCCGACGAGTCGGACTCGGGGCCCTCGAAGTGGGTGAGCTCGTAGCCCGCCAGCGTCACCGTGAGCGGGACGTAGCGGAGGCGCTTGGTGACGGACAGGCGCAGGTCGCGCGGCAGCCGGTCGTCGACGGCGCCGAGGCTCGACAGGACCGTCCCGATGCCGGAGTAACTCGCCGCGACGACGAGGCCCTGGCCGGGCACCTCGTAGGTCGCGCCGACGTCGGCCGTGAGCGCCTGGGCGCTGGCGTCGTCGATCGTCGCGAAGAGGGCGTGGACGCTCGCGCCGGCGCGCACGCGCGGCAGCACCACGCGCGACGCGGTGAGCGAGACGGCCGCCTCGCTCGCGCCGAACGTCGTCCCGTCGGGCGTCCCGTCGATGCCCGTCCGGTCGAACGAGCCGTAGGACAGGAAGCGGACGCTCGCCGCGGCGTCGACGCCGAAGCGCGGGAGGCTGCGGGCGTAGACGGCCGTGCCCGCGTTGATGTCGGCGAGCTGGTTGACGTAGCCCAGCGCGACCGAGCGGTCCATGTCGCCCGTGAGGAAGGCCGGGTTCGTGAAGACGGCCGTCGGGTCGTCGCCGGCGAAGCCGCCGAGGGCGCCGGCGAGCGCGGCCGTCCGCGCCGAGACGTCCATCTGGACGAGGTCGAAGCCGTCGTCGCGGCGCTGCGCCGAGGCAGGCACGGCGAGCGCCGCCGCGAGGGCGAGCGCACAGAAACCGGGGGCGAGACGCATGGCAGACTCGGAGCGGGCGGGTGGCGTCTCGAAGGGGCGGTCGCGGTCGGGGCGGAGCGAGCGGCCAAGGTACGCCGTGCCCCGGGGCGGGCGGAAGAGCGGGGGAAGGATGTGCCCTGCTCGGGGCTGGCGGCCCGAGAGTTTGGAGAGGGGGCCGGGTCGGTGCCCGTCGGTACGACAGCGGCCCCACAGTTTGGAGAGAATGCCTCGACAAGACGCAGCACTTCGACCTCTCCAAACTTCAAACTCTACCGAGCACGACCACACACCATGCGCCGACCTTCGCCTCAGTCCAACGTCTGCACGCCGCCGCCGTTGACGAACAGCGTCTGCCCGCTCGTCCATGCCGAGACCGGCGCCGCGAAGTAGAGGACGGCGCCGGCGATGTCGTCGGGTTCGCCGAGGCGCTCGAGCGGCGTGTGGGCCAGCATCCGGCGCTCGATCTCCGGCGTCAGGACCGTCTCGAGCGCGCCCGTCCGGACGGCCCCTGGGCCGACGGCGTTGATCCGGATCTCGGGGCCGTAGTCGAAGGCGAGGTTGGCCGTCATGTGGTTCAGCGCCGCCTTGGACGACGCGTACGCGCTGATCGCCGGGCTCGTGTTGACCGACGCCATCGACGTGATGTTGACGATCGAGCCGTAGCCACCCGCGCGCATGTGCGGCGCGACGAGCTGCGCGAGGCGCCACGGGCTGAACACGTTGAGCTCGAAGACGGAGGCGAACCGCTCGACCGTGATCTCGTCCGGGCTCTCGCGCCCCGCCCCACCGCCGCCGGCGTTGTTGACGAGGATGTGGACGCCGCCGAGCTCGGCGACGACCCGGTCCACGGCGTTCACACGGTCGACGTCGTCCGTGACGTCGCAGCAGACGGCCAGCGCGCGCCCACCGTCCGCCTCGATTTCCGCCACGACGGCGTCGGCCGCCGTCATCGAGAGGTCCGCCACGGCGACGGCCGCGCCGTAATCGGCGAGCATTCGGCAGCAGGCGCGGCCGATGCCGTTCCCGCCGCCGGTGACGAGGGCGACTTTTCCAGAGAGGTCGAAGAGAGGCGTCATGTCAGTTGTGGCGCATGAGGTACTCGGCGAGCGCGGCGTACGCGGGAAGTGAGGTCGCGTCGTTGGCCGCGTTGCCGGCGACGGGGTGCGACGCGAAGCGGACGATCGTCATCTCGGCGACGGGGTCGATGTAGACGGTCTGGCCGTGGACGCCGCGGGCGGCGTAGGCGCCATGCGCGTTGTTCGTGATCCACCCCAGGTCGCGGTAGGACCAGCCGACGAGGCCGGGATGGTCGGACTTCTCGAAGTCCGTGACGCTCCCGCCGCGGCGGATGTCGGCGATGGCGAGGGCCGGCAGGACCTGCTCGCCCTGCCACAGGCCCTCGTTGCGGAGCAGCTCGCCGAAGCGGCCCATGTCGCGGAGCCCGCCGCTGAAGCCGCCGCCGGCCGAGGGCGTGCCGACGCCGTCGACCTGGTAGTAGCCGTCCTGCTCCATGCCGATGCGGCTCCAGATGCGGTCCGCGAGGAGCGCGTCGAGCGGCTTACCCGCGGCGCGCGCGACGATCCAGCCGAGGGCGTCGGCGTTGGGCGTCTTGTAGCCGAAGGCCTGGCCGTGCGGGCCGCCGGGCTTCAGCGCCTGGAGGTAGGCCAGCGTGCCGGCCGGGCCGTCGCCGGTCGGCGCGAAGGGGTTCGTGGCGCGGGCGTAGTCCCAGATCCCGGCGTCGGGGTCGGCGTAGTCCTCGCTGTAGTCCAGCGACGTCGTCATGTCCATGACCTGCCGGACCGTCGCGGTGCCGAAGGCCGAGCCGGCGAGTTCGGGGACGTAGTCCGTCGCCGGCTTGTCCGGGTCCAGCGTTCCCTCGGCGGCGAGCGTCGCGGCGAGGACGCCCGTGAGCGACTTGGTGACGGACATCGCGGCGTGCGGGCCGCCCGGCGCGAGGGCGCCGAAGTAGCGCTCGTAGACGATCCGTCCGCGGTGCAGCACGAGCATCCCGTCCGTGTAGTTCGCCCAGAGCGACTGCTCCCACGTCATCGGCGCGCTCGCGCCGGTCGGCGTGAACGTGACGGCGTCGATGTCCGCGTCGAGCTCCGTCTCGAACGGCGCCGCGGCGCCGAGGCCGCGCGGCACGCCGACCGTCGGCAGGAACTGGCGCATGTGGTTGACGCTCCAGCGCATCGCCGGGAACTCGAAGAACGAGCCGTCGGCGGCGCTCAGGGTCTTGCCCGGCGGGGGCGGCGTGCCCTGCATCCAGCCCATCGCGATGGGGTCGCTTTCGCGGGCCGTGAGCGGGGCGGACTGGGTGCGGGCGGCGGGCGTGAGCATGGCGGCGAGGCCGAGCGCGGCCAGCAGGGGGGCAGGGCGAGACATCCGGACAAGAGCAGGGGCGAAGGCTCCGCCAAACGCCTCGTGCCCCGGCATGTTCGAGCGATCGGGCCGGTTCAGGACTTGCCCGAGGCGCCTCGGCGGGCGGGTTCTCCGCGTAGCTTCCCCGCTCTCACCTGACCTCATCTGGCATGGAGACCGCCCTCGCCACCGACCACGCCGCCGAGGCGCTGCGCCTCGCCGGCCGCCTCTCGGACCGCATCCTGAGCGTCCCGCCGTCCGGCATCCGGCGCTTCTTCGAGATCGCGTCCACGATGGACCCCAACGCCGAGCCGCCGCTGATCTCGCTCGGCATCGGCGAGCCGGACTTCGTGAGCCCGCAGCCCGTCATCGACGCCGCCAAGGCGAGCCTCGACGCCGGCCGCACGGGTTACACGGCCAACCTCGGCCTGCGCGAGCTCCGCGACGCCATCACCGAGGACCTGCACATGCGCTACGGCGTGACCTACGACCCGGCCAGCGAGATCGTCGTCACGGTCGGCGCGTCGGAGGCGATGCAGATCACGATGCTCGCGATCCTCGATCCCGGCGACGAGATCCTCATCCCGGAGCCCTGCTTCGTCGCCTACGGCCCGACGGCCCGGTTCGCCGGCGCCACCGTCGTCGGCGTCCCGACGCGCGCCTCGGACGACTTCCAGGTGACGGCGGCCGACATCGAGGCGCGGATCACGCCGCGCACCAAGGCGCTCTTCCTCGGCTACCCCAACAACCCGACCGGCGCCGTGCTGCGCCGCGAGACGATGGAGGCCATCGCCGAGGTCGTCGTGCGCCACGACCTCTTCGTGATCTCGGACGAGATCTACGACCGCCTCGTCTACGGCGATGCGCACGCGCTGGGCCACGTCTGCGTGCCGAGCCTGCCGGGGATGTGGGAGCGGACGGTGCTCCTCGGCGGCTTCTCGAAGGGCTACGCCATGACGGGCTGGCGCATCGGCTACGCCTGCGCCCCGAAGCCCTTGATGGACCAGATCTACAAGGCGCACCAGTACATCGTGATGTCCGCCCCGACGATGGGGCAGGCCGGCGCGCTCGCCGGCATCCGCGAGGCGCAGCCGCAGGTCGAGGCCATGCGCGCCGCCTACGACGCCCGCCGCCGCGTGATCGTGGACGGCCTCAACGCCGCGGGCCTGCCGACGTTCGAGCCCGAGGGCGCCTTCTACGCCTTCCCGGACATCCGCCCGACGGGCCTCTCGTCCGAGGAGTTCGCGCAGCAGCTCCTGTTCGAGGAGCACGTCGCCTGCGTCCCCGGCGACGCCTTCGGGCCGTCCGGCGCCGGGTTCGTGCGCTGCTCCTACGCGACGAGCCTCGAGAACGTGACCGAGGCCGTCCGCCGCATCACGGCCTTCGCCGAGCGCAGGATCGCGGCCCGCGGCTGACGCCGTTTATCTTGCCGAAAACGCCGCCGCTGCCATGCCTGCCGTCGCTGCCCGCACGCTCACGTTCACGCCCGAGGAGTACGAGGCGTGGGAAGAAGGCCAGCTCGAGCGCCACGAGTACCACTTCGGCGAGGTCTACGCCATGCCCGGAGGGACACTCGAGCACGCCCGCCTTATCGTGGCGCTCACCGTCGCGCTCGCACACGCCTTGCGCGATGCGGACTGCCTCGTGCTCTCTGAGGCGATGCGCGTCGAGGTGCTCCGCGACCTGCAGTTCGTCTACCCCGATGTGACTGTGGTCTGCGGCGCGCCCACCCTCCGCAACGCGAGCGAGACGACGCTCCAGAACCCGACCGTCGTCTGCGAGGTGCTCTCGCCGGCGACGGCGCGCTACGACCGCGGCGAAAAGTTCGCGCTCTACCGCGGCGTGCCGTCCGTGCAGGCCGTGGTCTATGTGGACCCCGACGCTCGGACGGTCGAGCTCCGGCAGCGGACGGCCGCGGGGTGGAGCGTCGCGGCGCCCGTCGCCGAGGGGGCGGTCGAGATCGACGCGCTCGGCATCTCGCTCGCCATCGACGCGCTGTTCCGCCCCGCCCGGGCGCGCTGACGGGGCAGAGGGTCGGCGCTCGCCTTCTCTCTGACGTGTATCAGCGCCGAGGCGTGGCAGGGGGCGCCGGATGGCCCCGGCCAAGTCCGCGCCGGATGGTTTCTTCGGGCTCCTTCACCACCCGCCGCCCATGCGCCTCGCCACGCTCGCCGCTCTGATCCTCCTCGCCCCGGCCGCCTCTGCGCAGCGGGCGCGTCCGTTCGCCGCGAAGGGCGACGTGGCGCTCGTCGTCGGCCTCTCGGGTGACACGTTCACGCGCCTCAACCCCGCCTTCGGCGGCATCGGCCTGCGCTACCGCGCGACGGACGGCACCGTCGTCGGCGCGAGCGTCGGCTTCCAGGTCCAGTCGCTCGACGGCGACGACCAGAGCGGCAACGGGTCGCAGCGCAGCGTCAGCCTCGCGCTGTGGAACGAGAACCACCTGGGCCGCCGCCGCGGCATCGTGTCGCCGTTCCTCGGCGCCGGCGCGACGTTCCGGGCGGGCCGGCAGGCGCAGGAGCGCGGACCCGAAGAGTTTTCGGCGACCGACTACTCGGTCGGCGTCGGGGCGCTGCTCGGCGCCGAGGTGAAGCTCGCGCGCGGCGTCACACTCGGCGCGGCCTACACGCTCGGTGTCGAGGTGCTCACCCGCTCGTTCAGTGCCACG
Source organism: Rhodothermales bacterium (assembly GCA_038243565.1). GTDB lineage: Bacteria > Bacteroidota > Rhodothermia > Rhodothermales > Rubricoccaceae > DASVSE01. The sequence continues at coordinate 8,872 of JBBSQZ010000027.1, read as the reverse complement.
CCCGACCCGAGCCAGGTGCCCGGCGACCAGACATCCGTCCGCGTCGGGACGGGCCTGACGGACCTCCACCTCTCGGTCTACTTCTGACCCCGCTTCGTGGAAACGGAGCGCGCGAAGGATGAGGCCTGGGCGATGGTAGCACGCGCAAGACCACGTTTCGCCCATGCCTCGTGCCCCAACCCTCATGCCCCGAGAGGCTAGCTTGGCGCGTTAACACCGTTCACTTGCCCGCGCCGTCATGCCCGTTCCACCAGAAGGCTACGACTACGTCCTCGTCGGGGCCGGCTCGGCCGGCTGCGTCCTCGCCAACCGCCTCACCGAGGACGCCGGCGTCTCGGTGCTGCTCCTCGAGGCGGGCGGGCCGGACGACCGCGCCGAGATCCACATCCCGGCCGCGTTCTCCAAGCTCTTTCAGTCGGACGTCGACTGGAACTACCACACGGCGCCGCAACAGCACATGGACGGGCGCTCGCTGTACTGGCCGCGCGGCAAGACACTCGGCGGCTCGTCGTCCATCAACGCCATGATCTACATCCGCGGCAACGCCGCGGACTACGACGACTGGGCCGCGCTCGGCTGCGACGGCTGGGGCTACGCCGACGTGCTGCCCTATTTCAAGAAGTCCGAGGACAGCAGCCGCGGCGCCGGGCCGTACCACGGCGCCGGCGGGCCGCTGCGCGTCGAGCGCCCGCGCGACGCGCACCCGGCCATGCTCGCCTTCGTCGCGGCCGCCGCCGAGGCGGGCTATCCCGAGACGGACGACTTCAACGGCGCCGAGCAGGCCGGCGCGGGCCTCTACGACCTCACGCAGAAGCGCGGCCGCCGCCACTCGGCTGCTGCCGCCTTCCTCAAGCCGGCCATGAAGCGCCCGAACCTCACCGTGTGGACGCACGCGCACGCGCGCCGCGTGACGCTCGAGAACGGGCGGGCGACGGGCGTCGAGCTGGACCGCGACGGCGAGACGCTCACCGTCCAGGCGCGCCGCGAGGTCGTGCTGTGCGGCGGGTCGATCAACACGCCGCAGCTGCTGATGCTCTCGGGCATCGGGCCGGCCGCGCACCTCGCCGCGATGGGCGTCGAGACGCTCGTGGACCGCGCCGAGGTCGGCCAGAACCTCCAGGACCACCTCATCGTCGGGCTGCGGACGCGCCTGCCGCGCGGCGGCTCGCTCATCGACGCCGAGGGCCTGCTGAGCGTGGCCAGGTACCTCCTCTTCCGCCGCGGGATGCTGACGTCCAACGTCGCCGAGGCGGGCCTCTTCGTCACGACGCGCGCGGGCGAGGCCATCCCGGACGTCCAGTTCCACGTCGCCCCGGCGATGTTCGAGAACCACGGCCTCGTTCCACCGTCCGAGCACGGCTTCTCGCTCGGCCCGACGCTCGTGCGCCCGAAGAGCCGCGGCGAGATCCGCCTCGCGTCGAACGACCCGTACGACCACCCGACGATCGACCCGAACTACCTCGCCGACCCGGCCGACGCCGAGAGCCTCGTCGCCGGCCTCAAGATCGCGCGCGACATCGTGCGGCAGCCGGCGCTCGCCCCGTTCCGCGGCGCGGAGATCGACCCCGGGTCAGACATCCAGTCCGACGCCGGGCTCCTGGACTACGTCCGGCAGACGTCCGAGACGCTCTACCACCCGGTCGGCACGTGCCGGATGGGGCCGGACGACGCCTCAGTCGTGGACACGGCCCTGCGCGTCCGCGGCGTCCGCGGCCTGCGCGTCGCCGACGCGTCGATCATGCCGACGATCCCGAACGGCAACACGAACGCCGCGGCGCTGATGATCGGCGAGAAGGCGGCGGACCTCATCCGGCGTCCCGCCGTGCCGGGCAGCGACGGGGCGACGCAGCAGGCTCAGTACTCGTAGCGGACGCGGAGGCGCACGAGGATGCGGTCGGAGCTGGCGCCGGCGCCGTAGAGCACGATCGTGTCGTCGCGGCCATCGGCGATCGCGGGCGCCTCGTCGCCGAACGTGAACGCCTCGGTTCCGCCCATGAAGTCGTCCTCGGTCGTCGGGTCGTAGTCGTACAGCGTGATGCGGAAGGAGTCGCTGAGGTTGCGGACCTCGAAGCCGCCGTCGACGGCCCACACGAGCGGGAAGTCCGAGCCCCGGACGTCGTCCACCCACGGCTGGCCGGGCGTCCGCTGGTTCAGGACGAAGCGGTCGTCGCGCGGGTTGAGCACGCCGCGCGAGGTCTGGTTCTGGTCCGCGTAGAGGAGGCGGAAGTAGACCTCGGGGCCGCCGCCGCCGCTGCCGTCCCACTCGTTGCCGTTGGCCGGGTCGAACAGCGGCGCGTCGTCGACCTGGACGGCGGTGATGATGGCGCGCCGCGGCGGGCGGTCGCGGTTGGTGTCGCAGGCGGTGAGCAGGAGCGGGGCGGCGACGAGTAGGAGGAGCGAACGGCGCATGGCGAGAGGCGGTGAGGGGATGCACAGCTAGCCGCCGCAGCGCGCCGTCCGGTCACGCCGGCGCGCGGCGGGCCGGCGTTAGCTTTGCCCTATGACCGATCTCCAGCCCCGCACGGCCCGCATCGCGCGCACGACGCGCGAGACCTCCGTCACGGTCGATCTCGACCTCGACGCGCCGCCCGGGCAGGACGCTGACGTCTCGACGGGCGTCGGCTTCTTCGACCACATGCTGGTCCTGTTCGCGCGCCACGGCGGCATCGGCCTGTGCGTGGCGGCCACGGGCGACCTCGACGTGGACGACCACCACACGGTCGAGGACGTCGGGCTGGCGCTCGGCGCGGCCCTCGCCGAGGCGCTCGGCGACAAGGCGTTCGTGGCGCGCTACGGCCACGCGGTCGTCCCGATGGACGAGGCGCTCGCCCGCGCAACGGTCGACCTCTCGGGGCGCGCCTTCTTCGTCTTCGGGGTGGACCCGGGCGCGGGCTTCGAGCGGCCGAGCATCGGCGCGCTGTCCACCGAGATGGTGCCGCACTTCTGGCAGAGCGTCGCCGCGGCGGCGGGCCTCACGCTGCACCTGCACCTGATGGCGGGCGCCAACGACCACCACCGCGCCGAGGCGCTCTTCAAGGCCGCCGGCCGGGCGCTCCGCGCCGCCATCCGCCGCGACGCCGCGGGCGACCCGCTCCCGAGTACGAAGGGGACGTTCTGAAGAGGGTTGAAAAGGTGGAAAGGTGACAGGGTTGAACGGGTAAGAATGCGGGTGCATCTTCCCTTCAACCCTTCAACCCTTCAACCCTTCAACCCGTCACCGCCCCTTCTGGGCCGCGGCGAACGACTGGAAGAGGGCGGCCTGCGCCTCGAAGATCCACAGGTTCATGATCGTGTCCTCGGAGACGGCGACCTCGGCCGAGATGCGGCGCGCGTCGGTGCGGCTCCAGCGCGCGATCTCGTCGAGCGTGGTCACGCCGGCGGCGTAGAGGGCCGTCTGCATCGCCTCGTCGATGGACGGGATGGCCGTGAGGCGGTCCGCACCGGCCGGCGGCGCGGCGGCTGCGGGCTCCTCGAAGGTCGGCTCCTCAAAGGTCGGCTCCTCAAAGGTCGGCGTCTCGAACGTCGGCGTCTCGAACGTCGGCGTCTCGAAGGCGGGCGACGTGAAGGTTGCAGACTCGGCGGCGACCGCTTCGAAGACCGGCGCCTGGAATGCGAGCACCTCGGGTGCCGCGTCGGCGCGGTCGGCGCGGGCGACCCAGGCCGTCTGCGAAGGCGGCGCAGCGGGCGGGGGCGCGGCCGGCGACGGCGCAGCGGTCGGCGTCAGATTCTCGAAGGTGACGTCCGAAGGCGCATCGAAGGCCCTGTGCGGGGCGACGGGGTCGGCCGGCGGGACGAAGTCGAAGGGCTCGAAGTCCGACTCGGGGGCCGCCTCGGGGCCGGCGAACGGGTCGGGCTCGGAGAACGGGTTGACGGTCTGGAAGACCGGCAGGGCGGGCGGCGCGTCGGCAGGCGGGGTGGCCTCGACGAACGGGTCCGAGAAGACCGGCAGTGCGGCAGGCGCCTCTCCAGTGTCCCACCCGTCATCGGTGAAGGCGACGCCGTCGCCTGTCTGGAAGGCGGGGAAGGCCGGCGTTTCGAAGGCCGGTGTTTCGAAGGCCGGTGTTTCGAAGGCCGGTGTTTCGAACGCTGGCGTCTCGAAGGCTGGCGTTTCGAACGCGGACGTCTCAAAGATCGGCGTCTCGAACGCGGGTGCTTCGACCGTCGGCGTGTCGAGCGTCGGCGGCTCGGCGACCGGTGGCGCGGGCGTTTCGGCGGGCGGCGTTTCGGCGAGAGGGGCGGCCGCCGGCGGCTCGGGCAGGGCGAGCGCGGGCGGCGCCTCGAGGCGCGTCGTCTGCTGGATGGACGCGAGCTGCGTCCGGAAGTCCTCCATCTCGGCGTCGCGGCGGCGGACCTCGTGGCGGAGCTCGTTCTGGAGCCCGGCGAGGTGGTGCCGCTGCTGGTCTACGGTCTGCCCGACGGAATCCATCTTCTGGGCGAGCTGCTGGCGGGCCGTCTCGCCCTGGAGCTGCTGCTGCCCGACGAGCGTCTCGATACGCTGCCCGAGCGCGCGCATCTCGACGATGGCGTCGGAGGAGTCCGGCGCGGCCTCCTCGCGGCGGCGCGCGCGCTGGAAGAAGTACGCGGACACGAGGACGATCGCGGTGGCGAGGACGCCGATGATCAGGGCGAGGGTGGTCAGCATCGGATCAGCGAGAGACGAGGGTGAGGGCGTCCGGCCCCGTGGCCGTCTGGATCTGGAGCCGCCGCGAGGCGACGGCGTCGACGAAGACGCGGCGGAGCAGGCGGGCGCGGGCGTCGGCAAGGTCCGCGCTCGGCGCGGTCACGGCTACACGGAAGGTATCCGGATTCCACTCGAAGCGGCTCGCCATGCGGACGGTGTAGCTCCGCAGGGCCGGGTCGAGCTCGGCCGAGTCGGTGCCGAAGCCGGCCTGGACGGCGCCGAGCAGCTGGGTGAGCTCGCTGTGCAGGGGCTCGTTGCTGGACTGCTCGAGGCGCGCGAGCACGTCGGCCGTGACGGGCGTCGGGTCGGCCCCGAACGTCGTCTCGGCCACGATCGGCGCCGGGCGCGTGATGGACTCCGCAGCGAGGAGTGGCTGCGGCACCAGCGGTGCCAGCGCCGGTACGGCCGCGGGCGCCACCGACGAGGCGAGCAGGATCGCGACGAGGCCGAGCGCCGCGAGTGACGCCCCGCCGAGCGCGAGCACGACGTACGACGGCAGCGGCTCTGACACCGGCGCCGGAGCGTCGGGTGGGCCGGTGAAGGCCGCCGGCGCCGAGTAGCCGCTCCACGCCGACTCCATCCACGCCGCGTCCTCGGACGGCGCCTCGGCCGCGGCGCTCGGGCGCCGGGGCGGAAACGGAATGCGGGCGAGTAGATCGGTAATCGGCACGGGAGCGGAGGGGCGGCCGGGCGGGCGGTTCTGGGATGCCGGACGGGGGGCAATCGCTGTGCCGTGCCGCAGGGCCGTCAGCGGGCCGGGGTATCTTTCGAGCCGCCCCCGATGCCGCTCGCGACGGCGCGTCCGCCGTTCAACCCTCCGCCGTGTCGTCGTTCCGCCCCGTTCTGCTCGTCCTGGTCGCCGCCGCGCTCGGCGCCTCGGGGTGCCGCCCCGCGCCGACCGCCGCCGCGGCCGACGACGCCGCGTGGACGACCGTCGGCGACGCCGCCTGCGCCTCGTGCCACGCCGACATCTCGACGACCTACGCGCGCTCGGGGATGGGCCGCTCGATGTCGCGCTTCTCCCGCGACGGCGCGCCGGAAAAACTCGACGCGCAGGGGAAAAGCCCCGTCGTCTGCGCGCCGGCCGACGCGAGCGAGGGCGCCGGCTACTGCTACCAGGCGTTCGTCCGCGGCGACACGCTGTTCCAGCGCGAGACGCACCCCGACGAGCCCGGCTTCGAGCGCGTCTACGCCGCGAGCCACGTCGTCGGCTCGGGCCACGCGACGCGGTCGTACCTCATGATGGCCGGCGACTCCACGGCGCAGGGGAAGGGCTACCTCACCGAGATGCCGCTGACGTGGTACGTCGAGCGCCAGCTCTGGGACCTCAGCCCGGGCTACGCGCTCGGCAACCAGCGCTTCGAGCGCCCGATCAACGCCGAGTGCCTGACGTGCCACGACGCCGCGCCGGGCCACGAGGAGAGCCAGAACTTCTACACGAGCGTCCCGCTCGGCATCTCGTGCGAGCGCTGCCACGGGCCGGGCTCGGCGCACGTCGCGGCGTACGAGGCCGGCGGCGAGCCCGCCGACCCGCTCATCGTCAACCCGGCCACGCTCTCGACGGCGCTCCAGCTCGACGTCTGCCAGCAGTGCCACCTCACCGGGATCCCCGTCTTCGAGCCGGGCGAGGACCCGACGACGTACCGCCCCGGGCGGCCGCTCTCGGCGCACCGCGCCGTCTTCGTCACCGAGGCGTCGCTCAAAGATCCTGAGGCGTTCGGCATCTCGAGCCACGCCGAGCGCCTCGCGCAGAGCCCGTGCTTCCAGGGATCGCTCGGCTCGCCGAGCCCGATGACGTGCACGACGTGCCACGACCCGCACGTCGCGCAGGCCGAGCTGCCGGCCGACCACTTCTCGGCGTCGTGCCGCTCGTGCCACACGCCCGACGCCTCGGGCGCCGTCGCCCCGGGCCACGGGCCGCTGTGCGACCGGCCGGGCGCCACGACGCCGGCCATCGCCCTCTCGGGCGACTGCGCCTCGTGCCACATGCGCCGCGCGGGCACGTCGGACATCCCGCACGTCGCGTTCACGGACCACTGGATCCGCAAGCGCCCGCCGCCCGACCGCGCCGGCGGGCCGACCGAGCGCGGGCAGGCGCGCCCGACGCCGTTCGAGTACGTCAACGTCGTCCTGCGCGAGGGCGTGCTCGAGGGGCGGCCCGTGCCCGTGCAGCCGGAGGCGGTGGCGAGCGTCGAGACGGGGATCGCGCTGATCAGCGTCTACGACACGGCACACCGCCTGCCGGCGTATCTCCCGCAGGCCGCGCGCCTGCTGCGCCGCGGGCTCGCCGCGGGCGTCGACCGGACCGACGCGCGCGTCGCGCTCGGCCGCGCCCTCACCGAGATGGACTCGCTCCAGGCCGCCGTCGCCGTCCTCGCGGATGCCGCCGCCCGCGACACCGCCTCGGCGCCGGCCGCGCTGTGGCTCGGCGTCGCCCGCCTCAAAGCCGGCGACGCGACGGGCGCCGCGCGCGACCTGCGCCGGGCCGTCCGCCAGGCGCCGCGCTACACCGAGGCGCGGCTGAAACTGGCCGAGGCCCTCGCCGACCGGCCCGCCGAGGCGGCCGCCGTCCTCGACGCGGCGCTCCGGCAGGACCCTGTCCGCCACGCGTCGGCGTGGAACGACCTCGGCTTCTACCGCCTCCAGGCCGGCGACCTGCCCGCGGCGACGGCCGCGCTGCGCCGCGCCGTGGCGCTCGACCCGCGGCTGCCGCTCGCGCGCGTCAACCTCGGCACGGCGCTCCTCTCGGCCAACGACCTGCCGGCCGCAGCGGCGCAGCTCGAGGCCGCCCTGCGCCTCGACCCGACCCAGGCCGCGGCGCTGGGCAACCTCGGCGTCGTCCGCCAGCGTCAGGGCCGGGCGGACGAGGCGCGGCGCCTCTTCGAGCGCATCCTCGTCCTGCAGCCCGGAAGCCCGCAGGCCCTCGCCGCGCTGGCGGGGCTGTGAGAGAGGAGGGCGGAGGGCGGATCTTGTCGACGAGCGTCTCGCCATTCGATCCGCTTCACCCAGCGACTCGTTCCAGCACCATGCGACTGCCCTCCGCCCTCCGCCTTCTGCCCTCCGCTGTCCTCCTCCTCGCCGGCTGCGCCTCGGGTCCCGTGGACGTGCAGACGGCCGAGAGCGTGCCGCTGCGCCTCGACCGGTCCAACCCGCTGCGCCTCGTCCGCTCCGTCCTCGGCGCCTACGCCGGCGGCGACGCCGTCGAGACGGGCCTGGTCTCGGGCGAGGGCGACGCCCTCACGCTGCACCCGCAGAAGCTCGACCCGGCCCTGCGCTCCAAGCTCACCGACGCCAACGGCGACGGCGCCATCGGGTGGGACGAGCTCTCGGCCTTTCTGAAAGAGACGTACGCCCGCGGCCACCGCCTCCCCGAGACGCTCGCCGCGCTCCACGCCGAGTCCGGCACGCCGGCCGCGGACACCGCGTGGTTCGCGGTCGACATCGAGGGCAGCGTGATGACGCACGCGCGGCGCCACGTCGTGCTGAAGGCGTCGGCCGTCCGCGCCGCGCTCGCCTCGGCCGCGGCCGGTACCGGGCTCCACTATCCCGCCGGGACCGTCATCTACGGCGAGCACCTCGTGGACGGCGCCGTCGTGGAGACGACGGTCAAGCACCGCCGGGCGGACGGCTTCTGGGACTTCGCCGTCTACGACGCCGCCGGCCGCCTCGCGCCGGCCACGACGACGGACCCGAAGCCCCTCGCCGTCCCGACGCAGTGCACCGGCTGCCACCTCGGCCGCAAGGCCTTCGAGCCCGAGGCGGCCTTCCCCGCCACCCCGCCCGACGGCGCCGACGGCCCGCGCCGCTACGTCGTCCCGGACGCCTGGCGCAGCGCCGCCGCCACGACGCGGCTCGACGAGCACGCCCGCCGCGACGACGGCGTCCTCGGCCTCTACGCGACGCTCTACACCGGCCGCCTCCTCGCGGCCCGCACCGACGGCACCGCGACGCCGGCGGACGTGGCGCTGCTCGCGCGGCTCGGGTTGTGAGGGGGAGTGGGAAATGGGAAATGGGGACTGGTCGGACCGAGGCGTCGCGGGTCGGTCCACCCGCGGCGCCTTCCCGAACCGCCGACCGACCCGTAAGGGCTCGACTTGCCGTGCCCTCCTCGCAGGATGCCTCCCCGCTCATCTGCGGATCGCGTCCCGCTATCCCGAACATCAAACTCAGCACCTCAAACCGCATTTTCTG
>JBBSQZ010000026.1:0-18545 GCA_038243565.1 Rhodothermales bacterium | reverse complement strand
GGCCGCGACGACGCCTACAGCCGCACGTCCGAGTACCGCCGCATCTCGTCCGACGCCGACGCCTACGCGCGCCGGGTCGACGCGCAGCTCCGCATCGGCAGCGGCCAGGAGCGCCGCATCCGCGACCTGCTCACGGACCGGACGGCGCGCCTGCTCCAGCAGACCAGCCCGCGCGACCACCGCGCCGTCTACCCGTTCCCGCGCCGCTTCTCGGGCGACAGCCGCGCCGCGCGCTCCTTCTGGTCCTCTGCCGACCGCGACATCGAGCGCATCCTCGGCCGCCGCGACGCCGGTGCGTACCGCTCCTACGTCCGAGGCGGCGGCCGCTACGACCGGCGCGACGACACACGCAGGAACGACCAGCGCTACGACAACCGTGACCGCCGCGGCCGCGACGACGGCGAGCGCCGTCCCGCCCGCACCCGCGATGACGACGACGACCGCCGCACCCGCGCCGACCGCGACGACGCGCGCCGCCCCGGCGAGTCGCTCGAGGACTGGTACCGCCGGCAGGCTCGGCGCGGCAACGGCTGAGTGCGGAAGGGCATGGCGCATGAGAGAACAGCTGTTTCTCCCATGCCCCATGCTTCATCCCCCCGGCGCCGCGAGGCGCTCGCCGGCCGTGACCGGCAGCGACAGCGTGTTCTCGGGCGGCGGCAGCGGGCACGAGTACGCGGCCGAGTAGACGCAGTACGGGTGGTAGGCGCGGTTGAAGTCCAGCGCGTAGCGCCCGAGCGGGTCCATCGGCAGGTCCAGGTAGCGGCCGCCGCCGTACGTTTCGCGGCCCGAGGTCTCGTCGCGGAACGGGACGAAGAGCTCGCCGGCCGGCGCGCCCGGCCCGACCTGTGTGTACGCGACGAGGCGCCGCTCGACGCCGCCGGCCGTCAGCACGAGTTGCCCGGCGCGGACCATCGGGCGCAGCTCGCCGGTCGAGGTCGGGAAGGCGACGGTGTCCGTCGAGACGGCCGGGACGAGGGCAGCGGGCACGGCGAGCGCGCTGTCGTAGGGGAAGTACGGCAGCCCGTGGAACGCGGCGCGCTGGGTGGGCGGCAGCGGCCCCTCGGGCGAGGCGAAGAGGCTGTCGCGCGAGGCCGTCCACGCGCTCCACGCGTCGCGGAGGGCGGGCCGGTCCAGCGGCGGCGGCGCAGGCGCCTCGGCGCAGCCGGAGGCGAGCGGGAGCAAGGCGAGGAAGATCAGCCGGAAGCGGGCCACGACGGGGTGCCGAGTCTGTGAATCCCCAAGCTACGGGCCTATACTTGCAGCGCCCCCGGCTGCTTCCTCTATATGCTGCATCGCACACTCGCCCTCGCCGCAGTCGCGGCCGTCCAGATTGCGTCCTGCGTCTCGTCCGCCCAGACGACGGGCGCGCTCGAGCCGGCCTTCCCCGGCCTGACGTTCACCGAGCCGATCGAGCTCACGCACGCCGGCGACGGCTCGGGCCTCGTCTACGTCGCCGAGAAGGCGGGCCGCGTGCGCGCGGTCAACGCCGCGGCCGGCACCGCGACGACCGCGCTCGACATCACCGGGCTCGTCATCAACAGCGGCGAGCAGGGCTTTCTCGGCATGGCGTTCCACCCGAGCTTCGCCACGAACGGGTACCTCTACGTCCACTACTCGGGGCGGACGAACGGGCGGACGGTCCTCGCACGGTACACGCGCTCCACGACCAACCTGGCCGTCTTCGACCCGGCCTCGGCGCAGATCCTGCTCGAGGTCGTGCAGCCGTTCTCGAACCACAACGGCGGCAAGCTCGCCTTCGGGCCGGACGGCTACCTGTACCTCTCGCTCGGCGACGGCGGATCGGCCAATGACCCCGGCAACCGCGCCCAGAACCGGACGCTGCTCTTCGGCAAGATGCTGCGCCTCGACGTGGACAACCCGTCGGCGGGCCGGAACTACGGCATCCCGCCGAGCAACCCGTTCGCCGGCAACACGGACGGCACCCGCGAGGAGATCTACGCCTACGGCCTGCGCAACATGTTCCGCTTCTCCTTCGACCGCGCCACAGGCACGCTCTGGGGCGCGGACGTCGGGCAGAACGCGTACGAGGAGATCGACCTCATCACGAGCGGCGGCAACTACGGCTGGCGCGTCGCCGAGGGCTTCCACTGCAACGTCCCGTCCACGGGCTGCGACCGGACGGGCTTCACGGACCCGATCTACGAGTACGACCACTCCGGCGGCAACTGCTCCATCACCGGCGGCTTCGTCTACCGCGGCGCGCGCAACCCGGACCTGACGGGCCGCTACGTCTTCGGCGACTACTGCACGGGCAACCTCTGGGCGCTGACGTACGACGGGACGACGGCGACGCGCCAGACGATCGCCTCGATCGGCGTCGGCCTGTTCTCGTTCGGCGAGGACGCCGCCGGCGAGCTCTACGTCCTGAGCGGCGACGGCAGCATCCAGCGCTTCGTCGCCACGGCCGTCGCCAGCGAGTCCGCCGCCGCCGCGGCCGCGGCGCCGCTGCGCCTCCAGACGGCCAACCCGTTCCGCGACCGCGCCGTCGTGGAGGTCGCTGCCGCGGGGCGCACGCGCGTGACGCTCACGGACGCGCTCGGCCGAGAGGTCGCCGTGCTGCTCGACGCCGACCTCTCGGCTGGCGAGCGCCGCCCGGTCGTGGTCGACGGCGCCGGCCTCGCGCCCGGCATCTACCTTGTTCGCCTTGCGGCTGCCGACGGCAGCCGCGCCACGCTCCGCCTCGCCCGCGCCCGCTAGCGCGTCCGCCGATGACCCGCCTGCTTCGCGCCCTCGCCCTTCCGGCTACGGTCGCCGGCCTCGCCCTCGCCGCCGTCCTCGCGGCGCCCCACCCCGCGGCGACGCGCTCCTCGGGCTCGCCCGGCGGCTACGACGGCTCCAACGTCGACGATGGCGTCATACGGACGTGCGCCACGTCGGGCTGCCACGACTCGTACCCGCTCAACAGCGGCACGGGCAGTGTCACGATCACGGTCCCGAGCGCGGTGCAGCCCGGCCAGACGGTCCCCGTGACGGTCACCGTCGTCAACACGACGCCCGAGGCGCCCGGCTCGGCGACGGGCCGCCGGCAGGGCTTCGAGGTCGCCGCGAAGACGCCCGACGGCGAGATCGCCGGCGTCTCGACGATCACCGACGCCACCCACACGCGCCTCACGTTCGGGGCGGCCCGGACGGTGACGCACAGCGCCGGCGGCTCGCACCAGTCGTCGTGGACGTTCGGCTGGACTGCGCCCGACGCCCCGGCGACGGTCACCTTCACCGCCGCCGGCAACGCCGGCAACGGCGGCGACCTCAACGGCAACGGCAACAACGCGGCCGGCGACTACATCTACGCGACGCGCCAGACGGTCACCGTCGGGAGCGTGTCCGCCGGCGAGGCGCCCGCGGCCGAGACGCGCCTCGCCCTCTCGGCGCCGCACCCGAACCCGGTCCGCACCGGCGCCGCGGCGCTGCGCCTGACGCTCCCCGCCGCAGGCGACGTCCGCGTCCGCATCCTCGACGCACAGGGCCGGACGGTCCGGACCGTCGCGACGGCGCCGCGGGCGGCCGGCGCGAGCGACCTCGTCGTGCGGACGGACGGCCTCGCGCCGGGCCTCTACTTCGTCGTCGCCGAGGCGGGCGGGCGCCGGGCCGTGCAGCCGCTCTCGGTCGCGCGGTAGCCGGGGGTTCAGGGCGGCTGCCTGGCGCTCCGGCGTGTCACATTCGGCGAGACTTCAGGAGGCAGGCGCGCCGGCCGATACGCGGAGCCCGCTCCTGCCGCTCTTCGTGTCCCACTCCGACGCCCACGCAGCCCCGCCGGCCGACCCGACGCCCGCCGAGGCTGGCCTGCGTCTGGTCGCGCACCGGCTGAACGCCGCCGCCGTCCACCTCTACGACGGCGCTGTGCTCGTGGCCGCCGTCGGCCGGGAGACGCCCGCGCTCTGCGCCGTCGCCGCGACGCTCGGCGACGCGCTGACGCTCTTCGACGTCTCGGCCGTCGCCGACGGGCCGCGCTACGCCGCGGGGCAGCGCGCCGGGGAGGCCGCGCTGCTCGTGCTCGGCGTCGACCCCGACGCCCTCGACGCGCCCTGGCAGGACGCCTTCGCCGAAGCGCTCGCGCTCGCGGCGGGCCTCGTGCCCGCGGCGCCCGTCGACGCCGTGCACGGCCGCCTGCTCCACCGCGTCGCGACGCACCCCGGCTCGCTCGACGAGCGCCTCGCGCTCGCCCTCGCGGGCTTCGCCGAGGCGCTCGCCCTCGACGCCGCCGCCTTCGCCCGCGTCGACGACGGCGTCTGGACGCCCGAGGCGACCCACGACCCGCAGGGCCTGCTCCCGACGGACCCGACGCCCGTCACGGCCCTGCCCTGCGCCATGACGGCCTACGCCGACGGGCCCGTCGCGGTCGAGGACGCCGACGGCGGCGCCTACCTCGGCGCGCCCGTCTTCGCCGGCGGCCGCACCATCGGGACGCTCATGGCCGCGGGCCGCGCGCCGCGCGCCGCGCCGTTCTCGCCCGCCGACCGCGACCTCGCCGAGGCCCTCGCCCGGTGGGTCGGCTCCGCCGTCGGCGGCCGCGACGCCGCGCGGCGCATCGCCGACCGCGAGGCCGCGCTCGCGGCCTTCGTCGACCGCGCCCCTGTCGCGATGGCCCTCACGACGCTCGCGCCCGACGGCGGCGTCCGCTTCGTGAGCGTCAACGCCGCCGCGGCGCGCCTGCTCGGGCACGACGCCGAGGCGCTCGCCGGGCTGTCGCCCGAGGACGCCGGCGTCGACGAGCGGACGGCCCGCGTCTGGGCTGCGGGCACGCGGCGCGCGCTCGAGCGCGAGGCGGGCGCGAGCCTGCCGCCGATCACGATCGCCCTCGGCACGCCCGACGGCCCGCGCACGCTCGCCGCGACGCTCACGCGCCTCGACGTCCACGGCGACGCCGGGCAGGCGACGCCCTGCGTCTCGTTCGTCGCCGAGGACGTGACGGACCGCGAGGCCGGCCTGCGCGTCGCCGCCGAGCGCCGGCGCCTCGCCGAGGCGGCCGCCGAGGAGCAGGCCGCGCTGTTCGAGCGCCTCCACCGCGACGTCCGCACGCCGCTCACGACCATCCTCGGCTACGCCGACCTCCTCGGGCCGGACATGCCGGCCGGCGAGCCGGAGGCCATCCGCGAGGTCATCGAGCGCTCGGCGCAGCAGCTCCTCGCGACGCTCGACGCGACCGTCGCGCTCGCCGAGGCCGCCCGCGTCTCGATCGCCCTCGTGCCCGTCGACGCCGCCGCGGTCGTCCGCGAGGCCGTCGAGGCCGCCGCGCCCGCGGCCCGCGAGGCCGGCATCGAGATCCAGTTCGTGGCTGCCGTCGCCCGGACGCCCCTCCTGATGGACCCCGCGCTCGTCGGGCGCGTCGTGCAGGCGCTCGTCGCCGAGGGCGCCGCCGTGCCGGGCGCGCGCCACGTCGACGCGCGCCTCTCGGACGACGGCTCGCACCTCGTCTTCGACGTCGGCGTCCGCGCCGCGACGGCGTCGCCGGCCGGCCCGGCGGCCCCGCGCCCGGCCTTCCTCGACCACGTCGTCGGGCGCCTCGTCGAGCGCCTCGGCGGCGTCGTCGACGAGTCGGGACAGGCCATGCCGTGGCGCCGGACGGTCCGCCTGCCGCGCCACGCCGCCGTCGTCGTCGAGCTTCCGCCCGAGGCGCTCTCGGCCGAGGCGCTCGTCTTCGAGCAGCCCGCCGACGCGCCCACCCCCCTCGGCCTGCTCACCGGCCCGCTCGACGGCGGCTCGCCCTTCGGCGCGACCCTCCTTGACGGGCAGGCCGCCGGCGCCGGTGCGTAGGTTTCGGCTCGCCGCCGACTCAGATCCATGTCCGACGCTCCCGAGCCGCCCGGCTCCGCCTTCGTCCCCGAGTACGCCAAGCCGGACGCGCCCGGCGTCTACGCCGGCTTCGACAACACCGTCGCCGTCTACCACGTCGTCGGGCCGGACGACGGCTTCGAGGCGGCCGCGCGCGGCATCATCGCGCGCCTCCGCGACGCGCAGGACCGCTTCCCGGACTGGCCGCGCACGTTCTACCTCGACGTCGACGGCCACGAGGGCGACGCCTCGGGCTTCACGCCCGACCTGTACGAGCTGCAGCAGGACTTCCTGTTCTCGTCCGTCGCCCCGTTCGTCGCGGCCGTCGAGACGCCGATCACCGGCGGCCTCGTCAACCCGGACCCGCAGCGCAACGACGTCCCGCACCGCCTCAGCTTCGGCGACGACGCGCGCCCGCACGCTGGCAAGGTCATCCCGGACCATTGATCAGGGCGACTCGGAAGTGTCGGAACGCCACTGGAAGGAGATGTGCGCTATTCGACAGTGGCCAGCGCGCTGAACGCGTCGCGCTCGGCGAGCGCGCCCTACCGGCGCCGCGTTCGTTGAGGTCACGGCTCAGGTAGGGACGGCTCGCCGAGCCGTCCGCGGTGTACGCGAGGTGGCTCGCCTGAACGCCTCTGCGTCACGAACGTGCTGGTGAACGCCGGGTACGCGGATTCACCCGATGGCCGTTCGCCGATGGCCGATGCCCGGAGGTAGACTCCCGCTCACCTGCCGCCTGACCGATGCGCCGCGCTCTGCTGCTTCCAGCCGTTGCCGCCCTGCTCGCCATTGCCGCGTGCGACAACGCCGACGACGACGCCCTCCGCGTAGACCTCAACGTCGGTGCCAGCCTCCGCTACGCTGTCACGTACGCGTCCGACACGACGGGCGGCGGGAGCGGGCCGCTGCCGTCCGTCACGCGCGTTGAGCACGTCGTCGCGGTCGGGCAAACGCTCGGCGCGCTCCGCGGGCTGACCATCGTCGAGTCCAGCGAGACGAACGCGGTCGACCCGACACTCTCGGCGCTCGATCGGACGTGGTACCGCCCGACCGACGACCGCCTCGAGGAGGTCGCGTACGAGTTCCTGGGCGACTACGCCGGGACGTTCGGGCTCAAGCGGGCCGCGGTCGACCCGGCGCTGCCGCGCCTCGTCCGGCAGGCGCTCGCGCGTCACGCTGCCGCACGCGGCGACGACGGCGGCAGCATCGTCCGCGGGCCGCAGACGCGCACGCCCGCGCGCATCGTGATCGAGTACCCGGCCGAGACGGGCCGCACGTGGACGCACTTCGACTCCGACGGCTTCCGGAGCACGCGCGAGGTCATCGGGACCGAGACGGTCCAGACGCCCGCCGGCGCGTTCCGCTGCGCCGTCGTCCGCACGCGTCTCTCCTTCGCCTTGCCCGAAGGCAGCATCGACTGGGTGGACTGGATCGGGAGCGTCGGGCTCGTCCAGCGCCGGATCGTGTACCGCGACCAGGAGGCGCTCGACGAGGCCGGCACCTCGCTCGGCCTCGTCACGACGACGCAGATCGAGCGGCTCACTGAGCGGCTCGTCGCGGCGGACTAGCGGGCCGCGCGGCGCGACCTTACGGCTCGCCACCGCCCGACCTATGGCCACCACCCCGAGGCGCCTCGCCGCCCTTCTCGCCACGCTCCTCGCCGCCACGGCGCACGCGCAGCCGCTGACCGTCGCCGAGGTCATGCAGCGCCCCGAGACGGTCGTCGGCGGCTGGCCGAGCGGCCTCGCGTGGACGCCTACGGGCGACGCCGTCACGTTCGACTGGAACCCGCAGGGCCGCTTCGACGCCGACTCGACGTTCCGCGCGGCCGTCTCGGCGCGAGGCGCCGCGGGCACGCCGATGCGCGTCGGGCTATCGGCCGAGCGCGAGATGCCGCCGCCCTTCCCCGGCTGGCACACGCCCGGCACGGACGCCGCGCGGCGCCTCGTCGTCGGCACCCGCGACGGCGACCTGTTTCTGACGGACGTCGCGGCGGGCCACACGACGCGGCTCACACGGACGCGCGAGGAGGAGCAGGACCCGACGTTCCTCGCCGACGGCCGCGTCGCGTTCGTCCGCGACGCCGGCGGCCGGCCAAACGTCTTCGCCCTCGACGTGGCGACGGGCGCGGTCGAGCAGCTCACGGACATCCGCCCGGGCAAGAAACCGAAGGACGAGCCGTCGGCGCAGGACGCGTTCCTCCGCGCGCAGCAGCGCCGCCTCTTCGACATCGTCCGCGAGCGCACGCGCCGCGACTCGCTCCGCACGGCCGCCCGCGACGCCCGCCGCCCGCGCCCCGTCTACACCGGCGACGACACCGTCGAGGGCCTCCGCATCGACCCGACGGGCCGCTTCGCCACGTTCCGCCTCCGAAAGGACGACGGCGCGACGCCGACGCGGATCATCAGCTACGTCACGGACAGCGGCTACGCCGAGGAGATCGAGTCGCGGCCGAAGGTCGGCGCGACGCAGGGCGTCGCCGCGTTCACCGTCGTCGACCTCGCGCGCGACACGAGCTACGCCGTCCGCCTGCGGTCGCTCCCCGGCGCGGACGAGGCGCCGGCCTACCGCGTCGCGATGGACTCGACCGCAGCGGACTCGACACGCCTCTTTACGGCCTGGGGACCGGTCTGGACGCCCGATGGCCAGTGGGCCGTCCTCGACGTCCGCTCGCAGGACAACAAGGACCGCTGGATCGCGCGCCTCGACGCCGCCGCGGGCACGCTCGAGACGCTGGACCGGCAGCACGACGACGCGTGGATCGGCGGGCCGGGCATCTCGTGGTGGGGCGGCGAGAGCGCGCTGGGCTGGATTCCCGACGGCCGGGACTGGCGCCTCTGGTTCCAGTCCGAGCGCACCGGCTGGAGCCACCTCTACACCGCCGACCCGGCGACAGGCCGCATCGAGGCGCTCACGTCCGGCACCTTCGAAGTCGCCGACCCGCAGTTCAGCCGCGACGCCCGCACCGTCGTCTTCCAGTCGTCCGAGGGCGATCTCGCGCAGCGCCACGTCTGGCGGATGCCCGTCGGCACCTTCGCCCGCCGCGAGAAGCTGACGACCGGCGTCGGCCGCTGGGACGCACTCGTGGCGCCGGACGACAGCCGCGCCGCCTTCCTCTTCTCGACGGCCAACACGCCGCCCGAGGTCTACGTCGGTCGCCTCGGCAGCACACCCGCGCGCGTCACCGAGAGCCCGTCGCCGACGTTCCAGGCGCACACGTGGCTCGCGCCCGAGATCGTCCGCATTCCCGCCTCCGATGGTGTGCTCGTCCCGGCGCGCATCTACCGCCCCGAGGGCGTCGGCGCCGTTCCTAATGGCGCCGCTGTTATCTTCGTCCACGGCGCGGGCTACCTCCAGAACGCCCATAAGTGGTGGAGCTCGTACAACCGCGAGTACCTCTTCCACCACCTGCTCGCGCAGCGCGGCTACGTCGTGATCGACCCGGACTACCGCGCGAGCGAGGGCTACGGGCGCGACTGGCGCACGGCCGTCTACCGCTACGCCGGCGGTCGTGACCTGCAGGACGTCGTCGACGCGAGCCGCTACGTCGGCACCGAGTTCAACATCCCGTCCGAGCGAGTCGCGGTCTACGGCGGCTCGTACGGCGGCTTCCTCACGCTGATGGCGCTCTTCACCGAGGGCGACCACTTCGGCGGCGGCGCCGCCCTCCGCGCCGTCACGGACTGGGCGCACTACAACGACGGCTACACGCGCAACCTCCTCAACGCCCCCGCCGACGACTCGCTCGCCTACGCCCGCTCGAGCCCGATCGAGTTCGCCGCGGGCCTCCAGGACCCGCTCCTGATGGCCCACGGCCTCGTCGACGACAACGTCGAGGTGCAGGACATCTTCCGCCTCTCGCAGCGCCTCATCGAGCTCGGCAAGACGGGCTGGGAGCTGGCGATCTACCCGGTCGAGGCGCACGGCTTCCGCGAGCCGACGTCGTGGACGGACGAGTACCGCCGCGTGCTGGACCTCATCGAGACGAGCGTCGGCCCGCGCCGCGGTGGGTGACACCATTTCCGCAACATGCCAGTGCACTCACAAAATGTCATCCCGGACTTGATCCGGGATCTCCTCGATAGTTGTCTGTGCACAGCGTGACCATTCGAGCGTGGTTCATCCTCCAGGAAATCCCGGCTCGGGGCCGGGATGACATGAATTGGGAGCACCGCAAGTTGACGCAAACGGTAGGAGACCCGCCGACGCCTCGGCGGTGCTCGCCGACCTCCGCCGAGGCACCGACGCCGAGTCGCCGTGCGCGACCGACGTCGACTTCCCGGCGCTCGCCTCGGGCTGAGCGGTGCGGTCCTCAACGGCTCTTCGCCGTTCGGGCGGGCGGGTGGCTTGCCGGCCCCGGCACTTCGCGCTAGCTTCCCCGTCCGCTCAGCGCCGCCCGCGGCGCCGCGCCCGGAGAGGTGGGTGAGTGGCTGAAACCAGCACTTTGCTAAAGTGCCGTGCCTCTAAAGGGTACCGAGGGTTCGAATCCCTCCCTCTCCGCCCGACGCCCCGGCTCTAGCAGGAGCCGGGGCGTCTCGCATTCGAGACGCCCGTGCCTGTCCCGCCCGACCTGTTCGACCGCGCCTTCGAGATCTGGCAGGCGTTCGGACTCGAGATGCAGCGGCCCATTGGAGAACGCTGGGCCGAGATGCTCCCCACCCTCGACCCGGCCGACTACGCCGCCGAGGCACGCATCCGCGCCATCGAGCTCACCGCGTTGGGCCTCGCCTCAGCCATGATCGACGGCCGCCTCGCCGAGGACGAAGGCCGGCGGCGCCTTCGCGATGCTCACCCGGACCTCACTGACGAGCGGCGGGCCCGAATCTGGAACCAGGCGCGCTATTTCGCCTGAAGTAGCGCGCATCACGGCGCCACGGCCGTCGAGTCGTTGGCCGCCTCGACGGCGTCGAGCGACTGGACGCCGCGGCCGCAGAGGCCGCACGAGAGCAGGATGACGAGCACGCCGAGGATGCCGGCGATGATGTTGCGCGGGCGAGCCGGCTTGCGGCCGGTCTGGACGAGCTGAGGGGACGGCTGCACGGGACGGAAGGGCAGAAACGGATAGCGTACGGCGCGCGCCGGGGCGCGCCTGCCGGGCGCGGCCTCGCCGTCGCCTCGCCAGATTGACGGGCGTCGCGTGGGGCATTTCCCGGGGCGTGTCCGGCTCCCCCCTACGCGCCTAGATTCCCACGCCTGCCCTGCGCTATCCCGTGACCCCGACGCTCCCGCCCGCGCTCGCCGCGCCGCTCGCCGAGCTGGCCCTGCGCGAGCTGGCGCAGGCCGGCTTCGGGCAGGCCGACCCGACCGGCCGCACCGAGGCGACGATCATCGCCGAGGCGCTCGGCGCGCCGGCCGCCGTGTTCGCGCTGGACGCCGACGCCCCCGGCACGCTGCGCGTCGCGACGCACGCCGGCTGGGACGCTGCGCCCGAGACCGTCCCTACCGAGGGCGCGCTCGCCGACGCGCTCGCGCGGGCGGCGTGCGTCGAGTTGCGGCCCGTGCCGCCGGGCCTGCCCGGCGTCGGCGGCGGCCTCGCCGTGCGCGTCGGCGGGGCGCACCGGCCGTTCGCGCTCCTCGCCGTCCTGCCGGCCGAGGCGCGGGCATTCGCGCCCGCGGAGTGGGCCTTCCTCCGCGCCGCGGCGGCTGCGCTGCACGCGCGCTTCGCGCTGTCGGACACGCGCCACGCGCTCGAGGAGAGCCGCGCCCGCGCCCTCTCCATCGTCGAGACGACCGTCGACGGCGTCATCACGATCGACGCCGGCGGGCGCATCGAGAGCTTCAACGCCGGCGCCGAGCGCATCTTCGGCTACGCCGCCGAGGAGGTCCTCGGGATGACGGTCGAGATGCTCATGCCGGAGCCGTACCACTCGGAGCACGCCGGCTACCTCGAGGCCTACCACACGACGGGCAAGGCGCGCATCATCGGCATCGGCCGCGAGGTCGTCGGGCGCCGCAAGTCCGGCACGACGTTCCCGATGGACCTCGCCGTGAGCGAGGTCCCGCTGGCCGGCGGCGGCCGCGTCTTCACCGGCCTCGTCCGCGACATCTCGGAGCGGCGCGTGCTCGAGCGCGAGGTGCTGCGCGTGGCCGACGCCGAGCGCCGGCGCATCGGGCAGGACCTCCACGACGGCCTCGGGCAGCACCTCACGGCCATCGGCCTCTTCCTGCGCAGCCTCGCCCGCACGCTCGACGGCGAGGAGTCCGCCGGCGCCGCCGAGGCACACCGCCTCGTCGGGCTCGTGGACGAGGCGGACCGGCAGGCGCGCGGCCTCGCGCGCCTGCTCGTGCCGGTCGAGCTCGAGCGAAACGGGCTCGCCGCGGCGCTGGCGCACGTGGCCGCGCAGGCGGGCGCGCTCTACGGCGTCGACGTGACGGCGGAGACCGACGGCGACGGGCCGGCCGAGGCCAACGCGCTCCAGCCGGACGCCGCGGCGAACCTCTTCTGGATCGCGCAGGAGGCCGTCGCCAACGCCGCCCAGCACGGCCGGGCGACGCACGTCGCGATCCACCTCTCGCAGGGCGCCGAGCACCTCCGGCTGCGCATCGAGGACGACGGCCGCGGCTTCGACGGCGCCCAGGACGCCGCCGCCGCGAGCGCCGACGCGAGCGTCTCGGCGCCGGTCCGCGGCGCGCCCGACACCCGCGGCATGGGCCTCCGCATCATGCACTACCGCGCGCACCTCGCCGGCGGGACGCTCGAGATCCGCTCGCCCGGCGCTGCCCCGGGCGCCCCGGATCGCGGCACCGTCGTCGCGTGTAGCGTCCCGTTCCGCGGCCCCGGCTTCCAGACCCCATGACCCGACTCCTGCTCGTCGACGACCACCCGCTCCTGCGCCAGGGCATCGCCCAGACGCTCGACGCCGAGCCCGACTTCACCGTCGCCGGCGAGGCGACGGACGCCGAGGCGGCGCTCGCCATGCTCGACGCCGTCGCGCCGGACCTAGTGGTGACGGACATCTCGCTGCCGGGCATGAGCGGCATCGAGCTCGTGCGGCACCTCGCCGCGCTCAGGCCCGGCCTGCCCGTCCTCGTCCTGTCGCGCCACGACGAGGCGCTCTACGCCGAGCGCGCCGTCCGCGCCGGCGCCCGCGGCTACCTGTCGAAGCTCGCCGCCGGCGACGACCTCGTGGCCGCCGTGCGGCGCGTGCTGCGCGGCGGCATCCACCTCTCCGAGGAGCTCAAGGACCGGATGCTCTTCGGCGCCGCCGCCGGCCGCGCGCCCACCGAGTCGCCGCTCGCGATGCTCTCGGACCGCGAGCTCGAGGTGTTCGAGATGACCGGCCGCGGCGTCGCCACGCGCGACATCGCCGAGCGCCTGCACCTCTCGGTGAAGACGGTCGAGAGCTACCGCGCGCGCATCAAGGCCAAGCTCGGGCTGGCCAACGGCACAGAGCTCATCACGCACGCCGTCTCGTGGGTCGAGGGTGAAGGCGCCAACCGGACGTAGCGCCGCGCCCGCGGCGTCGCCGCTCCGTCGTCCCGTGTATGCGAGGGCGGCGAGGGGCGGCTGGAGCCGGACCGGTCATGCCTGCGCGCGCGGAGCGGTCGGGCGGGGCGGGTCCGCCTCCCACGCGAACGTGAACGACTCCGGGTCGACGGGCCGGTCGGCGAGCACGCGGAAGACGCACCGCCCGTCGCCTTCCTGAAACCGCTCGTCGCGCACGACCTCGGCCCCGAGCAGCCGTGTCAGCGCGGACACCGTGACGCTGCACACCGCGGGGCGGCGCGAGGCCACGTTGAGGAACGGGCAGTTGCGCTCGATCAGGCGGAGCCCGTCCGCGCCGGCCTCGACCGAGGTGAAGGGGTCGTCGTCGAGGTAGATCTCGCGCAGGGCGAGGAGGCGCTCCTCGAGCGAGAGGCCCGCCAGCCGCGGGGCCCACGCCCGCACGCGCTCCTCCGTCAGCCGCGCCAGCAGCAGCTCCAGCGCCTCCGGCCCGAGGACGTCGACGGCGGCGTCGATCAGGTCGACGGCGAGCGTGTCGTAGCGTTTCGCGAAGGCGTGGTCGCCAGCCGGCGTGAGCGCGTAGTGGCTCGCCGGCCGGCCGGCTCCCTGCGGCCGCGCCGTCTGCTTCGCCACGAACCCGCCTGCCGAGAGCGCGCGGAGGTGCTGCCGGACGGCCTCATAGGTTACGCCGGCGTGAGCGGCCAGCTCCGCCGTCGTGCTCGGCCCGGCGTGCTTGAGCCGGGCGAGGAGCGCGCGCCGAACCTCGGGGAGGTGCGCGGCGGGCATCGTCAGGCGTCCACCGGCGGGTCCACGCCGATGCCGTGGTGGTAGACGAGCTGCCCGCCGAGCCAGCCGCCGCCGGCGACCACGAGGGCGCCGATGGCGGAGACGGCCAGCAGCGTCCACCCGTTGTCTGGCACTCCGGCGCCGCCCTGCAGCACGAGCCGCACGACGAACACCGAGACGCCCGTGAGCATCGCCACCAGGTGACGGGTCGCGACGGGGAGCGCTGCGTGTCTCTGAGGGATGCGGACGTAGTCGAGGAAGCCGACCAGGGCCGCCAGCGCGCCCACGCAAAGCCCCAGCGCCAGCGTCCAGAACGCGATCCCCCACCACAGCGGGTCGCCCCGGAACACGCCGAGGGCGTCCCACAGCGGGACCATCAGCATCACTGCGAGCGGGATGTGGACGAGGGGCGGGTGGACGGGCTCGCCTAGGAGTCGGAGGGTGCGCATGGTGGAATCAGCTGCCGTAGACCCACACGAGGAGCACCACGAAGCCGGCCGCGGCCAGACCCCCGTGAAGGAGGATGAGCCCGTTCGGCCACGGCTGCTTCCGGAGCTGGCGGGCGAGCAGGACGAACCCGCCGAGCGCGGCCACGACGAGCAGCCCGAGCGAGACGCCGCCGAGGCCGGCCTCTGGCGCGCGCATCACGGCGAGGATCAGGAGCACGAGCCCCGTGGCAGCAAACGCCCCGTGGAGGAGGCCGACGCTGAGCGGCGTCTCCTTGCCACCGAAGTGGCGGACCGCCATCGTGACGCCGATGACAGCGGCAATGGCGAACAGAACGACCGGGAGATCTGGCATGGGAGGAGGGAAAAGGAGAGGGGTCATACAAGCAGCAGCTTGCATAATGTTCCGGACAAGCACCTCTGAATGCACGGCATGACGCTCCACCCCGGGCCGGGTCTCCAAACATCTAAACGCACCGCGCGCCGCCTCCGGTGGGAGGCGGCGCGCGGCGGACCGGCGACGGCGGAGGATTATCCTCGCGTCGCGCCCTGGAGGCGCAGCGTCTGGCCGGCGCGGACGTTGCCGTCGCGGAGGCTGTTCCAGCGCTGGAGGTCCTGCACCGAGACGCCGTGCTGGCGCGCGATGCGCGTCAGGTTGTCGCCCGAGCGGACCGTGTAGCTCCGCGGCGCGACGGGCGCCGCTGCGCGGCGGCTGCGCGCGGACGCAGCCGGCGCCGCGTCGGCGGAGACGACGATGCGCCGGCCGGCGAAGAGGCGGTTCCCCTCGACGCCGTTCCAGTCGCGGAGCTGCTGGACGGTCACGCCATACTGGCGCGCGATCACCGTGAGGGACTCGCCGCGGGCGACGACGTGCGACGTCGGGCGCCGCTCGGCGCGGTCCGACACGACGCGGACGGGCACGCGGGCGGGCCGCGCCTGCGCGACGCGGGGCGCTTGCTCGGGCTCCGGCGCGGGGCGCGCCTGAGCGACGCGGACAGGCTCGGGGGCCTCGGCCGTCTCCTCGTCGGCACCCTCGCCGGTTGCCTCGGCGACCATCGTGGCGCGGGCGGCGATGAGCGCCTCGCGGCCGGTCAGGGCGGTGGCGGCCGGCGCGGCCGTCTGGGCGCGGGCGGCGGCGATCTCCTGCTGGCGCTCGAACGCGGCGACCTCCGGGGGCGCGGCGGCGGCGTACTGGTCGACCGGGGCGTCGCGTCGGACCGGCGGCGTCGTCGGGCGGCGGGCCGGGCGGTCGCGCTCACGGGCGGCGGCCATCTGGAGCGCCGCGCCGCGCTCCTGCGGCGCGATCGGGCGGTTGGCGCGGCTGCCGAACGACACCGTCTCGGCCGAGGCGCGCAGGCCGGAGCCGTTCGACGGGGCGTAGCGCGCGAGCGCGCCCGAGTTGGCGGCGTAGAGGCCGGGCGGGATGCGGACCGTCTGGGCACCGCGGCCCGACGGCACGCGGCCGTTGCGGAGGCTCGGGTTGAGCGCGCGGATGGCGGCCTCCGAGACGCCGATCTCGCGGGCGATGGTACCGAGCGACGTGCCGGCCTCGACCGGCATCCGGTCGAAGGCGTACTCCGGGCCGGGGTCGTCGGTCGGCGAGAGGCCGTAGGCCGACGGGTTGGACACGACGAGGCTCGTCGCGATGAACATCGGGACGTAGGCGCGCGTCTCGCGCGGGATCGCCTCCTCGATGTCCCAGAACGTCGCGCGGCGGCCGGTGCGGGCCTCGAAGCGCTGCGCGGCGCGGGCGATGACGGCCGGATTGCAGTTGTAGCCGGCGAGCGCGAGCTGC
This sequence comes from Rhodothermales bacterium, assembly GCA_038243565.1. GTDB lineage: Bacteria > Bacteroidota > Rhodothermia > Rhodothermales > Rubricoccaceae > DASVSE01. Next base: position 2,278 of record JBBSQZ010000026.1, on the reverse strand, counting down.
CAGTCGCCGAAGCGGTCGTGGAGGTCGCGGAGGTGGCGCGCCGCGGCGCGTGTGGCGCGCTCCGGGTCCAGCCGGTCGTCGACGTCGCTCGTCGCCTGGAGGCCGTAGGCGGCGCCCGTCGCGCGGATGAACTGCCACATGCCGGCGGCGGCCATGTGGCTCTGCGCGGCCGGGTTGAGCGCGCTCTCGACCATCGCGAGGTACTTCAGCTCGTCAGGAACGCCCTCCTCGGCGAGGATCCGCTCGATCATCGGGAGGTACGTCTCCGAGCGCGAGAGCAGGCGCTCGACGTGGCTCGGGCGGCGCACGAGGAACTGCACGTAGCGCTCGACCTGCGTGTTGACGTCCATCGGGATCGACGTCGCGTAGGTCTGGCGGTCCGGCAGCGTCACGTGCTCCAGCAGCGGCACGCCGAGGTCGTAGCCGCGCTCGACGGCGTCGATGCCGGCCTCGCGCAGGGCGAAGACGTCGCCGCGGTCCAGGGCCGAGACGTCGTAGAAGCGCTCGTACTCCGTGAGGACGGCCGAGTAGGCGTCGCGGAAGCGGCTGTCGAACATCACGCCGGGGCGCTGGCCGAGCAGCTGCAGGTCCGACATGAGGTCGTCGAGCAGGGCGGCGTAGCGGCCCTGGTCGCCGTCGGCCGAGGCGTCGAGGAGGGTCGCCTGGCGTTCGTAGAGGCGGGCGAGGCGGCGGGCGAGCTGGTCGGCGGAGAGCGAGTCGGCGGGCACGAACCCGGGCGTCGCCGCGTCGGCCGCGAAGTGCGCGGCGGGACGGGGAGCGACGGGGTCCGTGGCGGCCGACTGGGCCATCGCGGGGAGCGAGGCGAACAGCAGGGGTGCCGCGAGTGCGAGACGAGCCATGCAGTCGAGTCGGGCTAGTGGTGGGCTGGCTCCGGCCGGGCCGGAGCGCGGACGGGGAACATAAGGCCACAACTGTCCCCGGGGGCAAGACCTGCGTGACGAGATGCTGCACTGATGGCCTAGATCTGCCCGCACGGCCTCTGGGCGGCGGTTCGGAACGGATTCGTCACACAACCCGGACACCGCGCTGCGCCGTGGCGCCGTGTCCGATCTTTCCGCTCCGCTCTGCCCCCGACATGCGCCTCGCCCGTCTTGCCGCCGCTCTCCTCGCCGGTCTTGCCGTTCCTCTCCCGGCACAGGCGCAGGACGCGGCGCCCCCTCCCCCGCCGCCCGCGCCCGCCCCGCAGGCCGACGCGCGCCCGCGGCGCCCGCTGCTGTGGCGCCTCGACGACGCCGACAGCAGCGTCTACCTCTACGGCTCGGTCCACGCGCTGCGCCCCGGCACGGACGTGCTGCCGGGCGCCGCCCGCGCCGCCTACGACGACGCCGAGGCGCTCACCTTCGAGGTCGACATGGGCACGCTCGCCGAGGGCGCCGCCGCCGCGGCGCAGATGGGCATCGCCACGGACGGCGTCCGCCTCTCGAAGCGCCTCGGGCCCGCCGACACGCGGCGCCTCGAGCGGCGCATCGAGACGGCCGGCCTCTCGCTCGCCGCCGTCGAGTCCATGGAGCCGTGGCTCGTCGCGCTCGTCCTCGCCAACATCCCGGACGGGCCCGCGCGCTTCATCGCCGCCGCCGGCGCGGACAACGTCCTCTTCGCCCGCGCCACCGCGGACGGCAAGGCGCGCATCGGCCTCGAGACCGTCTCGGACCAGGCCGCGGCGCTCGACGGCCTCTCGATGAAGGACCAGATCGCCTTCCTCCGCGACGCCCTCGACGGCTCGGGCGACGACCCCGAGACAGGCCTGCCCGCCCTCATCGCCGCGTGGGAGGCGGGCGACGACGTCGCCCTCGCCGCGCTCGTCGACGCCGGCACGGGCTCGTCCGCCAATCTCCGGCAGCGCCTCCTGACGGAGCGCAACGCGCGCTGGACGCCGCAGATCGAGGCGTTCCTCGCCCGCACGGACCCGTACGGCCACCCCGAGGACGTGATGGTCGTCGTCGGCGCCGGCCACCTCATCGGGCCGGACAGCGTCGTCGCCATGCTGCGCGCAAAGGGCTACACGGTGACGCGGGTGGAGTGAGAGGGAATGCAGTTTGGAGTTTGGGGTTTGAAGTGGGGAGAGACCTTGCCTGGAGCGGCCTTCTCTCCAAACTGTCGGGCTGCGGTGCTTCTACGGTCGCAGATCTAGCCCCCGCTCCAGACTGACGGGTCACAGATCCTTCTAGTGCTCTGACCTGCCGTCCCTCACAGCGGCAGGTTGCCGTGCTTGCGGCGGGGCATCGTCTGCACCTTGTTCCGGAGCATCCGCAGCGCT